>JAICRP010000263.1 GCA_025966445.1 Nocardioides sp.
ACCGAGGACGACGTCGACCGTCTGCTGGCCGGGCTGGGCGAGCTGCTGACCGGTTCGCGCTAGGTCTCGTCCTGGGGTCGGCAACCGCGAATCCTCGGGTGATCCGTGGTTTCGGGGCCCCGCCCGCCGACCGCACCGTAGAGGCATGCACCTCTCACTCGCGCGGCTGAGTGCCGCAGCCCTCGCTGTCATCGCCATCGCGGCCCCGGCGTACGCCGGTCCGTCGTCGCCCACGGTCCCCACCGGGATCGCGCCACCCGCCGGCCACAAGGTCTTCCTGGTCACCCACGCGGAAGGGGTCCAGATCTACCAGTGCAACGCGACCACCGGCGCGTGGTCGCTCCAGGCGCCCCGCGCCGAGCTCTACGCCCAGAACGGGAAGGTCGTGGGCAGCCACTACGTCGGCCCGACCTGGATGGCCACCGACGGCAGTTACGTCGTCGGTCGCCGGGTCGACGGCGTGAACGTCGACCCGACCGCCGTCGACTGGCTGCTGCTCGCGAACGACACGAGCGCGCCCGGCGCCGACGGTGACCGCCTGGCCGCGACGACGTACGTCCAGCGCGTCAACACCGCCGGCGGTCGCGCTCCGGCCGCCACCGAGTGCGACGTGGCCGGAGAGACGGTCGAGATCCCGTACGCCGCGGACTACTACTTCTGGAAGGCGACGGGGAGCTAGTCCGAACCGTCGTCAGTGCGGGTCCGGCGAGATCATGAACCGGCCGGCTGCGACCAGGTGGCCACGGCGCTCGTCGTCGAGGTGCTCGTCGACGATGCGGCCCGAGCCGCCGGTCTCCGGCGCGTGCAGCATCCGGCCGCGACCGGTCACGAAGCCGACATGGTAGATCCGGCCGTCGTCGCGGGCGAAGAAGTAGAGGTCGCCGGGCTCCTCGGTGCCCAGGGGCACGGGCGTCACGGCGAGCGCCTGGTCGGGGGAGTCGCGGGGGACGACGACGCCGGCCTGGCGGTACGCGTAGTGCACGAGGCCCGAGCAGTCGAAGCCTGCCGGGCTGGTGCCGCCCCAGAGGTAGACGAGGCCCTGGAACCGCTCGGCGTACGCCGCCAGGGCGATGCGGTCGGCCGGCACGTGTGACCGCGGGTGGTCCGGGTCGGTGACCACTGGCTGCCGGAGGTGCGCGGAGCGGACCCAGCCCCGGTAGCCGTCCTGGCCGGGTACGGGCTGCCAGGGCGCGACGACCTCGGCCCAGCCCTCGCGCTCGTCGCCGAGCAGCACCGGCTCGCCCTCGAGCAGCTGGGTCAGGGTGCGACCGTGCAGTCCGAGCCGGTCCTCTGCCGAGAGGCCACCCAGCCAGGCGGCCTGGTCGGGGCGGTCGGCCACGGCCGCCGCGTCGAGGTCGCGGGGGGCGTCCGGGGAGGCCCAGACGGTGGCGACGGGGGCGCCCACCCGGAGCACGTCCATCACCGCAGCCCGTCGATCCCGAGGCCCGGGGTCCCGGGCAGCACGATGACGCCGGCGTCGTACGTCGCCCCGCCGACGACGGGCGACGCGCTCGCCCACCACGCGGCATCGAGGTCGCTGACGTGACTGGTGCCCACGGCGGCGACCAGGGCGGCCGCGGCGCCGACGCCGATCGGGCCCTCCATCATCGAGCCGACGATGGTGCCCATGCCCGCGGCGCGGGTCCGTTCGAGGAGCTCGCGGGCGACCCCGAGGCCGCCGCACTTGGCCAGCTTCACGTTGACCAGGTCGGCGGCGCGCACGTCGATGACCGCAGCCAGGTCGCGCAGGCCGAACACCGACTCGTCCGCCATCACCGGGGTGTCGACGGCCTCCGTCACCGTGGCGAGACCGCGGACGTCGTGGCGCTCGACGGGCTGCTCGACGAACTCGACGTCGAGGCCGGCGTCCTCCATCGCGCGGATGACCGCGATCGCCTGGGCGGGTGTCCAGCCCTGGTTGGCGTCGACGCGGATCCGGGCCCCCGGCGCGGCCTCGCGGACGGCGCGGACGCGAGCGACATCCGTGCCCGGATTGTCAGCATCCGTGCCGACCTTGAGCTTGAGCACGGTGAAGCCCTCGGTGGTCCGCTTGGTGGCGGTCGCCGCGAGCTCGTCGGGCTCGCCCGCGGAGACGGTGACGTCGGTGGTCACCCGCTGGGCGCCCGTCGAGCCGCCGAGGAACGCGGTCAGGCTCACTCCCGCCCGGCGCGCGGCCAGGTCGTGCAGGGCGACGTCCAGGGCGGCCTTGGCACCGAAGTTGCCGACCACGGCGTCCAGGAGCTCGGCACCGAGGCCGGGGAGGTCGTCCGGCGAGCGGCCGCGGACGACGTCGGCCAGTGGCCCGCTCAGGCAGGCCTCCGCCCCGGCCAGCGACTCGCCCGTGACCCGCCAGACCTGCGGCGCCTCGCCGTACCCGCTCAGGCCGTCGTCGTCGACCACCTCGACCACGGTCGTCTCGAGGTGCTCGGTGCGCCGCAGGGCCGTCACAAACGGGGTGTGGAGGGGAGCCGTGAGCCGGTGGCAGCGGATCTCGGTGATGCTCATCGGGATCAGGGTAGGCCCGCCACCACCACGCCGGATGGGAGGCTGAGGAGGTGAGCATCCCGGACGGGTACGCCGAGGCGCACGCGGCAGCCGAGCGGCTCGCGGAGCTGACCGGTACCGACCGCCACGAGGCGGTCGTCGTCCTCGGGTCGGGCTGGGGGCCGGCGGCCCACGCGTTCGGCGAGCCGGTCGCGAGCTTCCCGATGGCGCGACTGCCCGGCTTCCTCGTCCCGGTCGCGCAGGGGCACCGGGGCGAGGTCCGGTCGGTGGTGCTGGGCGAGCGCCGGGTGCTGCTCTACCTCGGCCGTACCCACCTCTACGAGGGACACGGACCAGCCGCGGTCACGCACCCGATCAGGACGGCCGCCGCGGCCGGCGTACGCCTCGCCG
Source organism: Nocardioides sp. (assembly GCA_025966445.1). Classification (GTDB taxonomy): domain Bacteria; phylum Actinomycetota; class Actinomycetes; order Propionibacteriales; family Nocardioidaceae; genus Nocardioides. The sequence continues at coordinate 2,896 of JAICRP010000263.1, forward strand.
TCCTCACCAACGCCAACGGCAGCCTGCGGGACGACGTCGAGCTCGGGCAACCGGTGCTGATCCACGACCACCTCAACCTGGTGATGGGGAGTCCGCTCGAGGGGCCACGGTTCGTCGACCTGACCGACGCCTGGTCGCGCCGGCTGCGCGCGATCGCCAGGCGCCTGGACCCCGACCTGCGCGAGGGGGTCTACGCGCTGCTCGCGGGGCCGCACTACGAGACCTGGGCCGAGGCCGGGTGGCTGCGGCGGATCGGCGCGGACCTGGTC
>JAICRP010000023.1 GCA_025966445.1 Nocardioides sp.
ATCTGCAGGGCTCGCACCCGTCGAGTCGGCGCAACTGCAGTTCGCGACGTCGACTCGTCCGTGCTCGGAGGTGCAGATGCGCCGACTCGGCGCCGCCTCGACCTGCAGATACGCCGACTCGGCGCTTGACAAATCTCGAAGTCGTCGGCGTGTCGACTGGAAATTACACGTTTGTAGTTACTCAGAACCACTATCGGCACCTCTGTGACGCGTGTGAAAGTTGCTACTCGTGTGAACTTCCCCGCAGCACATGGAGCAGCCCCTCATGCCTTCCGGCCCCACCCCCTTCCAGGTCCGTTTCGTGACGGCCACCCAGCAGGTGCTGGCGCTCGCCGTCGTGTGCGCGGCGCTGACACCCGCCATCGGCGTGGTCAGCCTCGACGTGGTGGCGGAGGCCCCGGGCAGGGGCTCGGCGGCCCCGGCGGCGTTGATGTCGGCGTACGGCGAGGAGGCGCTGAAGACCTCGAACCTCCCGAGCGGGCCGGTGTCGGCCCAGCTGCGTGAGGTGGCGCTGACCAGCCCCGTCGGTGGCAAGACCCCGGGCCGGATGGCCGCCGTCACCCCGAACGCCCGGGTCGCGGTGGCGCCGGACGGCGGCAGCCGGCTGACGAGCGTGCCGCAGAAGGTCACCGGCTACGGCTCGGTCGGCGTCACCTGGGCCCACGGCATCCAGCCCTCCGAGAAGGACCTGAGCTTCGACGTCCGCACCCGTACCGACGGCGTCTGGTCGGGCTGGACGACCCTCGAGTACCACGACGACCACGGTCCCGACCCCGACAGCGCCGAGGGGCGCCACGCCCGGCCGGGCACCGACCCGCTGCTGATCGGCCGCGTCGACCAGGTCCAGGTCCGCGCCGACGCCAAGGTGTTCCTGCCCGGCGACATGCAGCTCGCCGTGATCGCCCCCGGGAAGGCCGAGCACACCGTCAGCCAGCGCGCGGCGATCGACACGAGCGGGATGGACGGCAACGACGGCTCGTACTCGGCCTACGACGCGGAGGCGCTGCGGTCAGCGGAGGCGGAGGCATCGGAGGGTGACGCGGCCCTGGCGGCGGCGACGTACACGCCGCAGCCGGTGATCTACTCGCGCGCGCAGTGGGGCGCCAACGAGAACATCCGCGAGAAGAGCTCGCTGCACTACTTCGAGGTGCACGCGGGCTTCGTGCACCACACGGTCAACGCCAACAACTACACGCCCGACGAGGTGCCCGGCATCCTGCGGAGCATCTACGCGTACCACACGGCCGGCCGGGGCTGGAGCGACATCGGCTACAACTTCCTGGTCGACAAGTTCGGCCGCATCTGGGAGGGCCGCTACGGCGGTGTCGACCGGCCCGTGGTCGGTGCGCACACGCTCAACTACAACGAGTACTCGTTCGCCATGTCGGCCATCGGCAACTTCGAGACGGCCCAGCCGCCCGCCGCGATGCTCCAGGCGTACGGCGTCCTGTTCGCGTGGAAGCTCAGCCTCCACGGCGTCGACGCCGCGTCGCCGCAGCAGCGGGTCGGCAGCAAGTACTTCCAGGGCATCAACGGGCACCGCGACGCCGCCGCCACCGCCTGTCCAGGCAAGTACCTGTACGCGCAGATCCCGCTGATCCGCCAGTACGCCGCCGCCGCCCAGCAGGGCTGGGCGGGTCGTGAGCTGGAGTCGAGCGTGGCCGCGTCGGCGTACCCCGACCTGCTGCTCCGCAAGAAGTCGGACGGCCAGGTGTACGTCGTCCCCACGAACGGGATGACCCACCTCGGGCCGGCGACGTCGCTCGGCGCCGGCTGGGGGGTCTTCGACGTGGTGCTGCTCAGTCCCGACGTGACCGGCGACGGCAAGGCCGACCTGTTGGCGCGGGTCGCGGCCGACGGCTCGACGCAGATCCGTCCCGGTGACGGCAACGGTGGGTTCGGGCCTCCCACGAGCTCCTTCAACAGTCTCGCCGGACACGACCTGGTCACGGTCGCCGGCGACCTCGACGGCGACGGGCACGCGGACCTCGTCGCTCGTGATCCCGCGACGGGCCGGCTCGACGCCTATCTGGGCAACGGCCAGTCCGGGTTCACGGTCAAGCCGCTCGGCAACGACTGGGGCAAGTACAACCTGGTCAACGGCCCGGGGGACGTCAACGGCGACGGGCGGGCCGACCTGGTCGCGCGCGGCACCGAGGGCGCGTTCTACCTGGTGCCGGGTGCCGCGGCGGGGCTCGGCTTCGGCGCCCCGGTGCGGATCGGCGGCACGTGGACGGGCTACGACACCATCACCGGCCACGGCGACTTCAACGGTGACGGCAAGGTCGACCTGCTCGTCCGGGCGGGCGGGTCGAGCCAGGTCTTCGTCAAGCCCAACCGCGGCAACGGACGGTTCGGGCACGCGCTCGGCCCGGTCGACGGCATCGGCGGGGTGACCGGGCTGAACGCCGGCGCCTCGGCGTACGGCGGCACCGCGCCCGACCTGCTCGCGCGCAGCGGCGACACCCTCGTGCTCTACCGCAACGCCGGCACGTACGAGACCGGGACGCCCATCGCGTCCGGCGTCGTGGTGCCGAAGGCGGGGCAGATCCTCAGCGCCGGGGACTGGGACCGCGACGGCGCGGCCGACATGATCGTGCGCAACGCCAACTCGAGCAGGCTCTGGCTCTACCGCGGCGACGGCACCGGCCACTTCGCGGCGCCGACGGTCATCGCCACCGGCTTCAAGAAGGTCAAGCTCCTCGCCGCCGTCGGTGACATGACCGGCGACGGCTGGCCGGACCTGATGGGTCAGCCCGAGGGCCGCGCGATGCTGATCTACCCGGGCAACGGCATGAGCGGTCTCAAGACCTCCTATGTCGCCTACAAGCGGATCAAGGCCGGCGTGCAGGTGCCCGTCGGTCGCTGGGACGGCGACGGCGCCCCGGACAGCCTGTTCCGCTCGGGCAAGAAGCTGTCCCTCTACCCCGGCAACGGGCCGGGTGGGTTCCTCGGCGCCCGGCCGCTCAAGCTGAGCGTCAAGAAGTACGACTGGATGGTGGGCGTTGGCGACATGGGGATCAACGGCCATGCCGGAGTCGTGGTGCGGGAGCGGAAGACCGGGTACCTGTGGCTGCTGCCGGGAACGGCCACCGGCTTCTCGTCGCGGGTCTTCCTGGCGCAGGGCTTCAAGGGGTACGACCTGGCCGGCTGACGGACCTCACGCCGGCTCGAAGCGGTCCGTGCACCGCTCCGCCTCGAACACCCGCGTCAGGTCATCACCCGTGGAGCCCGAGACGAGCACGACGGAGCCGCTGGCCCCCAGCGGCACCGTGAAGGCGGACAGACCGGATGGGGAAGCCGGGTTCGTCGTCGAGAGGAGCCGGGCGCCGCCGGGGGGGGGGGGGGTGGCGGGGGCGGCCCCGCGCCACAGCACGGCGGGGGTGAGCTCGGCGCCCGCCCAGTCGACCGCGGGATCCGTCCCCGCGGGCGGGTCCCAGGGCGTAAAGGCGTCCGGCTGCGACCAGACGTCCACCCCCACGTCGTGCACGCCCGCGGGAAGTGCGTCGGCGAACCGCACGCCCATGGGCAGCAGCGAGCACGCCAGCACGGGCAGGCGGCCGGCGGACGGCGCCCAGCGGGGGAGACCCTCCGGCCCGCACACCACGGCGTCGGGTGCGTCGTCCGCGGTGACGGTGAGCCCGATCGCCCAGGCCGCTCCCAGGAAGACCGGGCCGAGCCAGTGCGTGCGCAGGTCGACCCGGAGCGTCTGCCCGCGCTCGAGGTCGTGCTCCTCGGCCAGCAGGGAGGCCGTCTTGGCGACCCAGTTCGCATACGTCGTCACCGACAGCTCCACGCGCTCGCCCGTGCCCAGGTCGTAGTACGTCACCAGCGGTTGACCGGGGTCGGCCCGCAGTCGGCGGGCCAGGACGTCGGCGAAGGTCGTCACCGCGGCAGGCTAGTCGGTGCGGAGGGCGCCCCCGGCTAGCATCAGCCACCCGAGCGGAGCAGGCGAGAGGTGGGCCGGGATGCGGACGAGGCGGGCCGCGGGTGCGCTGGTCCTGGCGACCGCGCTCACGGCGCTGACGGGCTGCGGCGGCTCCGACGAGAGCCGGGCCACCGACCAGCCCGAGCCCGGTGCCACCACGTCGGCGACCGGCACCCCGCCGCCGACCGCGACGGGGTCGACCGACCCGTCGGAACCCACCGAGGAGGGCTGCCCCTACCTGACGGCGGAGCAGGTGACCGCCGTGCTCGGTGCCGACACGACCGAGACCGCCGGCACGGTCCACGCCTGCTTCTTCGACCCCGTCAGCGGCGAGGGTGCGAGCGTGATGCTCAGCCGCGTCGACATCCAGATCGACCCGACCGAGTACGCCGTCCAGTCCAAGGCCCTCTGCCAGGGCGACGTCACCGACGTGGACGCCGGGGACGAGGCGTTCGCCTGCGTGATGGGGCTCGGACCCCAGGGCCAGCTCTACGACGGACCGGTCCTGATCGCGGTGGCCGTCGACGACGCCGCCGACGAGGCCGCCGGCATCGCGTCCATCGTCGAGCTGCTGCCCGAGATCACGGTCCCGCCGGCTTCCTAGGCGGTGGCGGCGCCGGTGGCGACCGCAGCGCACCATCGGTCGGCGCGGTCGAGCGTCTCCTCCTGACCGGCCTCCACCACGAGCCGGCAGGTCAGCCAGGCGTCGCCGAACAGGCCGCGGAACGTGTAGGTCGCGACCCCGTGGGCCTGCGTGCGGCAGACGGTCGACGGCTCGCCGAAGGCCGGGTCCTGCAGGCCGCGGCAACCGGTGCGCACGAGGTCGGCCGCGCGCTCCCGGGTGACAGGCGGCACGAACACCCACGCCTCGGCCACCCCGTCGCCCGCGGTCCAGCGGCAGCCGAACTCGTGCACGACGTCGGCGACGTCGTCGCTGAGCTTGATGCGCTGCCCGCTCCGGTACGACGAACCCTCGGCCGGCTGCTCGCCGAGCGCCCGCGCCACGGCGGCCGGGTCGACCGCGTCGCAGAACGGCGCGCGCGCGACGACCAGGCTGGTGGTGTCGACGTCCGCGAGCGCGGTGCCCTCGTCGACGGCCTCCGACGGCGCTGCCGTCGGCTCCGGCCCGGAGTCGGCCGACCCCGAGCAGCCCGCCCCCAGCAGGGCGAACAGCAGCGTCCCGGCCACCGCGAGCGTGGCGCGGGCCACACGCGGGCGTCGTACGGGCGACATGGAGGGAAGCCTAGGGCGCGGGGTTTCTGGAACCCTGGGCATCCTCGTCTAACCTCGATCCGGTGATTCGCTTCGAAAAGGTCTCCAAGACCTACCCCGGCCAGGGCCACTCAGCCCTCGACAACGTCTCCATCGACGTCGAGAAGGGCGAGTTCGTCTTCCTGGTCGGCGCTTCGGGGTCGGGGAAGTCCACGGCTCTGAGGCTGGTGCTGCGCGAGTCGCGACCGACCGCGGGCCGGGTGTACGTCGCCGGCAAGGAGATCAACCGCCTCGCCAGCTGGAAGGTGCCGCGGCTGCGCCGCCAGATCGGCACGGTGTTCCAGGACTTCCGGCTGCTGCCGAACAAGACCGTCAACGAGAACGTCGCGTTCGCGCTCCAGGTGATCGGCAAGTCCCGCTCGGAGATCACCAAGGTGGTGCCCGAGACGCTCGAGCTGGTCGGCCTCGAGGGCAAGGGCGACCGGATGCCCGACGAGCTCTCAGGTGGCGAGCAGCAGCGCGTCGCCATCGCCCGTGCCTTCGTGAACCGGCCGATGATCCTGATCGCCGACGAGCCCACCGGCCACCTCGACCCGGCCACCTCGGTGGGGATCATGAAGCTGCTGGACCGCATCAACCGCACGGGGACCACGGTGGTGATGGCCACCCACGACCACGGCGTGGTCGACCAGATGCGCAAGCGGGTGGTGGAGCTGAGCGCCGGGCAGGTCGTCCGCGACCAGGCCCAGGGTGGCTACGGCTTCTCCCACTGACCCGCGTCCGCGAACCGAGCCGAGAAAGAACTGATCCCCTGTGCGTTACACCCTGACCGAGCTGGGCCAAGGCCTGCGTCGCAACCTGTCGATGCACCTGGCGGTCGTGCTCACCCTCTTCGTCTCGCTGACCCTGGTCGGCATGGGCGTGCTGCTCAACCAGCAGGCGGCCAAGGCTGCCGAGCACTGGGGCAGCGAGCTCCAGATCACGGTCTGGCTCTGCAAGGACCGCGACCAGAACGCCGCCTGCGTGGGCGAGGTGACCGACGCGCAGAAGGACGCCATCGAGAAGGTCGTCCAGGAGAACGCCGAGGTGGCCGGCTACCACTTCGAGAGCAAGGACGAGGCGTTCGAGAAGCTCAAGGACACCTACGCCCCCGGCAAGTTCGACGGACCCAACTCGGTGATCACCGCCGAGGACATGCCCGAGTCCCTCTGGATCGAGCTCGAGGACCCCGAACAGTTCGAGGGCATCACCAGTGCGGTGGTGGGCCTCGACGGCGTGTCCGGCATCCGCGACGCCCGCGACACCCTCAAGCCGATCTACGGCGCCATCGACGCGCTGAAGTGGGGCGCCCTCGCGACCGCGCTGTTCCTGGTGGTCGCGGCGCTGCTGCTCGTGGCCAACACGATCCGGCTGGCGGCGTTCGCCCGCCGTCGCGAGATCGGCATCATGAGGCTGGTCGGCGCGTCGACGCTGTACATCGCGCTCCCGTTCCTCCTCGAGGCCGTGGTGACCGCGGCGCTCGGCGTGCTCCTCGCGGCGGCCGCCCTGGTGGCGTTCGAGAAGTTCGGCATCCAGGACCGGATCCAGGGCGAGCTCAACTTCATCCCGTGGATCGGCTGGCCCGAGGTCCAGTACGCCATCGGGGTCATCGCGATCCTCGGTCCGATGCTGACCGTGATTCCGACACTCGTGCTGACGCGCAAATACCTCAAAGTGTGATGTCGAGCCGTTAGCGTCGTCGGTGTTCACTTCCCCGAACACCCAAAGGCGAACAGGTGCGTTCCTTCCCCCGCATCGGTTGTCGACGCATGGCCGCGGTCTCTGCCGCGCTCGCCGTCGCGATCGGCGTCCTCTCCCTTCCTGGTCCCCAGGCGAGTGCCGGCGAGCTGCGCGACAAGCAGAAGCAGGCCCACCGCCAGGTCGAGAAGGCCGACGAGGCGCTGGAGGAGTCGAGCGCCGCCCTCCGGCGGGCCACGCGCGCCCTGTCGCGGACCCGCGAGGAGCTGGTCGAGGCGCGCGCCGAGCTGGGCGACGTACGCGCCAGGCTCCAGATCGCACAACAGCAGGACGAGGAGATGAAGGCCGCCCTCGCGGCGGCCGAGGCGCGGCTCGCGCAGGCCCAGGCCGACGTGGCCGCCGGCAAGACGGCCCTGACGACCCAGCAGGAGCTGGTGGTCGACACGATCACCGACATCTACGAGCAGGGTGACCCCTCGCTGCTGGCGTTCACCTCGATCCTCAACGCGCAGACGCCCTCCGACATCACGCGGCAGCGCGAGGCCAACAGCTCGCTGATCCTCCGTCAGGACAACGAGTACGACGACCTGCGTGCGGCCGAGGTGCTGCTGAAGGTCCACGAGAACGAGGTCCAGGAGGCGACCGCCGAGGTCGCCGAGCAGCGCCAAGAAGCCGCGGACCACCTGGTCGAGATGCAGGACCTGACCCAAGAGGCGCTGGAGGCCAAGGAGAACGTCAAGGCGAAGGTCGGCGACCGCAAGGCCGCGGAGGCGATGGCGGCCAAGGCCAAGAAGCTGGACCGGAAGGCCCTGGCCAAGGCGAAGCGGCAGGAGGCCCGGATCCAGAAGCTGATCCAGGAAGCCATCCGCAAGGCGCGTGAACGCGCCCGCCGCAAGGCCGCCGCCGCGGCGGCCAAGGCCAACAAGGGCGGGGCGCCGATCGACACCAACGGGCTGCTGATGCGCCCGGTCAGCGGCCCGGTCACCTCGGCGTTCGGCTACCGGGTGCACCCGATCTACCACTACTGGGGACTGCACGACGGCGACGACTTCGGCGCCCCGTGCGGTGCGCCGCTCGCCGCGGTCCGCAACGGGAAGGTGCTCACCGAGTACTACTCCTCGGTCTGGGGCAACCGCCTCTACCTCAACGTGGGACTGGTGAACGGCAAGTTCATCACGGTGATCTACAACCACCTGTCGCGGTACGCCGTCGGCACCGGCGCCGTGGTCAAGCGCGGGCAGACGATCGGGTACGTCGGCACCACCGGCTGGTCCACCGGCTGTCACCTCCACTTCACGGTGATGGAGAACGGCAAGCCCGTCGACCCGATGAAGTACTTCTGAGAGTCACCGCTCGAAACCACCAGGTCGATCTCGGTTGAGCCTGCCTGAGAGACTGTGCGGATGCCGAAGGAGCAGGGGCGCAAGCTGATCGCGTCGAACCGGCGCGCCCGCCACGACTACCACCTCGAGGACACCTACGAGGCGGGGCTCGTGCTCGTCGGCACCGAGGTCAAGTCGCTGCGGCAGGGGCGCGCCTCGCTGGTCGACGGGTTCGTCGACATCGAGGACCACGAGGCCTGGCTGCACGGCGTGCACATCCCGGAGTACTCCCAAGGCACCTGGACCAACCACACCGCCCGGCGCAAGCGGAAGCTGCTGCTCAACCGTGACGAGCTCGACAAGATCGAGCGCAAGGTCAACGAGAAGGGGTTCACGATCGTGCCGACGGCCCTGTACTTCAAGGACGGCCGGGCGAAGGTCGAGATCGCGCTCGCCAAGGGCAAGAAGACCTGGGACAAGCGCCAGTCGCTCGCCACGCGGCAGGCCGACCGTGAGAAGGAGCAGGCCCTCGGCCGGCGTCTCAAGGGAATGGATTGACCGAGCCGGTCGCGGCCACCCGCGCGTTCTGGCAGGGCCTCGGGATCCCGGGCCTCTTCGACGTGCACGTGCACTTCCTCCCCGAGAACATCCAGCGCCGGGTGTGGGAGCAGTTCGACCAGGCCGGCCCGAAGATCGGCCGGGAGTGGCCGGTCCGCTACCGGCAGTCCGTCGAGGACCGGGTGGCGCTGCTGGGCGACCTCGGCGTACGCCGATTCTCGGCGCTGCCGTACGCGCACAAGCCCGGTGTGGCGCCGTACCTGAACGACTGGGCCCGGGACTTCGCCGCCGAGGTGCCGGAGAACCTCCGGTCGGCGACGTTCTTCCCGGAGCCCGGGGCGGCGGCATACGTCGGCGCCCTGGTCGACGAGGGCGTCGAGGTCTTCAAGGTGCACGTGCAGGTGGGCGCGTTCCACCTCGACGACCCCCTGCTGGACGGTGTGTGGGAGCGGCTCGAGGCCAGCGGGACGCCGATCGTCGTGCACGCCGGCTCCGGTCCCGTGCCCAACGACTTCACCGGTCCCGAGCCGCTGGCGCGGGTGCTGGCCCGGTGGCCCCGGCTGGCGGTCGTGGTCGCGCACCTCGGCGCACCGGAGTACCACGAGTTCCTGTCGCTGGCGGAGAGGTTCGAGCGGGTGCACCTCGACACCACGATGGTGTTCACGGACTTCTTCGGTGAGATGTCGACGTTCCCGCCCTCCCTGCTGCCGAGGCTCGTCGACCTCCGGGACAAGGTGCTGCTGGGCAGCGACTTCCCGACGATCCCGTACCCGTACCTGCACCAGCTCGAGTCGCTCGCGAGGCTCGATGTCGGGGAAGAATGGCTGCGGGCCGTGTGTTGGGACAACGGTGTACGTCTTTTCGGAATGAACGGACGCGGCACTCCCCGCTAGGCTGGGGTCACAACTCAAGAGGGGCTGATCGGTTTCGACTGGGGACGTTAGTTCCAGGAGAAGCGGGTCGAGGAGCCAGCGTCATCTCGTAAACGATCGCTGGAAACCAATAACTGCCAACGCTAAGCGCAGTAACTTCGCTCTCGCCGCCTGAGCGGTGAACGAAGGGTCAGACCGGGCATCCGTCTCCGTCCCGGACCCTGGCCTCATCTAGGGGACTTGCTGGTCACAAGCTGTCAGGAGATGTGACCGGGACTTTTTCCTGACTGAGCCCGTCGGCGACGCGTCAACGCGAGTGCCGGGGCCGAGAAACCGCCATCGTTGACTGCACCCGGAGAAGACCTGGTTCGACGCTCGAGGACGCGGGTTCGATTCCCGCCAGCTCCACCACGATCACCTCTTGAAGCACGACAACGGAGATCCCCGGCACCTGGTGCCGGGGATCTTCCGCTGTGGCTCAGTTCTTGCGCCTGGCCCAGAAGTACGCGGCGAACACGAGGCCGCCGCAGGCCAGGCCGACCAGGCTGAGGCCGATGGTCGTGGCCACGCTGTCGCCGCGCCAGAGCGACGTCGCGACGCCGGCGACGAGCAGGAAGCCGAGCACCGCGAACATCCGGCGGACAGGCGCATCCATGGCCATCACGCTACGCACCCCTCGACCTGGGGGACGGGGAACCACTGGACGCGGAGCCTGGGCTTGCTGGTCGGGCAGATCCCGCCCCGGCTGAGCAGCCACTGGGCCGCGATCTCCACGACCAGCCCGGCCGCGACGCACCCCAGCCCGATGCTGGCCGCGCACAGCGCGGCCTGGACGATCCACTTGCTGCCGGTGATCAGGTAGGTCTGCTCGGTGCGGTTGAAGTAGATGCAGCGCTGGAGGAAGCCGCAGCCACCTTCGGAGAACTCCTGCGGGAGGGTGTCGGTGCATCTCCCGTCGATCCGCTGGTTGACGCCGGGTCCGCAGGATGCGGGCGCCGTGCCGGTGCTCACTGGTGTGGCCGCGCCGGCCGGCGTGGCCGAGAGGCTCAGCACCGCGAGCACGATGCTCAGGATCAAGGCGCCGAGCCCGACCCGTGATGGTGCGCTGTCGAGAGCTGACATGACTCTTCCCTTTCCGAGTGGTGGATGAGTGCGTCAAGCGGCCCGCTCGTCGGCACGGGCGAGCAGCTCGGACGGTGCGATGCCGAACCAGGCGGCGACGAGCTCGACCTCCACGAGATCGAACGGGGTGTCGCCGTCGAGGAGGCGTTGGGCGACTGCCGTGCCCTCGACTCCCAGGAGCTCGGCAAGGGCCTCCGTGCTGTGGTGCTGGGAGGCCATCTCCGCGCGGATCGCGGCGGCCACCTGTGCTGACCATGAGCCCGGATCCATGTTCATGGACGTTGTATATCCAAGAACATGGACTAGTGCAAGCACCTGGACATCGTCCTGTGGATGTGTACGCTCGACCCCCGTGAGAGCCGGACCCCGCTCGCTGCAGACGCCGTTGAGCCTGGCGGTGATCGACGTCTTGAACCGACACCTCGAGAAGTCCGACCTGCGATCGGTCCACGGTCTCGCCCAGGCCGTGCCGACGGTGTCGCGCAGCCAGCTCTACCTGCTCATGCGCGGGGAGGCGGTCATCGACGTGGCGGAGCTGTTCGCGGTCTGCGAGGCGTTGGGCCTGACGCCGCTTCAGGTGATCGCGGAGGCCGAGGACCTCGTGGGCAACGCGTCGGCGGTCGCGGCGTACGACGAGGGGCACCCCATCGAGGACGAGCAGGGCACCACCGACGAGCCGTGAGCGCGTGGCTCCTGTCGGTGCGCCCTGCCACTCTCGGCCGGGTGACACCGGACCGGCTCGACCAGCTGTTCCAGCACTGCGCCGACCTGGGGATCGACGTCGAGTGGCGCGACCTGGGGGAGTGGCGCCGTGGCGAGTACCGGCGCGACGACCGCCTGATCGTGCTGAACCCCCGGCTCACCGGGCGCCAGGTGGTGGCGTGCCTGGCGCACGAGCTCGGCCACGCGCGGTTCGGCCACGGCTGCTCGAGCCCGGCGAACGAGCGCCGTGCCTGGGAGTACGCCGCCGCACTGGTGCTGAGTCCGGCCGAGTACGCCGCCGCCGAGGCGCGCGTCGGTCCCGACCCGGCCGGCCTGGCCCTCGAGCTCGCCGTCACGCCGCAGCTGATCTGGTCGTGGCGCCGCTGGTGGCACAAGCGCGGCGGGCAGGCATCCGTCCCGTCGGCGACGGTGGCCTGAGCGGCCGACTTCAGACCCGCGAAGCGTCGACGCCACGGTGAGACTGAGACCTAGCCCCGCGAGACCGCCGACGCCTCGGCCACCTGCTCGGGCGTGGGGCGGACGCCGGTGTACCTCTCGAACTGCTCGGCGGCCTGGAGGGCGATGACCTCGGCGCCTGAGATGACGTGCTTGCCGGCGACCCGGGCGGCGAGGACGAGGGGGGTCAGGGCGGGGAGCGCGACCACGTCGAGGACCGCGGTGGCCGCCTCGACCGTCGAGGGCGGGAAGGCGAGGTCGGCGGCGTGCGGGCCACCGGTCATGCCGATCGGGGTGGCGTTCACGACCAGCGGCGCGGTGACGCCCTCGGTCGAGGGGGCGTACGACAGGCCCAGAGCCGCCGCGAGCCCGCGGCCCGCCGCCTCGTTGCGGGCGACGACCGTCCCGGATGGGAACCCGGCGTCGACCAACGCGGTGGCCACGGCCTTGGCCATCCCACCGCTGCCGTGGAGGACGAACGGGGTCCGGTCCAGGGGGTCGACGAGGCGGCGTACGGCGATGTAGTCGGTGTTCGAGGCGGTGAGGCGGCCGCTGTCGTTGACGATCGTGTTGACGGAGCCGATCGCGCGCGCCGAGTCCTCGACCACGTCGACGAGCGGGGTCACCGCCTGCTTGAAGGGCATCGACACCGAGCAGCCGCGGATGCCGAGGGCGCGTACGCCGCCGATCGCCGCCGCGATGTCGGTCGTCGTGAACGCCTTGTAGAGGAAGTCGAGGCCGAGCACGTCATAGAGGTGGTTGTGGAAGCGGGTGCCGATGTTGCTCGGTCGCGCGGCCACAGAGATGCACAGCCGGGTGTCCTTGGACAACGGTGGGCGCACCCGGCCAGGGTAGGGGCGCGAACAGGCTGCTGCGAACATGTCGAGAACCCGCGGTCGGCTCCGTCCTCCTCGTGCACGGCGCCCACGGGGGTGCCGACGGAGAAAGTGAGAGACAGATGCCGAAGTACCTGCTGGGAGTCACGTTCGAGCCAGGGCTCGACCCCACGCCGATCGAGCAGTGGAGCGAGGCCGAGGTCACCGCCCACCTCGACTACTACCGCCGGCTGAACCAGGCGCTGGTCGCCAGCGGCGAGCTGGTCGACCACACGATCCTGGTGGGGCCCGATCGGGCGAAGGTCGTCCGCGGCGACGGGGTCGGGGCGCCGATGATCACCGACGGGCCGTTCCCGGAGTTCAAGGAGTGGCTGGCCGGCTTCCAGGTCATCGAAGTCGCCGACGAGTCCCGGGCCCTGGAGATCGCGGCGCTGGTGTCCGCCGTGCCCGGCAAGGACGGTGTGCCCACCCAGCAGCCGATCCACGTCCGGCAGGTGATGGACGACGGTCCCGCCGACGCCGCCGAGATGGACGACTACCTCTCGTCCGCCCGAGGCGGCTGACCAACGGCTGACAGCCAGCTGACGGGGCAGGCGTGACCGGCCAGAGCATCGAGGACCTGCTGCGCGACCTCGCGCCGCGGGTCCTCGGCCTGCTCGGGCGCCGGTACGGCGACTTCGACGGCGCCGACGACGCGGTCCAGGAGGCGCTGGTCGCGGCCTACCAGCACTGGCCCGCCGAGGGGGTCCCCGACAACCCGCGGGCCTGGCTGCTGCAGACCGCGACCCGCCGGCTGATCGACGGCTACCGCAGCGACGCCGCACGCCGGGCGCGCGAGGAACGGGTCTTCGTGGAGGAGCCTGCCGACGAACCGGATGTCGCCGGCGACGACGACAGCCTGGCGCTGCTGTTCCTCGCGTGCCACCCCTCGCTCACCCCGTCGAGCGCCGTCGCGCTCACCCTCCGCGCCGTGGGCGGCCTCACGACCGCCGAGATCGCGGAGGCGTTCCTCGCCACCGAGGCGACGATGGCACAGCGCATCAGCCGGGCGAAGGCCACGATCCGGCGTGCGGGCGCGCGGTTCGCGACGCCGACCCCCGAGGAGCAGGTCGAGCGACTGCCCAGCGTGCTCCGAGTGCTCTACCTTCTCTTCAACGAGGGGTACGCCGGCCCGTCGCGCGACGACGGTCAGCGCGTGGAGCTCTCCCGCGAGGCGATCAGGCTGACCCGGATGGTGCGCGGCGCGGTGCCCGATGACGCCGAGACGGCGGGCCTGCTCGCCCTGATGCTGCTCGTCGAGGCGCGCCGCCCCGCACGGGTCGACGAGCGCGGCCGGTTCGTCCCGCTGGCCGACCAGGACCGCACGCGCTGGGACCGCGCCGCGGTCGCGGAGGGGGTGGCCGTGCTCGACGCCGCGATCGGTTCCGGTCGCGTGGGGGAGTACCAGCTGCAAGCCGCGATCGCCGCCGTGCACGACCGCGCCACCGACGCCGCGTCGACCGACTGGGCGCACATCTCCGCCCTGTACGAGCTCCTCGAGCGGGTCACCGGCAACCCGGTCGTCACGCTCAACAAGGCCGTCGCCGTGGGCATGGTGAGCGGTCCGGCGGCCGGGCTGGCGGTCGTCGCCGAGGTGGAGCCCCGGCTGCCGGACCACCCCCGGCTGCTCGCCGTCCGTGCCCACCTGCACGAGCTCGAGGGCGACGCCGACGCGGCGTACGCCGACCTGCGCGCGGCCGCCGCCCTGACCACCAACCGGCGGGAACGCGACCACCTGATCACCCAGGCGGCCCGGCTGCGGCGGGACTCCGGTCCCGACACCTGACGGCGACGTGTCCCGCCACCCCCATACCTCCCGGCCTCCCGGGATCGCGGCCTCAGGCCCGGGGTCCGCCCCGCGGCGAACGTCGGAGCATGCGAGAGATCTCAGGAGTGGCTGCGCTGGTCGTCCTGGTGGCGATGTCCGGAGTCTCCGGGCCGGCGACCGCCGCCGCCGACCGCTCCGAGCGGCCGCGGGCCGCCGTGGAACGGCCGAACATCGTCGTGGTGATGGCCGACGACATGCGGGCCGACGACCTGCGGTTCATGCCCCACGTACGCCGCCTGCTCGCTGCCCGCGGCCTGACCTACGAGAACACGTTCAGCCCGTACCCGCTCTGCTGCCCCGCCCGGGCGTCGTTCCTGACCGGGCAGTACGCGCACAACCATCGCGTGCTCGGCAACGCGGCGCCGTACGGGTTCGGTGGCTTCGACGACAGCGCGACCGTGGCCACCTCGCTGCAGGAGGCGGGGTACCGCACGGCGTTCGTCGGCAAGTACCTCAACGACTACGGACTGGTGCCGTCGCGGGTGACCGGTGAGGCGTCGGCGACGTTCGTCCCCGCCGGCTGGAGCGACTGGCACGGGCTGCTCCAGGTGCCGTACCCCGTCGGTGCCGGCACCTACCACTACTTCCACCCGGTGCTGAACGAGAACGAGACCGTGCGGTCGTACGAAGGGGAGTACCAGACGACGCTGTTGGGGCGGATCGTGCGCGACGTGGTCGTGGAGTCGGCCGGTGAGCAGCCCTTCTTCGTGTACCTGTCCACCCTCGCACCGCACGACGGCCTGCCGCACGAGCCCGACGACGTCGACGTGGTGCTGCGCGACAACGGCACCGAGGCGTGGTTCCCCACCGCGGCGAGGCCGGCGTGGGTGCGGGGCCGGGCCGACACGCTGGTGGCCCGCAGCCCCGGCCTGCCTCCCCACGGACAACCGGAGGACGACGTCTCCGACAAGCCCCGCTCGGTGCAGATGCCGCCGCTGAACGACGTCGAGATCGAGGCGGAGGCGAGGGTGACCCGTCAGCGGGCCGAGTCGCTGTTCGTCCTCGACCTCGAGGTGGCGCGGCTCGTCGACACCCTGCGGGCGACGGGCGAGCTGGACGACACGGTGCTGATGTTCACGTCCGACAACGGCTACTTCCTCGGGGAGCACCGCAAGCGGCTGGGCAAGACGTTGCCGTACGAGCCGGCCCTGCGCGTGCCGCTGCTCGTCGCCGGCCCCGGCGTGCCGTCCGGTCGTCGCTTCGACCCGGTCGTCACCCCCGACCTGTCGGCGACGATCGTCGACCTGGCCGGGGCCCGGGCGCCCCACCCGGCCGACGGCAGGTCGCTGCGCTGGACCATCCGGAACGGCGACCGGGGCTGGACGACCCCGGTCGTCACGGAGGCGATCGCCGACCGGGCATCGGCGGGAGGTACGCCGGCCGCCGTCGCCCGCGGTTTCGCGGACGCCCGCACGACGATCGGGCTGCGGACCGCGAGGTACAAGCTGGTGCGCTGGGCCTCCGGCGCCGTCGAGCTCTACGACCTCCGGCGCGACCCCAACGAGCTGACCAACGTCGTGCGCGACCCGGCTTACGAGTCCGTCCGGGACCGCCTCACCCGCCTGTGGTGGCGCTACCGCGACTGCGCCGGCGCCGCCTGCACCCGCGAGCTGCCCGCCGGCTTCCGGGCGGACGCCGACGAGGTCGAGGCGGCGACGATCCGGCAGCGCGCCGGCGTCGAGGCCCGCTTCGGTGAGCTGACGAGCCAACACGCCGGTCTGCGGCGCTAGCGTCACCGAGCATGGACTGCCTGTTCTGCTCGATCGTCGCGGGTGAGACGACGGGCGCGCTCGTGCTGTCCGACGACGACTTCGTCGGCTTCCTCGACATCCGGCCGGTCTTCAAGGGCCACGTGCTGCTGGTGCCCCGCGAGCACGTGGAGACGCTTCCCGACCTGCCGGCGGCGTTGCGCGACGGCTTCCTGGCCCACGCCCAGCGGCTGGCGGCCGCGATGGTCGAGGGCCTCGGTGCCCAGGGCTCGTTCGTCGCGATGAACAACACCGTCAGCCAGTCGGTGGCCCACCTGCACCTGCACGTCGTGCCACGCACCAAGGGCGACGGCCTGCGGGGCTTCTTCTGGCCGCGCACGAAGTACGCCGACGACGCCGAGGTGGCCGAGTACGCCGAGCGGGTGCGGGCAGCCCTGGGCTGACCACTCAGCCCAGGCCGAACCGCTCGAAGTGCACCTGGCCGCGGGGCAGCCCGAGCTCCCGGAGGCCGGTCACCACCGCCTCCGTCATCGGGGGAGGGCCGCAGACGTAGACGTCGCGCTCGTGGATGTCGGGGACCATGGCGACCAGGCTGTGAGCGTCGAACGGCGGGATCGGCGGCTCGCCGGTGCCGGTCCGGCCCGCGACCACGCGCAGGTCGGCGCCCAGCTGCGCGGCCAGGGTCTCCAGCTCGGGCAGCAGCACCGCGTCGAGCGCACTGCTCACGCGGTAGATCACGATCGTCTCGCCGGTGACCTCCTCCAGCAGAGCCCGGATCGGCGTGACGCCGATGCCCCCCGCGATGAGCAGCGTCGCGGGGGTGCCCTGGTGCAGGGCGGTGAAGGCGCCGTACGGACCCTCGACGAGCACGCGTGACCCCACGGGGACGTGGCGCAGCCCCGCGCTCGTCCCGCCCACGGCCTTCGCCGTCAGGCGCAGGGACTTGCCGTCCGGGGCCGCGGACAGCGAGAAGGGGTTCGCCTGCCACCAGCCGAAGTGGCCCGGGAACCGCCAGATGCAGAACTGGCCCGCCCGCGCGGGGAAGCGGTCGAGGTCGCGGCCGGTGACGTGGACCGAGACCACGTCCTCGGACTCGGGGACCACCTCGGCCACCCGGAAGCGGTGGCGCAGGTTGCGGCGGATCGGCACGACGGCCCGGAACACGAGGAGCGAGCCGATGACCAGGACCCACATGGTCCACCAGTAGGCGCCGGCCAGCGGGGCGTCGAACGAGGTCCCTTCCAGCGACTGGTGGACGAGCGCGAGACCGATCGCGACGTACAGGAGCAGGTGGACGTAGCGGAAGACCTCGTACGGGAGCCTCCGCCGGGCGTACCGCGTGGACACGAGCACCACCACGACGACGATGCCGGCGGCACCCATGCCGAGCAGCGACGCGGTCACCCCGGCCAGGCTGAGGAACGTGTCGGGCACCGTCGCGTCGGCCAGACGTGCGAAGCCGAGCAACACGAAGGTCGCGTGGCAGGCGATGGTCCACGCCAGGGCGATCCCGACCCAGCGGTGCCAGGCGGTGAGCCGGTCCATGCCGAGGCGGCGGTCCAGCCACGGCAGGCGGGCCACCAGGACCAGCTGGACCATCATCACGGCCGCGACGTGGAGGCCGAAGAGCTTCGCCATCGTGAGCAGGCCGTTCCGACCACTGCCCCCGGTGACGAAGATCGTCTCGACGACCACCAGGTGGGCCACGACGGCACCCGCCAGGACCAGCTCTGCCTTCAGGGCCGGCCGCATGCCCGCACTCTGCCAGGATCGAGGGGTCATGCCCACGCCCCTCAGGCAGCGCGCCGGTCTGCTGCAGATCTGCCTCGCCGGAGTGCTCTGGGGGACCGGCGGCCTCGCGGTCCAGGTGATCCGCGAGCACGCGCCGCTGTCCGCGATGACGATCAGCGCGTACCGCACCACCATCGCGGCCGTCGTGCTGCTGCTCGCGTGTGTGCTGATGCGGCAGCTGGGCGGCGTACGCCGTCTCCTCGCGGAGCGACCGCTGCCCACGGTGTTCGTCGGCCTGGCGACCGCGGCCTACCAGGCGCTGTACTTCGCCAGCGTCGTGTGGGTCGGCGTCACGGTGTCAACCGTGGTCAGCCTCGGCGTCGCTCCCATCGCCCTGACCGTTCGTGACGCCGTCCGGCACCGTCGCCGGCCGGACCTCGTCGAGGTCCTCACCATCGTGGCCGCGCTGACCGGCCTCGTCCTGGTCAGCGGGTCGGCAGGGCTGGGGGAGACCGGCCCGCACCCGACGCTCGGGGTGCTGGCGGCCGTCGCGTCGGGGTCGGCGTACGCCGTCGCCACCGCCGTCGGAGAGCCCCTCGCCCGGTCCACCGAGCCGCTCGTGCTCACCACCGCCGCCACCGTCGTGGGCGCGTGCGGACTGGTGCCGGTCGCCCTGCTCGCCGGGGGCCCGTACACGACGAGCGACCCGGTCGCGCTGGTCACCCTGTTCTACCTGGGGGCGCTGACCTTCGCCCTCGCCTACGCCCTGCTGTACTCGGGCCTGCGCACGACCAGCAGCAGTGCGGCCGTGGTCGCCACGCTGTGCGAACCGGTCACGGCTGCGGTGGCCGCGGCCGTCTTCCTCGACGAGCGGCTGGGTGTCTGGGGCATCGTCGGAGTCGCCCTCGTCGTCGCGGCGATCGCCGGTACCGCGCGCGAGCAGCACCCGACCGGCGCGGGACCGGTGGCGGACCCGGATCCGGGCCGTCCTAGAGTGACGCGCTGAGGACGGGGGCTTCTCGAGCAGCAGGAGGAAGTTCACATGGGTCGATTCGACGGGCGCGTCGCGATCGTCACGGGCGCAGCCCGGGGCATCGGGTTCGCCACCGCCCAGCGGTTCGCCGAGGAGGGCGCCAGGGTCGCGATCCTGGACCTCGACGAGGGCCAGGCCGCGGAGGCCGCCGTCAAGCTCGGCTCCGCCGACCAGGGGGGCCACCTCGGGGTCGGCTGCGACGTCGGCGACTCGGCGTCGGTCGAGGCAGCCGTCACGCGGGTGGTCGAGGAGCTCGGGGGACTGCACATCCTGGTCAACAACGCCGGGGTCACCCGCGACAACCTGCTGTTCAAGATGTCCGAGGACGACTGGGACACCGTGATGAACGTGCACCTGCGCGGCGCGTTCCTGATGAGCCGCGCGGCCCAGAGGGTCTTCGTCGCCCAGAAGTACGGGAAGATCGTCAACCTCTCGAGCGTGAGCGCCCTCGGCAACCGGGGCCAGGCCAACTACGCCGCTGCCAAGATGGGGATCCAGGGCTTCACCCGCACCCTCGGCATCGAGCTCGGTCCGTACGGCGTCAACGTCAACGCCATCGCCCCCGGCTTCATCGCCACCGACATGACCGACGCCACCGCCGCGCGGGTCGGGATGAGCGTCGAGGACTTCCGCGCGGCCGCCGCCGACGGCAACCCCGTCAAGCGCGTGGGCCTCCCGGAGGACATCGCCGCCGTGGCCGCGTTCTTCTGCAGCGACGAGGCGTCGTACGTCACCGGGCAGGTCCTCTACGTCGACGGCGGCGCCACGCTCGTCTAGACCCGACGCGCCGACTCCGCGCCGCTGCGCGGTTCGCCGCTCAAAGACAACCACAATGGAGCAGATTCGCTGATCTGCGCCCCCTGATCGGAGCAACCCCGTGCGCCTTATTTCGATGCGCAGAGCCTCTCGCCCTGTCGCCCTGCTCGCCGCCGCGACCCTGACCGCCGCGGCGCTGACCGCCTGCGGCGGCGGCGACTCCTCACCCGCCGCCCAGCAGGCCGACCCCAGCGAGCCCTTCACCCCGGCCGCGGCCGAGGAGGAGGAGGTCACGCCCGACACCTGGCCGCTGACGGGCCTGGAGGTCGCCGAAGGCGAGAGCGCCGCGCTGAAGCACCCGATCCTGGTCACCAAGATCGACAACAGCACGTCGAGCTCGCCCCAGGTCGGCCTCAGCCACGCCGACCTGGTGGTCGAGGAGCTCGTCGAGGGCGGGATCACCCGCCTCGCGGTCTTCTTCTACTCCGATGTGCCCGACAACGCCGGCCCGGTTCGCTCCATGCGCGCCAGCGACATCGGCATCGTGCCCGGCGACCACGCCACCGTGGTGACCAGCGGGGCCGCGGGAGTGACGATCCGGCGGATCACCGACGCAGGCATCCCGTTCGTCTCGGAGGGCGGCGCCGGCACCTACCGAGACGACTCGCGCTCCGCGCCGTACAACCTGTTCGCCGACCTCACCGACACGGCCAAGGCCGAGAAGCAGCAGGCCGTGCGGCCCGCGGACTACCTGCCGTGGGGCGACGGGAGCGACCTGCCCGAGGGCAAGAAGGCGACGACCCTCGCCGCGGCGTTCTCCGGTGGGCACGCGACCGAGTGGACCTACGACGGCAAGGGATACACGAACCCGAACTCCAACGCGGGCCCCGACGACCAGTTCCCGGCCGACACCGTGCTGGCGCTCCAGGTCGAGGTCGGCGACGCCGGCTACCTGGACCCCGCGGGCAACTTCGTGCCCGAGTCGCACTTCGTCGGCAGCGGTCCGGCCTGGCTCTTCCACGACGGTCGCGTCGTCCGAGCTACGTGGAGCAAGGACAAGCTGACCTCGACGCTCAGCCTCGAGGCCAAGGGCAAGACCATCACCGTGCCGGCCGGCCACGTCTGGATCGAGCTGGTCCCGGCGGGGCCGGGCAACGTCACCTGGCAGAAGTGAGGGCCTGGAGGCCGTCGAGGATGATGCCGATGGCGGCCTCCACCCGGTCACTGGCCGCCTCGGGGTCCTCGGCCAGGGACACCGACTCCCCCGCCGACGACATCGCGCCGAAGAAGATCCGGGCGAACGTGCGCTGCATGGGCTCGTCCATCTCGAGGGTCCCGGTGTCCAGGTCGCTGGTGAGCACGCTCGCGACGATGGCCAGCACGTTGGAGAAGGTGGATCGCTCCTCCTGCTCGCGGAACCGTTCGTAGCCCAGCACCCCCGGCCCGTCCTGGATGACGACCCGGCGGTACGTCGGGTGGCGGACCACCTCGAGGAACGCCCTCAGGCCGGCGCGCGCCTTGAGCCACGGGTCCTGCTCGCCCTTGATCTGGTCGTGGATCGCCTTCGAGGCCTCGTGCTCGACCCGCTCGAAGACCGCCTCGAACACCGCCTGCTTGCCGGCGAAGTGGTGGTACAGCGCGCCCTTGGTGACCCGCGCCCCGGCGACGATCGCGTCGAGAGACGTGCCGGCGTACCCGTGCTCGGTGAACAGGTCCTGGGCCACGTCGAGCAGTGCGCGCTTCGTGGAGGCGGAGTACTGCGCCCGGCGGCTGGTGCCCTTCGCGTGCTTGACGTGTGGCGACTGGGGCACCAGGCGAGGTACCGATGTGCTCACCGCCCCACCCTATGACCCGGGTCACGTCCGCGGCCGGTTGCATACCGACGGTACACGAACATACCCTGAGTACGTACCCTCGGTATGTGAGTGGAGGAGTGACGACCATGAGCTGGACGACCCACCACCGCCGCGAGGACGCGATGCGCGACGTGATCGCCACCGTCGACGCCCGCGCGGACGGCCGGCTCCCGATGGACCTGCCCGGTGTGGCCGAGACCTTCGGCGACCCCAGGACCCTGCTCGGCGCCCTGCAGATGCGCTGGCACACCCGTCTGGCCGGACGGATCGAGCGCGAGCTCGACCAGGCGCCGCACGACCCCGCGGCCGCGATCGCGGCCGCCCGCAGGCTGACCGCCCGCGAGCTGCCCGGCGTCCGCGCCGTCCTCGACCTGCACGGCGAACGGCAGCGTCGACCCGGGAACGAGAACGCGACCTGACTCGTGGGCGCGACCTACGCGACGTCGTCGGGCACACTGGGAGCATGGCCGACTTA
>JAICRP010000095.1 GCA_025966445.1 Nocardioides sp.
CCGGCTGAAGGTGGGCACCATCGCGCTCGCGCTGGGCATGGCTCCGCTGGGGTTCATCGACACCGTCTGGGTGATGGCGGCCGCCCTGTTCCTGGCCGGCTTCGCCATCGCGCCCTCGTGGATCGCGACCCTGTCGCTCGTGGAGCAGCGGGTGCCCGCGGCACGGCTCACCGAGGGGATGGCCTTCATCCACACCGGACTGGCCGCCGGGTTGGCCCCCGGCGCGGCCATCAGCGGCCTGGTGGTCGACGCGGCGGGCGCGTCCCCGGCGTACCTCGTCTCGGCCGGCGCCGGACTGGTCGCGGTGCTGGCGGCGCAGACTCTCCCGCAGGTCCACTCGAGCACGTCGTAGGCCTCAGACGTTGGCCGGGCCGGTCGGCAGCGGCGCCCGCCAGTGCAGACGCAGGGCCAACAGCCGCCAGGTCAGGCAGACGCCCGCGCCGGCGAGAGCCACGACGAGCGTGCGCTGGCCGAGACCGTCGAGGACGACGACGACAACCGACCCGGCCAGGGCGGGGATGGCGTAGAGCTCGCCCCGGAACACCTCGGGCACCCGGTTGGCCAGGAGGTCGCGGGCGATGCCGCCGCCGATGGCGGTGACCAGACCCATCAGGGCGGCAGGAACGGGACTCAGGCCGTACTCCAGCGCCTTCAGCGCACCGGTGACGCAGAACAGGGCCAGGCCGAACGCGTCGAAGATCGTCACCAGTCGCTCCACCCGGCCGACGGCCGGATGGAAGACGAACGTGATCAGCCCGGCCGCGACCGGGACCAGCAGGTAGCGCCAGTCGGCCAGCGCCGCGGGCGGGACGTCGCCGATCAGGACGTCGCGCAGGAAGCCGCCGCCGAGACCGGTCACGCCGGCCAGCACCAGCACGCCGAACACGTCGAGCCCGCGCCGGACGCCGACCAGGGCCCCGGAGATCGCGAACACGAAGATCCCGAGGAGGTCGAGCACGACCAGAAGGGTTGTGGACGACACCCGGACAGGTTAGGGCTGGCGAGGGGTGGCTCGGGCGTAGGCTCGGCCGCAACCGGAGCCCGACCCAGAACCTGCCAGATCCTGATCGTGTGCCCTGACCTCGGGCGAAAGGAGAACGACGAGCAGATGGTCCACCTCACCCTCGCGGGTCTGAGCGAGGACGGGAGACGACTGCTGCTCGTGTCCGACACCGGGGTCGAGTTCACCCTCGACGTCGACACCAACCTCAGGGCCGTCCTGCGCGGCGACAGTCACGCTAGGGCCCGCCTCGGCCAGTTGGAGATCAAGATGGAGAGCGTCCTGCGACCTCGCGACATCCAGGCGAGGATCCGTGCCGGCGAGACCCCCGAGGCCGTCGCCGCCGCGGCCCAGACCACGGTCGACAAGATCATGCCGTTCGCCGCCCCGGTGCTCGCCGAGCGCGAGCACGTCGCCCAGCGGGCCCAGCGCGCCTCGCTGCGCCGCTCGGCCGGCGCGACCTCGGCGGCCAGCCGCACGCTCGGGGACGCGATCGGAAGCCACCTCCGCGGCCTGAACGTCGACCCGGGCGGCGTCGACTGGGACGCCTGGCGCCGCGAGGACGGCCGGTGGACCCTGACCGCGACCTTCCAGGCCGGCACCCACGAGGGTCAGGCGGCCTTCACGTTCGACGCACCGGGCAACTACGTCTCCGCCGACGACGACGAGGCCCGCTGGCTGGTCGGCGACGGCCCGGCGGAGTCCGCGGACCGGGCCGCCCCGGCCTCGAGCACCGACGACCTGTCGGCGGCCCGCCGGCGCCGCCTGGCCGCCGTACCTCCCGACGAGCTGCCCCTCGGCGAGGACGCCATCGACCTGGTCAGCGAGGACCCCGTCGAGCCGGCAGTCCCGGACTCCTTGGGGTCCGAGGCTCCCGTGGAGGCCTACCTCGACGACGAACCGGCTGTCGACGACGCCGAAGATCCCGAGCCGCACGACCACGAGCCGACCGACGAGCCGGTCGACGACACCCGCGCCGACGAGCCGTCCGGCCGCCCCGCCAAGCGCAAGGGCCGGGCGTCCGTGCCGAGCTGGGACGAGATCATGTTCGGCGGCGGGAAACATGACTGAGGCTGTCGGCGCTGCGCGTTAGCGTCGCGGGGTGGGTCGAGACGTCCTTGTTCCAGAAGCCTGGGTCGAGCGGTTGGCGCGGATCGCGCTGGCGCTGCCCGATGCTTATCAGGAAGAGGCCTGGGTCGGCGAGCGGTGGCGGGTGCGCGGGCGCACCTTCGCCCACGTGCTGCCGATCGAGGCCGGGCGGCCGGAGGCCTACTCGCGCGCCGTCGGCAGCCCGGGGCCACACGTCGTGATGACGTTCCGGGCCGACCCGGAGGAGCTCGAGGCGATCACCCGATCGGGCCCGCGCTACTTCCGCGCCCGCTGGGGCACCGACGTCGCCGGCGTGGTGATCGACGACGACGTCGACTGGGAGGAGCTGCGCGAGCTGGTGACCGAGAGCTACTGCCGGCTCGCGCCCCGCAAGCTCGTCAGGCTGGTGGACCGGCCACCGGTCTCCCCGGGTCGCTGACCCAGTCGCTCCACGAGCCGGCGTAGAGCGCCGCCGGTACCCGGGCGACGGCCAGCGCGAGCAGGTCGTGGCAGGCGGTCACGCCCGAGCCGCAGTACGCAGCCACGTCGGCGCCGGCCACCGCGCCCACCGCGGCGTACGTGCGGCGCAGCTCGTCGGGGTCCTTGAAGCGTCCGCCCGGGCCGAGGTTGTCGTTGGTCGGTACGTTGACCGCGCCGGGCACGTGGCCGGCCACGGGGTCGATGGGCTCGTGCTCGCCGGCGTACCGCTCGTGGGCCCGGGCGTCGATCAGGACCTCCACCGCAGTCACGTCGTCGGTGTCGACCACAGGCATCTGGCCCGGGTTCGCCGTGAAGTCACCGGGGTGCTCGGGGTTCACCGGTCCCGTCTCGGTCGCGCCGCCCGCGTCGAGCCACGCGGGCAGCCCACCGTCGAGGACACGGACGTCGCCGTGGCCGTGGTAGCGCAGCAGCCACCAGGCCCGGGCCGCCGCGCGGCCGCCCCAGTCGTCGTACACGACCACCGCTCGGTCGTGACGCACGCCCGCCGCACGCATCGCGGCCTCGAAGACCGCCGTCTCCGGCAGGGGGTGCCGGCCGCCCGGCTCGCCCGGCGCGGCGGGTGGGCCGGCCAGCGCGGTGTCCAGGTCGACGTACACGGCTCCGGGGATGTGACCCGCCTCGTACGCCGTCCGGCCGTCGGGCCCGCCGGTCTGGTAGCGGACGTCGAGGACGGTGACCGGACCGAGCATGGCGGTGAGGTCGGGTGCGGTGACGAGGGGGGACGCCATGGGAGACATCCTGTCCTGCCCGAGGCGTGTGACAGGATCACGACCCGTGGCTGAGCTCCAGTTCTTCACCGGCACGATGGACTCCGGCAAGAGCACGCTGGCGCTCCAGACCAACCACAACCATGCCGTGCGTGGTCGCGTGGGCCGCATCTTCACCACCCACGACCGGGCCGGAGAGTCGATCCTGTCGAGCCGCCTGGGCCTCCAGCACGACGCGATCGAGGTCCACCCCGACTTCAACTTCTGGCGGTACGTCGTCGACACCCTGACGCAGGGCGGTCGGATCGACTACCTGATCTGCGACGAGGCCCAGTTCTTCACCGCCGACCAGATCGACCAGCTCGCCCGGATCGTCGACGAGCTGCAGATCGACGTGTTCGCGTTCGGCATCCTCACCGACTTCCGCAGCATGCTCTTCCCCGGCAGCGCCCGGCTCGTCGAGCTGGCCGACCGCATGCACGTGCTCCAGGTGGAGGCGCTGTGCTGGTGCGGCAAGCGCGCCACCCACAACGCCAGGACCGAGAACGGCGTGATGGTCGTGGAGGGCGAGGTGATCGTCGTCGGCGACGTGGACGACCCCGCTGACGGCGGGCACGAGCCCGCCGACGTCGCCTACGAGGTGCTCTGCCGCCAGCACCACCGCCGCCGGCTCACCGCAGCCCGCGCCCACGCCGTCAGCCTCGCCCCCGAGCCGCTGCCCTTCGGCTGAGGACTCCTCGAGGTGGCGGTGCGTGAGTGTTGGTCTGCCCCGGGTGGCGGTGCGTGAGTGTTGGTTTGCGGTCAGCAGATCAACACTCACTCACCGCCCCCCACCCTCTACCGGATCAGACCCGTGAAGACGTCGTCGATCTGGACGTCGCTGATCGGGATGCCGACCAGGCTTCCGGAGCCCTTGAGACCGGCGTAGTCCCCCCAACCGCTGACGACGCTCCAGCTGCCGGTCGAGCCGCCCTCGCCGAAGCGAGCCTTGAGCCGCAGGGTGAATCCAGAGAGGCCACCGTCGCAGGTGAACTCCTTGTCCCCGTTGAACACCCCGCCCCACGGCGTGAAGCTCGCCTTGGCGTTGGCGCCGTTGACGACCGTCCCGGTCTCGCAGCCGTCGAGCGAGGAGTCGAACGGCGCGACCTCGTTCTCGAGACTGGTGTGGGCGGTGATCAGCACCGGCGAGCCCGAGGGCACCGCGACCGCGGGGGCCGCCGCGCCGGCCGAGAAGAGGAAGGCCGCTCCCGCGGCGACTGCTGCTGTCTTGCGCATGGAACCTCCTGGGCTCGGGAATCCCGAGAGGACTTTCGAGTGTGCCCGCGCCCCCGCGCGAGCCACAACCCAATAACGCGGCGGCAGCGATGGGAGGTTCGGTCAGTCCACCAGGAGGGGGATGAGCATCTCGTCGGCGGTCAGCGACCCGTGCAGGCCGATGAGCGTGGACTCGTACGAGAAGTCGACGGTCGAGATGACGGCGTGGTCGCCGCGACAGGCGATGACGACGTCGCCGAGTCGCGGCATGACCAGCGGCTGCACCGCACCGAACCAGCCGCGGCCGATCGCCTCCTCGCGGGTGAGCACGTCGGCCCGGTCGCCGAGCACCGAGCGCCAGGTCGCGGCGACGTCGTCGATCGCACCGTTGCGGCAGTAGAGATGCCGGAACCGCGCCTCGCCGCCCATCAGGAAGAGGCCTTCGCGCAGCTCCGGCTCGGCGTCGACGTCGACCCGTGACGCGCTCGGGGAGTCGACCATGCCGTGGTCCGCGATCACGAGCAGCCGGACCTCGGGCGGCAGCGACTCCCGCAGCTGCTCGGCCTCGGCGTCGACCATCGCGAGCTGCTGGAGCCAGGGGTCCGAGGCCACGCCGTAGCGGTGGCCCGTCCAGTCGAGGTCGCCGTCGTAGAGGTAGGTGAGGCTGGGGCGTTCGCTCGACGCCGCGGCCGCCGCGGCGAGACGCTCCCCGACGCGGTCGGCCCCCACGAACTCCGCACCGCGGTGCGCCGCGATCGTCAGCCCGCTCCCGCGGAACTCGCGCTTGTTGATCACCGTCACCGACGCGCCGTTCAGCCGCAGCCCCGTGAACGCCGTCGCGTGCGGCTGCCACTCCTTGGGGTCGACCTGCTTGTCCCACGCCAGCGCGTTGAGCAGCCGTCCGGTGCCGGGGATCCGCGAGGTGAAGCCCACCAGCCCGTGCGCCCCCGGCGGCAGGGCGGTGCCGAGCGAGCTCAGGCTGGTCGCGGTCGTCGACGGGACGCCGGCGGTGCCGGGCGCCTGGCGACCGATCAGCGAGGCGAGGTACGGCGCGGCCTCGGCGTACCGCTCCAGCAGCCGCGCCCCGAGGCCGTCGACCAGGAACACGACGTACGCCGGGGCTTCCGGCAGCACCAGACCGCCGGCGGTCTGCTCGTCGGGCCGGTGCTTGACCCCGATGGCCGCACCCACGGCGGGCACGACGTCGACCAGAGAACGACTTCCGTAGGCCGGCTCGACGAAGGCCTGCTCGACGGGCGGGGTCACGCGCCCTGGGTGCGCGCCGAGAGGGAGTCGGCGAAGGCCAGCAGCAGCGCGACCGCGTCGGTGCCGTCGGCGGTGGCGGACGCGCGGATGGAGAAGTCGTCGGAGGCCAACACGCCCGTGTAGCCGTGGTCGGCCTCGCACTCGGGGTCCTGGCAGCCGGCCGGCTCGAGGTCGATCCGGCTCACGCCGCCCCAGCCGATGGTGACCACCGCCTCGGCCGCGGGTGCCGACCCGGACGTCGGGTTGGTGACCATCCGGGTCACCACCACCGACTTGACCGTGGACAGCGCGATCGCCTCCGTGGAGGTGGAGGTGTACGGCTCCGCGATCAGGTCGTCGGCGGCGTGCTCGTCGGTGTGCGCCACGACCAGCCGGCTCGGGGTGAGGACGACGACGGTCAGGTGACGGCGGATCTCGTCGCGGTCGAACGTCGGCTCGTGGTGCAGGTAGAACGAGACGACCTCCTCGCCCGCGACCGCACCCGCCACCCCGTCGGCCACCACGTCGGGGTAGTAGCCCGTGTGGTGGATCGCCTCGCGCAGGTCGAGGGCCCTGTCGCGGTCGTGGGTGCGCATGGGCGCCAGTCTGGCACGCACCCCTGCCTCGGGAGCGGGCTACTCCACCCGGGTCTCCTCCATCACCCAGTTGGTCTCCCAGGTGCTGCCGTCGTCGGTCGAGAACGCCTGGTCCCACGAAGCGCGCTCCGGTCCGTGCACCGTCCAGCGGAACCGGCACAGGATGGGGATGCCCTCGTGGTGGTCCTCGGCGACGAACTCACCCACCCCTTCGACGAAGCGCCCGCGCACGGGCGTGGTGTCCATCTGCAGGGTGCGGCTGTCGAGCCAGTGCAGGGCCCACTCGCCGGCGGCGACGTCGTACGTGCGGAAGGTCATGCCGCGGTACGGCGAGGGGTGCGGCAACGCGCCCTCGTCGATGCTCACCAGCCCGTTGAGGTGGGTCCGGGCATCGAAGCGGGACTCGTACTCGTCCCAGTCGGTGCACCCGGTCAACCGCGAGCGCAGCTTGCGGTGCTGCACCCGCCAGGTACCGGTGAGGAAGTCGAAGTCGGAGGTGACCTTCGCGAGGTGGTCCTGAGGCACCGCGACGGGGGTGTCGGCGGTGCGGTGGAAGCGCATCTCCCAGTTCTTCTCCCAGGTCCGCCCGCCGTCGAGGGAGTACGCCTGCTGCCACCGCGCATCGGTGGCGGTGATGTCGCTCCACTCGTAGGTCATCCGGGTCGGCCGGCCGCCCTGCGGGAGCTCGTCTCCCACCAGCCGGCAGCGCCGCTCGCCTGGCTCGCCCTCCCAGCGGCCGTGCACGGGCGGCCCGACGCGACCGTCGTGGCTGCTGACCCAGAAGATCGACCACTCGTCGCGGTCGGCGGAGTAGAGCCGGAGGGACATGCCCGAGGCGCCGGCCGTCGGGAACGTGATCTCGTCGACGCTGACGGCGCCGTCGAGGTAGGAGTGGCCCGCGGCCTTGCTGTCGCCGGTGACGACCCACTCGGTGCTGCCGGTGAGGGGCGCGACGAGCCGGTGGTGCTCGACGTCCCAGGTCCCGACGAGGAAGTCGAAGTCGGTGGAGGTGCGTGGCCTGCTGGTGGGGCTGTCGGTGGAGGTCATGCGGTCAGCCTGGACGTCATACCTGTCAGTTCCTGGCAGCGATTGTCGGCGGTCTCCCCTAGCGTCCGGCCATGCGTTCCAGCCGCCTCGTCTCGATCCTGATGCTGCTCCAGGCCCGTCCACGGATGACGGCCCGTGAGCTCGCCGGCGAGCTGGAGGTCTCGCTGCGCACGGTCTACCGGGACGTGGAGGCGTTGTCCGCCGCGGGCGTCCCCGTCTACGCCGAGCAGGGCCGGGCGGGCGGCTACCGCCTCGTCGACGGCTACCGCACCCGGCTGACCGGGCTGACCGAGGACGAGGCGCTCTCGCTCTTCATGGTGGGCCTGCCCGGTCCGGCCGCTGCCCTGGGGCTGGGCGAGGAGGCGGCGTCCGCCGAGCGCAAGCTGCTGGCCGCCCTGGGCCCGGCCCAACGGGTACGGGCCGGCCGGCTGCGCGACCGGTTCCGGCTCGACGTCTCGGCGTGGTACCACGCGGCGGAGGAGCCGCAGCACCTCGCCGCGCTCGCGGAGGCCGTCCTCGACGACCGCGTCGTCGACGTGGTCTACCGCCGCTGGGAGGCGCCACGCGAGGTCGAGCGTCGGCTGGCGCCGTACGGGCTCGTCCTCAAGGGCGGCACCTGGTACCTCGCAGCGGCCTGCGACGGCTCGGTCCGCACCTACCGGGTCTCCCACGTCCTGCGGCTGGCACCGACGGCCGAGCGGTTCGAGCGGCCGGCCGACTTCCGGCTCGGTCCTTGGTGGGCTTCCCACCTTGCCGACTTCGACGAGCGCCGGCTGTCCCGCATCGCGGTCGTCCGGCTCTCCTCCGCCCTGGTCCGTCGCCTGCCGGACCTCTCCGACGCGGCGCTGCGCGACGCCGTCGTGGGCGTGCCCCCCGACGCGGACGGCTGGACGACCGTCGACCTGCCCATCGAGCACGACGAGGTCGCCGCCCGCCAGCTGCTTCCGCACGCCGGTGACCTGGAGGTCGTCTCCCCCGCGTCGCTGCGCGAGCTCGTGGCGGCCAAGGCCCGCGCGGTGGTGGCGATGTACAACTAGCGGCGGACGACCTCCATCAGCGTCGCCAGGCCCGGCTCGACCACGTCGGCGTCGCCGACCACGACCGAGACCATCGAGGCGGGGGCCAGCATCGTCGCGGCCGCCTCCTGCACGTCCTCGGGGGTGGTGGCGGCGAGCCGGGCGGGGTACTCCTGCAGCCAGTCGACGCCCTTGCCGTCCGACATCAGGTCGACCAGGGTCTCGGCGAGACCCGCCTGGGTGGCCGTGCCGAGGGCGAGCGTGCCGGTCAGGTACTGGACCGTGGACTCGAGCTCGTCCGGCGTCGGCGGCAGCGACGCGATCCGGCCGAGCTCGTAGAGCACCTCCACCATGGCCGGTGCCGTCACCTCGGTCGCGACGTCGGCGGACGTGAGGAGCCGGGAGTCGCCCCGGAGGTGCCGGACCGCGCTGTGCGGGCTGTAGGTGTAGCCCTTGTCCTCGCGGATGTTCTGGGTCAGGCGCGAGGAGAAGGAGCCTCCGAAGATGCCGTTGGCGAGCTGCGCGGCGGCGTAACCCTCGTCGGTACGACGTACCGCGCGGCCGCCGAGGCGCAGGTTGGACTGCACGGCGCCGGGTCGGTCGACGAGCAGCAGGGGAACGTGCGGGACGTCGGGCACCGGCGGCACATCGGCGCCGGTGCCGTCGGCCTGCCAGCCACCGAGGGCCTTCTCGACCTGGTCGAGGGCGCGGGCCGGGGTCAGGTCGCCGACGAGCACGAGGAGGCTGCCGCGGGGGACGACGCGACGCCGGTGGAGGGCCCGCAACGAGCGCGGCGCCACCTCGGTGACCTCGTCGGGCGTGGGCAGCGAACGGCCGTAGGGATGGTCGCCGTACCTGCGGGTCAGCCACGCTTCGTCGGCCACCACGCCCGGCTGCGACAGCGCGCGGCGCAGGTGGTCGCCCAACCGGCCGGCCTCCCGCTCGGAGGCCGCGCGCGGGTACGCCGCGTCGGTGAGCACCTCGGCCAGCAGGGCGAGCAGGCCACCGAGCTCCGACTTGAGCGACTCCCCTCCGAAGGAGAGACCGTCGGCGCCGTCGTCGACGCGTAGCCCGCCGCCCAGCCGCTGCAGCGCCTCGGCCAGCTCGCCCTGTGAACGGCTGCCCGTGCCCAGCATCATCGTCCGCGAGAGCACGGCCGTCCTCGCCAGGTCGGCGTCGCGGCGGATGGCGTTGGGGACCCGCAACCGCAGGTGGACCAGCGGCACGCTCGCGCGACGGACGGCGACGACCCGGAGCCCGCTGGCCAACGTCCGCTCGGCGATCGAGGGGAGCCGCTGCTTGCGAGGCTTGGTGAGGGCGGGGATCGGCTGCGGCTTGCGCTCGCGACGGGGACTCATGCCTCACCCGCGATCAGGTCGAGGCGGGCGCGGGCGTCGGGTCTCAGGGTCCCGGCGGCCGCGGCGACCTGCTCGGCGGTGACCTGCTCGAGCAGGTCGGGCAGCTCGTGGGTGAGCTCGGGGCGGCCACGCTGCTGCTCGTACGACGCGACGCGCAGCGCGCGCTGGAGGACGTTGTCGTCGGCCTGGAGCAGGTGCGACCGCAGCCGGGCCGTGACGCGTGTGAGCTCGTCGGCGCCGATCCCGTCGGTGGCGAGCCGGTCGAGCTCCTCGTCCACGGCCGCGACGACCCTGTCGGTGGTGACGCTGCCCGGATGGTGCGCCTCGAGCACGAACGGGCACGGGTTGCGCACGTCGAAGGCGTCCTCCATCAGCCCGAGGTGGCAGCCTACGTCGGTGGCCAGCCGGTCCTCCTGCACGAGGCGGCGGCGCAGCCGCGAGGCGTCACCCGTGGCCAGCGCGGAGGAGGCGACGACATACGGCAGGTAGGCGTCGAGGTCGGCGGGGTCGGGGACCCGCCA
>JAICRP010000145.1 GCA_025966445.1 Nocardioides sp.
CTCCGCGGCCATCAGCCACTCCTCGATGGTCGCGGTCATCCCGCGCTTGAGCAGCACCGGCTTCCCGGACTCACCGACCGCCTGGAGCAGTCCGAAGTTGGCCATGTTGCGGGTGCCGATCTGGAGCATGTCGGCGTGCTCGGCGACGAGCGGTACGTCGCGCGCGTCGACCACCTCGGTCACGATCGGCAGGCCGGTCTCCGCGCGGGTCTCGACGAGGATCTCCAAGCCGTGCAGGCCGAGGCCTTGGAAGGCGTACGGCGACGTGCGGGGCTTGAAGGCGCCGCCCCGCAGCAGGGTGGCACCGGCCGCCCGCGCCATGTGGGCTGACTCGAGGGTCTGCGCCGCCGTCTCGACCGCACACGGGCCGGCGATGAACGTGAACGTCTCGGGTCCGATCGGTACCTGGTGCCCGGACGGGCCGACCCACACGGTCGAGCGCTCGGGGTGGTGCTGCCGGCTGACGAGCTTGTAGGGGTCCGAGATCCGGTGCACGTCCGCGACGCCCGGCAGGGTACGGAGGTTGAGGTGGTGGAAGGAGTCGATGTCGCCGACCAGCCCGATGATCGTCCGGGTCACACCCTTGCTGACGAACGCCTCGCCGCCGACGCCCTCGACCCGGGAGACCACGCCGGCGATGTCCTCGTCGGTCGCCCCCGGGGCCATCACGATCACCACGGGCGCGACGCTAGGTCACCGATGTGTGGACGCCGTCACCGTTTCCGCCATCCGGATGGTCCCCTCGGTGCTTCAGACGGTCAGGTGGGTGACTTCGCCCTCGATGTGGCGGCGGGGCCCCAGCTCGACGACGAGCATCGCGGCGAGCACGAAGGCGCCGCCGAGGATCATCCGGGAGGTGAGCGACTCGCCGCCGAGGAGGACGGCGAAGAAGGCCGCGAACACCGGCTCCATGCTCATCACGATGGCGGTGCGGGTCGGGGGGAGATGGGCCTGCGCCCAGGTCTGCCCGACGATGCCGAGGGCACCGGGGATCAGCGCCATGTAGAGCAGCGAGGCCCAGTCCGAGGGCCGGTCCGGAAGCACGAGACCGTCCGGGACCGTGCAGACCAGGCACACGACGGCGATCACGACCAGCTGGAGGATCGCCAGCCCCATCGCGTCGGCGGCGGTCGACCACGCCCCCAGGCCCACGATGTGCAGCGCGTAGAGCATCGCCGCGACGAAGGTCAGCGCCTCGCCGTACCCGACCGACAACCCGTCGAGGGTGAGGACGGCGAGGCCGACGACGGCGAGGAGCACGGCGGCCCAGGTGAGCCACGTGATCCGGGTGCGCAGCAGGACGGCGGCGAACAGTGGCGTGGCTACGACGTACAAGCCGGTGATGAAGCCCGACACGCTCGCCGGCGTGTGCGCCAGGCCCGCCGTCTGGAGGATCTGCCCCAGCCCGTAGAGGAGCCCGAGCACGATCGCGTGCCGCCGGGCCTCACGGCTGAGCCGGCCGATCGCGCGCGGCGCGACCAGGACCAGGGCCACGGCCGCGATCGCGAACCGGACGCCCAGGAAGTCGAGGGTCGGGACCCGGTCGAGCAGGTCCTTGATGAGGAAGAACGTGCTGCCCCAGGCGGCCGTGATCCCCAGCAGGGTCAGCGTCGCCAGCAGCGTCTTGGGCCGCTCCGGCACCTAGATCAGCCAGAGGGTGACCGTGGATCCCCGGGGGAGCGAGGTGCCGGAGCCGGGGTCGACGCGGTAGACGAACCCGAGCCCGAGGTAGTCGTCGACGTGCTCGATGTCCACCTCGAACCCGGCCGCCTCGAGCGTCTCCTGAGCCGACTCCCAGCCCGAGGCCACCAGACCGCCGGGCACCTCGACCAGCTCGGGCCCCAGCGAGACCACGAAGCCGACCTGGTCGCCGCGGAACAGCGTGCCCTCGTCGGGGCTCTGCGAGATCACGTCGCCCTCGGCCACGGTGTCGGAGTACTCGTCGGTGGAGCTGACCTCGAAGCCCTTCCGCTCCAGGGCGGTGCGCGCCTCCACGAAGCTCTCGCCGGTCCAGTCGGTGACCGTGAGCGGCTTGCGGCCCTTGCTGACGTAGAGGTCGACGACCGTGCCGGGCCGCAGCGTCTGGCCGGCCGGTGGGTCGCTGCGCAGCACGGTGCCCTCGGGCACCGTCTCGGACCAGCGCCCGATGGCCTTGCCGAAGGCGAGGTGGGCCTCGAGCAGGGCGTCCTGCGCCTCGTCCTCCGACGCGCCCTGGGTGCGCGGGACGTCGTACCGCTCCTTGCCCAGCGAGACCACGAGCGTGACCGTCCCGCCGTCGAGGACCCGGTCGCCGGCCGCCGGGTCGGCGCCGAGCACGCGACCCGCGGGCACGGTCTCGGAGTACGCCGGATCGCCGACCTCGACGGTCAGACCGGCGGCCTCGAGCTTCTTCTCCGCCGCGTTCTCCATCATGCCGAGGACCGCCGGGGCCGAGGTGTAGCGCTCCCAGCCGAACCACCAGGCGCCCACGCCGCCGCCGGCGACGAGCACCAGGGCGAGCAGCAGGAGCAGAGGACCCTTCTTGGACCGGCGCGGCCGGCGGATGGTGGTGATTCTGGCGACCTGGCCGGGCGGCGGCACGGGCCGGCGATCGAGCGCGGTGGTGCGGTGCACCACGGCGGTCGCCTCGGCCGGCGCCGCCACCTCGGTCGACATCCGGGCGAACTCGTTGACGTCGAAGGGGTCCGGGGCTGTGTCGCTGGACACTGCCTCGCGTCCGGGGAGCCCGACCGGCCGCAGGGCGAGGTCGCGCGTCAGCTCCTCGTCCTCCCGGACGCCGTCGCGCAGCGCCTGGGCCACCCGGTGGACCTGGTGCAGCAGCACGCCGGCGTCGGCGGGCCGC
The DNA here is from genome assembly GCA_025966445.1 of Nocardioides sp. Lineage (GTDB taxonomy): Bacteria > Actinomycetota > Actinomycetes > Propionibacteriales > Nocardioidaceae > Nocardioides. The sequence goes on from JAICRP010000145.1 coordinate 2,843, forward strand.
TGGTCGAGGTCGCGCGCGGTGGCGCGCGAGACCAGCGCGTCCACGTACGCCGGCAGCCCGGGCACGACGGTCGACGGCGGCGGGACGTCCTCGTGCACGTGCTTGTAGGCCACCTGGATCGGGGACTCGCCCTCGTGCGGCTTGGTGGCGGTGAGCAGCTCGTAGAGCAGCACCCCCACGGCGTACACGTCGGCGCGCGCGTCGCTGCGGCCGTCGACGACGAGCTCGGGCGCGAGGTAGGAGACGGTGCCGATCAGCACGCCGCCGGTGGCGGTGTGCTGGGTGTCGGCGGAGACGGCCTTCGCCAGGCCGAAGTCGGCGACCTTGACCCGGCCGTCGTCGGCGATCAGGACGTTCTCGGGTTTGACGTCGCGGTGGATCAGGCCGGCCCGGTGGGCGTGCGCCAGGGCCGAGAGCACCGGCTCCACGAGGGCCAGGGCGCGCGAGGGCGCCATCGGGCTCTCCTTGCGGATCACATCGCGCAGGGTGTGCCCGGCGACGTGCTCCATCACCAGGAAGACGATGTCGTCGTCGGCGCCCTGGTCGAAGACGGCGACCACGTTGGGGTGGTCGAGCCGCGCGGCCGAGCGGGCCTCGCGGACGAACCGGGCCGCGAACTCCTCGTCGTCGCCGAGGCCCGGGTGCATCACCTTGACGGCGCAGGCGCGGTCGAGTCGGAGGTCGGTGGCCTCGTACACGCTGGCCATGCCGCCGCGGGCGATGCGCGGGCCGATGCGGTAGCGGCCGTCCACGACCGTCCCCACGATGGGGTCGGTCAACACGGCGCCGCCGCCCTTGCGGGCGCGCCCATCTGGCTGCACTCGACCCTCCTGCGCACCGGTCGGGGAAGAATCCGGTCCGCCCATCGTACGGACGCCTGCGGGACCCTGTCGCGCACGCCCGCCACCGGCGTGGCGGGAGTCACCGCGGTCCGTGACAGAGTTGGCCCATGGCCGATGTTCCCCTCGCCCAGATGGACCTGGGTGCCCTCGTCGACGAGTGGCTCGACTGGCACGCCGCCGCCGAGCTGCTCGGCGTCCCCGTGTCCCGCATCCGCACGATGATCCGGGAGCACGAGATCGCCGCTGCCGTCTCGGAGCCGGGCACCGGGCAGCGCATCCCCGCCCTGTTCATCCAGGACGGCCTCGTCGTGAAGGGGCTGCCGGGCCTGCTGACCGTGATGCACGACAACAAGTACGACGACCGCGAGTGCATCGCGTGGCTCTTCCTCGACGACGACCTCCCGGGGCGGCCGATCGACGCGCTGCGCGAGAACCGGGGCGCCGAGGTCAAGCGCCGCGCGCAGGCCATGGCCTTCTGACCGGACTCGACCCCACTACCGACCGTTCGAGAGGATCCGACGATGAGCGGACTCGCAGCCGTGCTGGCCCACCGCAAGGAAGCCGGGATCTACCGGTGGCACGGCCACTTCAAGGACGAGGACGTCCGGCACACCGTCGAGCACGCCGGCTGGCACTACGCCCACATCGACGGCTGGCACGGCGAGACCAAGGCCGACTTCCTGCGAGCCGCGGGCGAGGCGCTGAAGCTCCCCGACCACTACGGCCAGAACTTCGACGCCCTCGCCGACTGCCTCGGCGACGTGACCGCCGGCGACAGCGAGGGCTGGCTGCTGCTCTGGGACGGCTGGGGCCCGCTGGCCCGTCACGACGAGCGCGCCTTCTCGGTGGCGCTCTCGGTCCTCGGCGGGCGCGTCAACGCCGAGCGGGGCGGCCCGTTCGTGGTCGTCCTGCGCGGCGACGGTCCCGATGTGGACGGGGTTCCGTCGCTCGACTGACCACCGCTCCCTAGACCTTGCGGTCGGTGGCGGCCGACGCCAGCTCGCGCAGGACCTGCCGGGCGGGTTCGGCGAACGAGGAGGCGTCCAGCTTCGCCAGCGACAGCTCCACCAGGTCGTCGATGACCTGCTCCACGTGGGTGTGCGCGCCGGAGGCGTCGATGATCGCGCGCAGCCCGGCGACGTCGTCGGTCGACAGCGGCGAGCCGAGGGCGGCGTCGAGGCGGGCGGCGTCGGCCGCCGGGACCCCGTCGAGCGCCAGGGCGACCAGCACGGTGCGCTTGCCCTCGACCAGGTCGTCCCCGGCGGGCTTGCCGGTGGTCGCGGGGTCGCCGTACACGCCCAAGAGGTCGTCGCGGAGCTGGAAGGCCTCGCCGAGCGGGAGCCCGTACGCCGTCAGCTCCCGCAGCACGTCCGGTGTCGCGCCGGCGAGCGCGGCGCCGATGTGGAGCGGACGTTCGATCGAGTACTTGGCGGACTTGAAGCGCAGCACCGTCATCGCGGCCTCGACGTCGGCCCGGCCGCGTGCCTGCACGGCCACGTCGAGGAACTGGCCCGTGATCACCTCGGTGCGACACCGGTCGAACAGCTCGAGCGCCGTCGCCACCCGGTCGGCGGGCAGCCCGCAGCGCCGCAGCAGCTCGTCGGACCACGAGAGCAACAGGTCGCCGAGCAGGATGGCCGCCGCGGCGCCGTACTGCTCCGGGTCGCCGCGCCACCCGGCCTCCTGGTGGGCCGAGGCGAACGCGCGGTGCGTGGCCGGCCGGCCCCGCCGGGTGTCCGAGGCGTCCATGTAGTCGTCGTGGACCAGGGCGCTGGCGTGCAGCAGCTCCAGGGCGGCGCACGCGCGCAGCAGCGCGTCCTCGTCCTCGACCTGCGGCTGGAACGCGCGGTAGCCCCACCAGCAGAACGCCGCCCGGAACCGCTTCCCCCCGGACACCGAACGGCGGGCCTGGTCGAGGAGCGCGGCGGCGTCCGGCCCGAGCGGGGCGACCCGGCCGGCCATCTCGTCGAGGAAGCCGTCGAGGACCTTCTGGAGCCGCTCCCGGAACGCACTGCCGTCCCACGAGGTCATGCCGCGAGGCTAGTGGGCGCCGCACCTCCATAGACTGCTGGGCATGGACGACCGGCGCAGCATCGGGCAGCTGATCCGTGGAGGTGAGCGGTCGATCTCGTTCGAGTTCATGCCGCCGAAGGACGAGGCCGGCGTCGAGCAGCTGTGGTCCGCGATCCGCGACCTGGAGCCTTACCAGCCGACGTTCGTGTCGGTGACGTACGGCGCCGGCGGCACGACCCGCGACACGACGGTCACCATCACCGGGCGGATCGCCCGGGAGACGTCCCTGCGCGCGATGGGTCACCTGACGTGCGTCGGGCACACCCGCGAGGAGCTCGTCGACATCCTGGGCTCCTACCGCGAGGCCGGTGTCCGCGACGTGCTCGCCCTGCGCGGCGACCCGAAGGAGGGGCCGCGCGCGGCCTGGACGCCGACCCCGGGCGGGCTGACGTACGCCAGCGAGCTGGTCGAGCTCGCGCACGGGCTGGGCGGGTTCAGCATCGGCGTGGCGGCGTTCCCGGAGGCCCACCCGTCGGCCGCCTCCAAGGACGCCGACGCGCGCGTGCTCGTGGCCAAGGCGGCCGCGGGCGCCGAGTTCGCGGTGACCCAGCTGTTCTTCCGGGCGTCCGACTACGCCGATCTCGTCGAGCGGGTCCGGGCCCTGGGCTGCGACATCCCGATCCTGCCCGGGATCATGCCGATCACGAACCTGCGTCAGGTGGCCCGGATGGCCGAGCTGTCCGGTGCGGAGCTACCGGACGAGATGGTCGCCCGCTTCGACGGCCTCACCGAGCCGGCCGACGTCCGCCGCGTGGGCGTCCAGATCGCCACCGAGCTGTGCGAGCGGGTGCTGGAGCTGGGCGCGCCAGGCCTGCACTTCTACACGCTCAACCGGTCGCGGGCGACGCTCGAGATCTTCGAGGCGCTGCGCATCACGGCCTGACGGTTAACCTCGCGCCATGCGCACCGTCACCGTCACCGGGCGGGGGACCGCCCGCGAGGTCCCCGACACTGTTGTCGTCCGCGTCGCCTCGAGCCATCGCGCGGCCGGCGTCGCCGAGGCCCTGGCGGGCGCCGACTCCGCCGCCGCCGAGATCATCGCGGTCGGCCGCGAGCACACCGAGGCCTCGCGGATCGGCTCCACGAACCTCAACGTCTGGCCGGCCTACGACAACGAGGGAAAGCCCAGCGGCTTCGAGGCGCGGCACTCGCTGAGCATCACCTGCACCGACATCGCGTCGGCCGGGGACCTGTTGGCCGCGTTGGCCACGAAGGTCGGCGACCGACTCCAGGTGGAGGGGTTCGGACTCGAGGTGAGTGACACCGCCCGGGCTCTGGGCTCGGCCCGGGCCGGCGCGTACGCCGACGCCGTGGCTCGCGCGGGTCACCTCGCGGAGCTGGCCGGGGCCCGCCTCGGCGACGTCCAGGCGATGGCCGAGGGCGGTGCAGCCGGACCGATCGGTGTGGGCGAGGGCGGCGTGGCCCGCGACATGATGAAGTCGGTGGCCATCGAGCCCGGCGAGACCACGATCGCGGCCGCGGTCACGGTGACCTTCGCCCTGGACTGAGATCAAGCAGGCCCGACGAGCTGGGCCACCAGCGAGGCGGACAGGCCGACGTACGGCAGTCCGGCGCCGGGAGTGGCGTGCGCCCCTGCGGCGTACACCCCGGGCACCGGTGTCGCCGGGCCGAGCCGTCGGAACGCCGTCTGGCGGCCCTGCCACAGCACGCCGTACGGCGATCCGCCCCACGCGTCGACCAGGTCGCGGGGTGAGCGGTCGACCCGCGTCACGACCTGCCCGCGCACGTCGAGGTCGCGCCGCGCCAACGTCGTGAGCAGGTCCTCGTCGACCCGGCCACGACCCAGCACCGTCCAGGCGGCTCCGCTCGCGCGCACCGTGATCTGCGGCTCGTTGCCCGCGCCGTGCAGCACTGTCTCGTGGGCCAGCTCCGGCGGGTCCCCCCGGAGCCCGACGTGGGTCACCACGGGGGGCATCGCGGGCATCGTCCGCCGCACGAGCGGCGCCAGCGCCGGCAGTCGGCGGGGATCGCAGGCGACCACGACCGCGTCCGCGTCGACCTCGCCCGCGTCGGTGGACAGCGCGACCGCGCGGCCGCCGCGCAGCACGAGGTCACGGACCTCGACGTCC
>JAICRP010000167.1 GCA_025966445.1 Nocardioides sp.
AGACCGTGGCCACCACGCCCAGCACCGCGGCTACGCCGCCGCCGGCCTCGTCGGCCACGGTGACGAGGAAGACTCCGGTCATGATGAGCACGGCGGCGTACGCCCCGCACAGCCCGGAGACCAGCCCCACCGTGCCGAGCTCGCGGGGGGACCCCAGGACCAGGCTGCGGCGCAGGCCGCTCATGCGGCGACCTCCAACGAGATGAGCAGCTCGGCGATCTCCTGCGGCGGGAGGGACGGATGGTCCCCGACGATCCGGCCGTCGGCGATGACGAGGATCCGGTCGGCGTACGACGCGGCGACCGGGTCGTGGCTGACCATGGCGATCGTCTGCCGGTACTCGCGCGCGGCGGTCCGCAGCAGGCTCAGCACCTCGCGCGACGTGGTGGTGTCGAGGTTGCCGGTGGGCTCGTCCGCCACCACGATCTGCGGCCGCGACGCCAGCGCACGGGCGATGGCGACGCGCTGCTGTTGCCCTCCCGACAGCTCGCCCGGTCGGTGTGCCGCCCGGTCGGCGAGCCCGAGGCTCCGCATCAACGTGTCGACCCACGCGCACTCGTCGGCCGTCAGTCGTCTCCCAGCGAGCTCGAACGGCAGCAGCACGTTCTCGATCGCGGACAACGTCGGCACCAGGTTGAACGCCTGGAAGACGAAGCCGACGTGCGTACGACGCAACACCGTGCGCGCGTCGTCGTCGAGCGCGTGCAGTGCCTGGCCCGCGACCCAGACCTCCCCGGAGGTCGGGTCGTCCAGGCCGGCGGCGAGGTTCATGAACGTCGACTTCCCGGAGCCGGAGGGCCCCATCACCGCGGTGAACTGGCCGGACGCGATGTCCACGGTCACCCCGTCCAGGGCGCGCACGAGGCCGGTGCCCTCGCCGTAGATCTTGGACACGCCCCGGAAGGCGACGATGGGCGCGGGAGGTTGGTGGGTCATGCTTCGACGCTAGGAACCACGCGTCGCCCGCACATCTGGCGCAGGTCGTCACCCGGCGTACATCGCAGGAGGTACGTCGAGGTGTCAGGCCAGCCCGTGCTCGTACGCGTAGACGACCAGCTGCACGCGGTCACGCAGGCCGAGCTTGGTCAGGATCCGCGAGATGTGGGTCTTCACGGTGCCCTCGGCCAGGACCTCGACCGCCGCGATCTCGGCGTTCGACAGACCCTGCGCGGCGCGCAGCAGGATCTCGCGCTCGCGCACGGTGAGGGTGGTGTACTCCGGTCCCGGCGTGCGGGTCGGCCGGGCACGGAACCGCTCCCAGAGGGCTCGGGTGGCGCTGGCCGCCACGACCTGGCTGCCGGCGGCGACGGCGCGTACCGACGCCAGCAGGAACTCCGGCTCGGCACCCTTGAGGACGAACCCGCTCGCCCCCGCCTCGATGGCGGAGGCCGCCGCCTCGTCGTGGTCGAACGTGGTGAGCACGAGCACCTTCGGCGCGCGGTCGCCGTACGTCGTCACCAGCTCGCGGGTGGCCGTGACCCCGTCCACCGAGCTCATCCGCACATCCATCAGCACGACGTCGGGACGGCAGGTCTCGACCAGCGCGGCGACCTCGCTGCCGTCGGCGGCCTCGCCCACCACGTCGAGGTCCGGCTGCGAGCCGATGAGCATCGCGATGCCCGCCCGGAACAGGGCCTGGTCATCGACCAGTGCAACCCGGATCGTCATCGTGGACTGCCTCCGGGGACGCGGGCCTCGACGACCCAACGGTCTCCGCGAAGATCGGCCGTCAGGGTCCCGCCGACGAGGGCGACCCGTTCGGCCATCCCGAGCAGGCCGTGGCCCTGGCCGGACCCGTGCCTGTCGTTCGCGGCGTTGCTCACCCGGAGCAGGTACCCCTCGCTCCAGTCCTCGACGACCTCGACCGGCTGGGCGAGGTCACCGTGCTTCAGGGCGTTGGTCAGCGACTCGGTCAGCACCCCGCGCCTGGTCACGTCCAGCAGCCCCGTGGGCGCCGGGCCGCCGCTGCGGTCGAGGTGCAGGTCCATGCCGGCGTCACGCATCCGGGCGACCAGGGCGTCCGGCTGCTCGAAGACCAGAGCCTGCCCGGCAGGCGGCTGTTCGCGCAGCCGGCCGAGCAGCACGCGGACGTCGTCCATCGCCGAGCGGGCGGTGTCGCCGATGACGGTGAGCGCCTGCTGGGCGCGGTCGGGATCCTCGCGCACCACGTAGCGGGCGCCGTCCGCCTGCGCCGCCACGACGGCCCACGAGTGGGCGACCAGGTCGTGCATGTCGGCCGCGATCCGGCTGCGTTCCTGCTCCTGCTCGTAGAGGTCGTGCAGCCGACGGCTCTCGACCGCCTGCAAGGTGGCGTCGGCCCGCGCCTGCACAGCCTGGCGTCGCTGCCACCGCACGTACCCGGCGACCCACGAGCCGACGACCACCACCGCGGTCGAGGCCGCCAGGGCCAACGCACCGAGGACGTGGGCCTGCAGGGACCTCTCGTCGGCGAGACGGTTCCACTCCCAGCCTGCCGCGACCACGACGGCGACCGCCGCGCACGCGAGGCCGAGCCGGCGTACGCGGACGTCGCGGTGGCCGCCCAGGGTGACGAACAGCGGGACGTACGCCAGGCAGGCGAACCACGCGACGTTCCCACTGACGACCTGCACGACGGACGCGGCGACCGCCAGCGACACCGTGACGAACGGTGCCACGCGACGGACCGCGAGCGCGGCACCGAGGAGCACCGCGGCGAGCCAGGTCCAGGCCTCCATCTGGGTCTGGACGAGCCCGACGACCACGGCGAACACGGCTCCCGTGACCACGTCGACGAGCAGTCCGCGGCGGCTCGGCCCGTCGGCGTCACCCCACAGATCGGTCGTCATCGTGCTCATGGGGCGAGTATGGCCGTCCGCCCGGAGACTGCGCCGCCTCCTCCCGCACCCGTGTCCGAATCCCGCGAGAGACTGTCGGTGGCGGGGTGCAGGATGGTTGCCATGACGACAGCGACCCGCAGGCTCGACCGCGAGGCCTGCTACCGCGCCGTGAGCTCGCGGGACCGGCGCTTCGACGGCGTCTTCTACACCGCGGTCCGCACGACCGGCATCTACTGCCGCCCCTCGTGCCCGGCCCGCACGCCGGCGGCGCGCAACGTGGAGTTCCACCCGACGGCGGCGGCGGCGCAGGCGGCCGGCTTCCGCGCGTGCAAGCGCTGCTTGCCGGACGCCACGCCCGGCAGCCCGGAGTGGGACGTCGCCGCCGACGTCGCGGGCCGGGCGATGCGGCTGATCTCCGACGGCGTCGTCGACCGCGGGGGAGTCGATGCGCTGGCCGCGCGTGTCGGCTACACGCCGCGCCACCTGAGCCGGCTGCTCACCGCCGAGCTCGGCGCCGGCCCGCTGGCCCTGGCCCGCGCGCGTCGGGCGCAGACGGCTCGTGTGCTCATCGAGACGACCGACCTGCAGTTCGCGGAGATCGCCTTCGCGGCCGGCTTCGCGAGCATCCGGCAGTTCAACGACACGATCCGCGAGGTCTACGCCCTCTCGCCGACCGAGCTCCGCGGCCGTCGCGGGGGCGCGCACCCCTCGACGGGCACCGTGACCATGCGGCTGGCCGTCCGGACGCCGTACGCCGGCCGTGACCTGCTCGCGTTCCTCGCCCTCCGCGCCGTTCCGGGGGTCGAGACGGCCGGCGAGGGCTGGTACGCCCGCACGCTCGCGCTCCCGCACGGCACGGGCACGGTCCGTCTCGACATCGGCGACCACGACGAACCGGGGGAGACGGCGTTCGTGCTGGCGACCTTCGCCCTCGACGACCTCCGCGACACCACGGCGGGTGTCGAGCGCGTCCGTCGCCTGCTCGACGCCGACTGCGACCCGGTCGCCGTCGACGAGGTTCTCGGCCGCGACCCGTTGTTGGGGACGCTGGTCGCCGCGCGTCCGGGGGTGCGAGTGCCGGGCCACGTCGACGGCAACGAGATCGCCGTCCGGGCGGTGCTGGGCCAGCAGGTCACCGTGGGCGCTGCCCGCACCATCGCCGGCCGGCTGACCGCCGAGCTCGGCAAGCCGGTCGCGCGGCCCGACGGCGGGCTGACCCACCTGTTCCCCGACGTGGCGACGCTGGCCTCCCTCGACCCCCTGGACCTGCCCATGCCCCGGTCGCGTGGCCGGGCGCTGATCGCCCTCTGCCGGGCGCTCGCCGAGGGCGAGGTCGTCCTCGACCGCGGATCGGGTCGCGACGACACCCGACGAGCACTGCTGGCGATCCCGGGCATCGGACCCTGGACGGCCGACTACATCGCGATGCGGGCCCTCGGCGACCCCGACGTCTTCCTCCCCGCCGACACCGGCACCCGTGACGCCCTGACCCGCCTGGGTCGCGACCCGGTGACCGCAAGCACCCTCGCCCAGTCCTGGCGCCCCTGGCGCTCCTATGCGCAGGTGCACCTGTGGCGAAGCCTCAGCCCTACTCTCACGACCAACACCGAGGAGCACTGACATGTGGACCGTGATGGACAGCCCCATCGGCGACCTGCGCATCGTGGAGCGCGACGGCAAGATCACCCAGATCGAGTTCTCGCCGTTCCGCGACCACGACGGCCGGCCGCGCGGGGCGCGCAGCGACGACAACCCCGTCCTGGTCGAGGCCGTCGCCCAGCTCCGGGCGTACTTCGCCCGCGAGCTCAAGGAGTTCGACCTGCCGCTCGCGCCGGTCGGCAGCACCTTCCAGATGTCGGTATGGGACCAGCTGGTGCAGATCGGTTACGGCGACACCGCGTCGTACGGCGAGATCGCGCGGCGGCTGGGCAAGACCAACGCCGCGTCACGTGCCGTCGGCCTCGCCAACGGCTCCAACCCGATCCCGATCGTCATCCCGTGCCACCGCGTCATCGGCGCCAACGGCACCCTGACCGGGTACGCCGGCGGCATCGAGCGCAAGCAGACCCTCCTCGAGCTCGAGCAGGACGCGCTCTTCTGAGCCCCGCTCGGCGTACGTTCCCCGAACATGACGTACGGCGCACCTCACGCCATGTTCGGCTTTCTCCGGCCGGCCGGAGAAAACCGCCGCCCCAGCTACTCCGCAGCAGCGCGGCGCAACGACTCCGACAGCCGCTCGGCGGCTGCCAGCACGGCGGGGGCGTGCATCCGGCCGGGCTGGCGGGAGAGCCGCTCGAGCGGGCCGGAGACCGACACGGCGGCGATCACCTTGCCACCGGGGGACTTGATCGGGGCGGACACCGAGGCCACACCCTGCTCGCGCTCGCCCACCGACTGCGCCCAGCCGCGGCGGCGGATGCCGGAGAGCGCAGCGGCGGAGAAGGCGGCGTTCTGGAGGCCGCGGTGCATCCGCTCCGGGTCCTCCCAGGCGAGCAGGATCTGCGCGGCCGAGCCGGCCCGCATGGTCAGCTGCGAGCCGACGGGGATGGTGTCCCGCAGGCCCGAGGGACGCTCGGCGGCCGCGACGCAGACGCGGTAGTCACCCTGGCGCCGCCACAGCTGGGCCGACTCGCCGGTGATGTCGCGCAGGCGGGCCAGCACCGGCCCGGCGGTGGCCAGCAGGCGGTCCTCACCCGCGGCGGCCGACAGCTCGGCCAGTCGAGGTCCGAGCACGAAGCGGCCCTGCATGTCTCGGGCGACGAGGCGGTGGTGCTCGAGGGCCACAGCCAGCCGGTGCGCGGTCGGGCGCGCGAGTCCGGTGGCGGTGACCAGGCCGGCCAGGGTGGCCGGGCCCGCCTCCAGGGCAGTGAGCACGAGGGCGGCCTTGTCGAGAACTCCGACACCGCTCGAGTTGTCCATATGCTAATACTGCCGTCTCAGAATCTGGATGGCAAGTCTATGCTGGGGACAGACGAGGACGAGCGCAAGGGAGCGACTCATGGGCAGGACCCTGGCCGAGAAGGTGTGGGACGAGCACGTCGTACGCCACGCGGACGGTGAGCCCGACCTCCTCTTCATCGACCTCCACCTCATCCACGAGGTGACGTCACCGCAGGCCTTCGACGGCCTGCGCCTCGCCGGCCGTCGGGTACGCCGCCCCGACCTCACCATCGCGACCGAGGACCACAACGTCCCGACGATCGACTGGGACAAGCCGATCGCCGATCCCGTCAGCCGCACCCAGGTCGAGACGCTGCGCCGCAACGCCGAGGAGTTCGGTGTGCGGCTGCACCCGCTGGGCGACCTCGACCAGGGGATCGTGCACATCATCGGCCCGCAGCTCGGGCTGACCCAGCCCGGCATGACGATCGTGTGCGGCGACTCGCACACCAGCACGCACGGCGCGTTCGGCGCGCTGGCCTTCGGCATCGGCACCAGCGAGGTCGAGCACGTCCTCGCCACCCAGACCCTGATGCAGGCCCGGCCGAAGACGATGGCCGTGACGGTCAACGGCGCCCTCCCCGAGGGCGTCACGGCCAAGGACCTCGTGCTCACCCTCATCACGCACACCGGTACGGGTGGCGGCCAGGGCTACGTCGTCGAGTACCGCGGCCCGGCCATCGAGGCGCTCTCGATGGAGGGCCGGATGACGGTCTGCAACATGAGCATCGAGTGGGGCGCCAAGGCGGGCCTGATCGCACCCGACCAGACGACCTTCGACTACCTCGAGGGCCGCAAGGAGGCGCCCCAGGGTGAGGAGTGGGACGCCGCCGTCGCGTACTGGCGGACCCTGGTCACCGACGACGACGCGACCTTCGACGAGGAGATCGTCCTCGACGCCAGCACCATGACGCCGTTCGTCACGTGGGGCACCAACCCGGGCCAGGGCGTGCCGCTCGGCGCGAGCGTCCCGGCACCGACCGACTTCGAGGACGCGACCGACCAGATCGCGGCGGAGAAGGCCCTGGAGTACATGGGGCTCCAGGCCGGCACACCGATGCGCGAGATCAAGGTGGACACCGTCTTCGTCGGCTCGTGCACCAACGGTCGGATCGAGGACCTGCGCCTCGCTGCCTCGATCATCGAGGGTCGCCACGTGGCCGCCGACACGAGGCTGCTCGTCGTCCCCGGCTCGGTCCGGGTGCGCCTGCAGGCCGAGGACGAGGGCCTCGACGTGATCTTCAAGGAGGCCGGAGCCGAGTGGCGTGGGGCAGGTTGCTCGATGTGCCTGGGCATGAACCCCGACCAGCTCGCACCCCAGGAGCGCAGCGCCTCGACGTCCAACCGCAACTTCG
>JAICRP010000007.1 GCA_025966445.1 Nocardioides sp.
ACCTCGTTCTCGTGGTGCGGGAAGATGAGGTCCTGGCCGCCGCCGTGGAGGTCGATGTTGTCGCCGAGCGCCTGCGTCGCCATCAGGCTGCACTCGATGAGCCAGCCCGGGCGGCCGCGGCCCCAGGGCGACGGCCACGAGGCGCTCTCGGGCTCGGACTCCTTGCGGCCCTTCCACAGCGCGAAGTCGCGCGGGTCGCGCTTGCCGCGAGGGTCGGCGTCCTCGGCCGGCTCCATGTCGTCGAGGCCCTGGTTGGTGAGCTCGCCGTACGCCGGCCACGACCGCACGTCGAAGTACACGTCGCCCGAGCCGTCCTCGGCCGGGTAGGCGTGGCCCTTGGCGATCAGGGCGGTGATCAGCTCGACCATCTCGGGGATGTGTCCCGTGGCGCCCGGCTCGTAGGTCGGCGGCAGCACGTTGATCGCGGCCAGGGCCTTGTCGAGCTCGCGGTGCATCTCGTACGCGAGGTTGAACCAGGGCCGACCCTGCTCCGCCGACTTCGTCAGGATCTTGTCGTCGATGTCGGTGACGTTCCGGATGAACGTGACGTCGTACCCCTGGTGGGTCAGCCACCGGCGCAGCACGTCGAAGTTGACCGCCGACCGGACGTGGCCGACGTGCGGCTCCGACTGCACGGTCAGGCCGCAGACGTAGATGCCCGCCTTCCCCTCCTCGAGGGGCGCGAAGTCACGAACTTCGCGGGTCGCGGTGTCGTAGAGCCGGAGTGTCACGCCCGAAGTCTAGGGTCGAGCGATGCTCGGTCCTGCTTCTGCGCGGTTGCTGGCGATGGTGCTCGTCGTCACGGTCGGTAGCCTCGCGCCCGTGGCGACGGCGTCGGGCAGGACCGTGCAGCGAGACATCTCCTTCACGCGGTACGACGCCGCCTCGATGGGCCAGGGCTTGCACCGCGGCACAGTCGTGACGGACGCCGGCATCGCCTTCGGCACCGCGACCGGGAAGCGCGAGCAGGCGGGCCGCAGCTACGAACGGGCGCGCTGGACGGCGCCGTGGCAGATGTCCGACTTCACCTACACCGAGCTGATCGCATCGTGGGCGGCCGCCACCCCGGGCGACAGCTGGCTCGAGGTGGAGGTCCGCGGTCGCAACAGCAAGGGGGTCACGTCGTCCTGGGACCTGCTGGGCAGGTGGACGTCCGGCGACAAGCACGTGCGGCGGACGACTGAGTCACCGCAGTCCGACGACCTGGCCGCGGTCGACGTCGACACCTGGAAGGTCCGCGGCAGCGGCGGCCTGGTCTCCTGGCAGGTCCGCCTCTCGCTCTTCCGCAAGCCCGGCTCCACCGGCCCGACCGTGGCCGGCCTCGGCGTGATGACGAGCCGTCTCCCGCGGGTCTCCTCCGTGGACGTCTCCACCCCCGGCCCGCACGTCGGCACCGAGCTCGACGTGCCGGCGTACTCCCAGATGGCGCACTCCGGCCACTACCCGCAGTGGGGTGGCGGCGGCGAGGCGTGGTGCTCGCCGACGTCGACCTCGATGGTGCTCGGCTACCTCGACGCGCTCCCGCCCCCGTACACCTACCGCTTCGTGCCCGCGGGGCACCCCGATCCCTGGGTCGACTACGCCGCCCGCAAGACCTACGACGCGGCGTACGAAGGCACGGGCAACTGGCCGTTCAACACCGCGTACGCCGCCACGCTCGCCGGCGACGCCTTCGTCACCCGACTCCGGTCGCTGCGCGAGGCGGAGTCGTTCATCGCCGCAGGAATCCCGCTCGTCGCGTCGGTCTCCTGGGGTGCGGGCGAGCTGAGCGGAGCCCCCGTGTCGACCTCCAACGGCCACCTGGTGGTGATCGTCGGCTTCACCGCCTCAGGCGACCCGGTCGTCAACGACCCCGCCGCCAAGACCGCCGCCGGTGTCCGCCACGTGTACGACCGCGGGGAGTTCGAGAACGCCTGGCTGCCGAAGTCCGGCGGCGTGGTCTACGTGATCCACGACGCCGCCCACCCGTTGCCGGCCGCGCCGGCCCAGGCCAACTGGTAGCTCGGAGAACCTCCGCGACTTGCGGGTACGTCGCCGGCGGGCATGAGAAAGGAGGGGTCAGCCCCCTCCACTCTCAACGTATAACGCACCAGGGGCCTTGCGGCAAGACCCTCCTCGTGGCCGACAATCTCCGTTCCTGCCCACCAGCAGCGGACTGGAGCTGATGGCGTGACCGCCCTGACCGACCGCGCGTTCGACCTGCCCGACCACCTCGCCGCCAAGGCCGACCCGGCGATGGTCGCCGGCGACGAGGAGCACTTCGCCCGGATCGCCGAGAGCCTCGACGAGGCGATCGCCGACCTGTCCGACCGTCTCGACGCCGAGCGCAAGAAGCCCGGCGGCACCGGCCGGGAGGCGATGGACCGTGACAGCGAGGTCCACCGCCTGACCGCTCGGCTGCGCGCACTGCGCCGCTTCACCCTCGACCTCTGCCTGGGCCGCATCGTCGCCGAGGGCGCGGCCGCGCCGACGTACATCGGCCGGCTCGGCCTCACGGACCGTGCCGGTCGGCGGCTGCTCGTCGACTGGCGCTCCCCCGCGGCGGAACCCTTCTTCGGCGCGACCCACGGCAACCCGATGGGCCTGGCCAGCCGTCGCCGGTACCGCTGGACCCGAGGCCGGGTCACCGACTACTGGGACGAGGTCTTCACCACCGACGGGCTCGAGGGCCACGCGGCGCTCGACGACCAGTCGGCGTTCATCGCCAGCCTGGGCAGCAGCCGCTCGGCCCGGATGCGCGACGTGCTCAGCACCATCCAGGCCGACCAGGACGCCATCGTCCGTGCCGGCTCCCGGGGTGCGCTCGTCGTCGACGGAGGACCGGGGACGGGCAAGACGGTCGTCGCCCTGCACCGCACCGCCTACCTCCTGTACGCCGACCCGCGGCTCGGCCACCGGCGGGGAGGCGTGCTGTTCGTCGGTCCGCACCAGGCATACCTGGCGTACGTGGCCGACGTGCTCCCCAGCCTCGGCGAGGACGGGGTCCAGACCTGCACGGTGCGTGACCTCGTCAGCGAAGGCAGGATGGCGGATCCGGAGACCGACCCGGAGGTGGCCCGCCTCAAGTCCTCTGCCGAGATGGTGCGGGCGATCGAGCCGGCCGTCCGGTTGTACGAGGAGCCGCCCACCGAGGGGATGCTCGTCGGGACCGCGTGGTCCGACATCTGGCTGAGCGCCGACGAGTGGGCCGAGGCGTTCGCGTCGCCGGACCCGGGGACGCCGCACAACGAGGCGCGCGAGCAGGTGTGGGACGAGCTGCTCGACATCCTGGTCGACAAGCACGACGACGACGAGGTCTCCGCCGACCAGGTGCGCAGGTCGCTGGAGAGGAACACCGAGCTGCGCTCCCACCTCACGAAGGCCTGGCCGCTGCTCGAGCCGGCCGACGTGGTCGGGGATCTGTGGTCCGTGCCGGCGTACCTGCGTCTCTGCGCTCCCTGGCTGACACCGGACGAGGTTCGGCTGCTGCGCAGGGAGGACCCGCACGCGTGGACGGTGTCCGACCTGCCACTCCTCGACGCGGCCCGGCTGCGGCTCGGCGACCCCGACGCGTCCCGCCGCAAGCGCCGCCACGACGCGTCCGTCGCGGCCCAGCGCGAACAGATGGCCGAGGTCGTGGACGAGCTGATCGTCGCCGACGACTCCGAGATGCACGTGATGTCGATGCTGCGCGGCGACGACCTGCGCGAGAAGTGGGTCGACGAGGGCGCCCTGCCGGGCGCCGCCCCGGACCTGCTCGCCGGACCGTTCGCGCACATCGTTGTCGACGAGGCCCAGGAGCTGACCGACGCGGAGTGGCAGATGCTGCTGCTCCGCTGCCCGTCGCGCAGCCTCACCATCGTGGGCGACCGGGCCCAGGCCAGGCAGGGGTTCGCGGAGTCCTGGCAGGAACGGCTCGAGCGAGTCGGTCTGGACCACGTCTCGCTGGCGTCCCTGAGCATCAACTACCGCACGCCGGAGGAGGTGATGACCGAGGCCGAGCCGGTCATCCGGGCCGCCGTCCCGGACGCCAACGTGCCGACCTCCGTACGACGCAGCGGCTTGCGCATCGTGCACGCCTCCACCGCCGAGCTCGACGCGATCGTGGACACCTGGCTGGGCGAGCACGCCGACGGGATCGCCTGCGTCATCGGCGACCCGACCTTCGTGGGGAGCGCGCGCGTCCGGTCCCTCACGCCGGAGCTCTCGAAGGGCCTGGAGTTCGACCTGGTCGTCCTCGTGGACCCCGACGACTTCGGGGACGGCATCGAGGGTGCGGTCGACCACTACGTCGCGATGACGAGGGCGACCCAGCAGCTGGTGGTGCTCACCTCGCCCTGACCCGGAGCTGACCCCGTGCGAGGCTGGCCACCCGAGACCCTTCCGGAGGTGGCCGATGGCCGTGTCGTACCAGCTGGTGATCGACTGCGCCTCACCCGAGACGCTCGCGCGCTTCTGGGCCGAGGCCCTGCACTACGTGGTCGCGCCGCCGCCTGCCGGCTTCGACACGTGGGACGCCTTCTACCGGTCGATCGGCGTCCCGGACGAGGAGCTCGGCATCGGCGACGACCGGATCGTGGATCCGCGGGGCGAAGGCCCCGCGATCTGGTTCCAGGTCGTCCCCGAGGCGAAGTCGGTCAAGAACCGCCTGCACATCGACGTGCACGCCGGCGGAGGCCGGGACCTGCCTCTCGAGACGAGGCGGGAGCGCGTCGAGGCCGAGGCGGAGCGGCTCGTGGCCCTCGGCGCGAGCCGCGTACGCACGATCGCCGAGGAGGGGCTCGACCACTACGCGGTCGCCCTGCTCGACCCCGAGGGCAACGAGTTCGACATCAACTGATGACGACCCTGCTCATCGACGTGGCCGGCTGGGTCGGCATGGCGCTGCTCATCGGCGCCTACGCGCTCGTCACCGCCGGGCGCATCCTCGGCACCAGCCTGCTCTTCCAGCTGATGAACCTGGTCGGCGGCGCCCTGTTGATGGTGAACTCCGGCTACTACGGCGCCTGGCCGTCGGCGGCGCTCAACCTGGTCTGGGTGGTCATCGGCACCACCGGGCTGGTGCGCGCGGGTCTACGGCGCACCAGGACCGAGTTGAGGGAGTCCCCCTGACGGCGCTCTGACGACGTACGTCGGCTCCCGCGAAAGGCCGGAAGCAGACGTCCGGGTCACCTACCCTGCGAGAGCGAGACGAGCGACGGAGGGATGCTATGGGTAGCCAGGTGGCGACGTTCTTCCTGCTGACCGCCGTCTTCTTCGTGATCTGGCTGGGCATCCGGTCGTACGCCCAGCGCAAGGTCAGGGAGGTGGGTGATCCTGGCGCAGCGGCGTCCGTGCCCCTGCCGTCCACCCCGACCACGACCCCGCTGCTCGTCGCGCCGCCAGAACCGCCCCCGCCGTCGGAGGACCGCTCCGGCGTGCTCCGGGAGTCCCGTGGACAGGCCGTCCTGCTGCGCCGGCACTTCCCGCCGCGAACGGGCGTCCTGAGCCACTTCGGGGGCGTCCCGACCGTCCCGCTCGGCTTCACCTGGCCCTTCGTGGTGCAGCCCGACGGGCGCGACCGAGCCTTGACGTTCGTGCTGCAGCTGGACTGCGCCGCGATCCCCGAGGAGGGACGGCTGGGCCTGATGCCGGACCGCGGCCAGCTCTACGTGTTCCTCGACCTCGACTGGGGCAACCACTGGGTGTGGTCGGTCCGCTACGAGAACGGCGACCCCGACAGCTTCGTGCCCGCACGCGTGCCGACCGGCCTGCCGAAGGCGTACTCGGAGCGCGCGACCTGGAGCTGGGCCCAACACGACGACGACTGGCCGAGCCTGCTGCCGTCGTGGAGCCTCCAGCCCGTGCTCGTGACCGGTGACGAGGCCGAGGGCGGCGACGACGACGAGCGCGACTTCTGGCCGGGCCCGATCGACCTCGGTCGGGCCCTCACCGACGTCGCCGGCGCGGTGGTCCCCACGCGCTACTACGAGAACCAGTACGACGACGGTGTCCTGGTCCGTCCGTACGCGACCTTCCCCCACGACTGGCAGGCGGTGCGGATCGCGACGGGCCTGCTCCGGGCCCGCCACCTCAGGCCGGTGGGGGGAGCGGTCAGCCACGGCGAGGAGGAAGCGGCGTCGTTCGCGGACGCCGTCCGCCGCTGGTCGGACCGCGCGGCCCAGGAGCAGCCCTGGGACCGGCTCTCCGAGGACGACAGCGACGCCGTCTGGCAGGTCTTCCTCGACTACCAGTCCGTGACGCTGTACTCCCTGAGCGACGCGGTGAACGAGTCGCTCGACGCCACCCTGGCCGGCAACCCCGACGCGGCGACCTGGCTGCCGGCCGAGGCGCTGGCCCTCGTCCGGATCCGGCACGCGCTCGCCAGCACCGGTCCGCGGGGCCTGCATGCCAGCGTCCACCAGATGATGCTCTGCCCGCCGAGCTACGTACAGGGCGACGCCGAGGAGCGGATCGGCGAGTGGCTGCTCCTGCTGGAGCTGTCGTCCGACCCGCCGATCGGGCACCACTTCGGCGAGGGCGTCCTCCAGTTCTGGATCCGGCCCGACGACCTGGCAGCCCGACGCTTCGACCTGGTCGAGCTCACCGCATCGGCGTACTGACCCCGGACCCGCCCTCAGACGGCGTTGAAGTGCACCTCGTGCCACCCCGTCGCGCCGTCGGGGAGCACGTCGGCCTCCGCGCCGGTCTGCACGAGACCCGTGTTGTCGGTGGCCCGGACCCGCAGCACGTGGTCGCCCTCCTCGATCGTGAGGGTCGTCGACCACTGGACCCAGCTGTCGATGGTCTCGGCGTTGCCGAGCTCGGTCGTCTGCCAGGCGCCGCCGTCGAGGGAGACCTCGACGGCACTGATCCCGGTGTGCTGCGCCCAGGCGACACCACCGACGCGCTTCTCGCCGGCGTCGAACTCGTCCTCACGCCGGGGTACGTCGATGCGCGACGACATCTTCACCGGCCCGAGCTCACCCCAGCCGCGCTGCGTCCAGTACGCCGAGATGTCCTCGAACCTGCTCACCTCCCAGTCGACCACCCACTTGCAGGCCGACACGTAGCCGTACAGACCGGGGACGAGCGTGCGGACCGGGAAGCCGTGGTCGATCGGCAGCGCCTGGCCGTTCATGGCGATCGCCAGCATGGCGTCGCGGTCGTCCGTCAGGGCGGCCAGCGGGGTGCCGCAGGTCCAGCCGTCGTCGGAGGTCTGCAGCACGGCGTCGGCGCCGTCGTGGACGCCCGCCTCGCGCAGCAGGTCGGCGGTGCGGACGCCGCTCCACCAGGCGTTGCCGATCAGCAGACCGCCGACGGGGTTGGAGACGCAGTTGAGGGTGACCCACGCCTCGGTGGTCTCCCGGGCCATGAGGTCCGCGTAGGTGAGCACCACCTCGCGGTCGACCATCCCGTGGATCCGTAGCTGCCAGTCCTTCGGCTCGATCGCCGGCGGGATCAGGGCGGTGTGGATCAGGTAGAACGAGTCGTTCGGCGTCCGCCACGGGCTGACGCCCTCGAGGCCCACCGAGACGCCCGCGGGGGCGTCGGGCTCGCTGACTCCCGGAAGCCGCAGCAGCCGACGTGTCTCCTCCACGTGGCGACGGCCCTGGCCGAGGACCCGGCCGAGCGCGGCGACCCCGACGGAGGCCACGGCCATCAGGCCCGCGCCCAGGAGGAAGCCGCGCCGGGCAGGACGCCGGGACTCGCCCGGGTCGTCCGGGTCGGCCGCCTCTGCCCGGGCCGCACGCCGCTCCTCGCTCCGCAGCGCGTCGGTCAGCACCGAGAGGCAGACCACCCAGGTCACGAACCCCACGAGGATCGGCAGCACGTCGGTGAGCCGGGGGTCGTACTGGGCCGCGATGGCCACCAGGCCCAGCCCGGCGATCGCGGCGAACACCGTCAGCGGCTTCCACCAGGAACGCCTCGCCAGTCGGCCGGCCCACGCGAACAACAGGCCGAGGATCACGAGCAGGACGATCACCAGGAACGTCTTGTCGTGGTGCCCGAGGACGCGGATCGCGCGCTCGACGACGGCGCCGGGGGTCAGGCGGATCACCAGCTCGGCGACGGCGACGACCGGCGACTCGCGGATCGTCATCACCATCGCCACGAAGTAGCTGGTCGCGAGCCCCGCCGTCCCGGCCACCACGCCCGCGATCCACCAGGCGTGCCGGGAAGTCCTCACCCGTCGATTGTCGCTCAGGCATGATCGCCCTGTGCATGACGACGCCTTACGGCCCGGTGACGGCCTCCCGCGGGTGGGCGTCGGTGTCGACGTGCACCGCCTCTCCCCCGGCGTGCCGATGCGCCTGGTCGGGCTGGCCTGGCCGGACGAGGACCACGGCCTCGAAGGTCACTCCGACGGAGACGTCGGCGCCCACGCGGCCTGCGACGCGCTGCTGTCGGCCGCGGGGCTCGGCGACCTCGGCACGCAGTTCGGCACCTCCGACCCCGCCTGGGCCGGCGCGGCGGGTACCGCCCTCCTCGCCGAGACCTCCGCCCGCGTCCGCGCCGCCGGGTACGCCATCGGGAACGTGGCGGTCCAGGTGATCGGCGACCGCCCGCGCCTCGGGGCTCGTCGCGCTGAGGCGGAGGCCGCGCTGAGCGAGGCCGCCGGCGCTCCCGTCACCGTCTCGGCGACCACGACCGACGGCCTCGGCCTCACCGGCCGCGGCGAGGGCGTCGCCGCCGTCGCCACCGCCCTGGTCGTGCGCAGCCCCTGACGCGCCACGCCGACTCGACTGCGGTCGCCAGCGAGAAGCTCGCAGCGATCCGCAGACGAATCGGTGGAGGCGGAGGTCAGGCGGCCCCGAACAAGCCCAGCGTCGCGTTGACCACGGGGGCCCACGACTCGGAGCTGTCCTTGAACTCGTCCGGTGGGGCGTGCTCGGCGGTGATGATGAGCGCCGTGCCGTCCTGGCGGACCGCGCAGATCAGCAGACCCTGCAGCGGCACCGCGGCCTGCTGGTCGGTCCACGTCGCCTGGTACTGCATGGCGGCGACGGACACCACGGACCCGAAGGCCTGCAACGGCGCGATGTCGGTCTTGCGCAGCTGCGTGTAGGTCTGTTTCGGGAGGATGCTGTCGATCGAGGCCGCGATCACCGATGCCGCGTCGGCCGACGGGTCCACGGTGCCGGTGATGGCGTACACGAAGCTGTTCTGGTTGTCGCCGAGCAGCACGTCGCTGTCGCCCTGGCCGTAGACCTGCCAGCCTGGGAGCACGGGCACCTGGACGCCGTTGCCGATGGTGACCACGTCGCTGCCGGGCTCCGGGTCGAGGGTCGGTGTCGCCTCCTCGGTCGGGAGCGGCGAGGGCTCCGCGCTGGGCGACGGCTCGGACCCGTCGCTGGGCTCGGGTGTGGCCGAGCCGATCGGGCTCGGAGAGAGGATGCCGCCGTCGGGCTCAGGCGTGACCTCCTCGCCCGGCTCGACGGTCCCACCCGTGGTCGTCTCGGTGAAGGCATCCTCGTCGTCGCCCCCGAAGATCGCCGCACCGATACCGCCCAGGGCGCCGATCGCGACCACGCCGGCCACGATCAGCCCGATGGTCTTGCCGCGGCTCGACGAGAAGAACCCGCCCGACCCGCCCGGCGCCGTGGATGCGGGACCGACCGGTGTGCCGCCCTGCGGGTAGCCGTAGCCGGGCTGGGCCGCCGGAGCGGCAGCGGGAGCGTACGCCGGTTGCTGCGGCGGCGCCGGCGCGTACGCCGGCTGGACGGGCGGCTGGGCCGGCGGAGACGCCGGGACGGCCGGGTCCTGGGGAGGCTGCTCCGTCATGCGACGCCTCCTGCCGTGGGTGCCGCAGGTGCCGTGGGCTCGTTCATGGCCCGCCGCGCCTGGTGGCTGCTGGACCGGACGGACGTGCCGCACACCATGCAGAAGTTGGAGTTGTCGAGCAGGAGGTTCTCGCACTCGGGGCAGTAGCTGTCGTCGACGGTCGCCCGCTTCGAACGAAGGCCGTCGGTGCGGACCGCGTCCTCGACCGCGGCCTCCAGCAGCGAGGCCTGCATCATCACGCGGATCCGCACGACGAGCACCGCCAGGATCACGAAGCCCCACAGCAGCCCGAGCGCCTGACCGAAGGGCACGTAGGCCAGCAGGCGCACGCCCAGCCAGTAGCCGATGTTGGCGGCGACGGCGAGGCCGAAGGCCAGGAAGTACGAGCCGGTGAACCCGTCGTACCCCTCACCCTTGCCGGAGAACGCCGCGACCGCGATGCCGGTGGCCGTGCCGTAGATCAGCGCCTTGACGACCATCAGGTTGACCACCACGACGGCCCACGAGGCCAGTCCGTCGGTGGTCCGGAAGTCGCCGGAGGTGAAGACCGAGGAGTAGAGCACGATCGTCTCGAAGGCGGCGTACGCCGTGCCCGCGGCGATGCCGAACGTCAGCCCGTCGATCATGTCGTCGAACTGGGGGCGGCTCGCGAGGAACACGCCGCCGACGTTCTTGGCGACCTCGGCCACGATCGGCAGCACCACCGCGAAGATCAGCAGCGCCGGGATGGACAATGACTCGATGCCGACCCGCCCGCCTGCCGCGAACGAGTTGAACTGCTCGTCGAAGACCCAGCGGAAGAAGAACAGGGTCACCAGGACCGCCAGCACCCCGGTGCCGAGGAAGAGGGCGGCGACGACGGGTAGCGGCGCGTCCTCCCACATGTTCACGTCGTAGATGTAGACGAGGTAGGCGACCGGGATCAGGAAGGCCGCCGCGGCGACGGCGATGGGCAGCAGCCCGAGGCCGGTGGCCGCCACGATCAGGACGGCGCTGAGGATCATCGCCCAGCGGTAGTTGTCGGCGGTCTGCCGGTTGGTGTGCGGCATGATCGTCGAGATCAGCGCGAACTGGTTCACGCCCTCCGACGACTGCACGGCGTACGAGCCGGCGCGGGTGGATGCGCTGCCACGCAGAGAGGTCCCGCAGCGGTAGCAGTAGAGCGCTACCTCCGGGCTCTGGGTGGAGCAGGTAGGACAGGGCACGGGGTTACCTCTCGGTCATCTGGGGTCAGCTGGGGTCAGCTGGGGTCGTCTCGGTCGGGGCAGTCGGGGCACATCGTGCCAGCCCGGGAGCCCCCGTGAGGGGAACTGACAGCGACATCCGCCCACGCACGACCGAATCAGGCAGCGGCACACCGGGCGATGGGTCAGAATCAGCCATCATGAGCCGCTCCCGTCGACTCCTCGTCGTCCCCGCCGCCGTCGCCCTCGTCCTCGGTATGACGGCCTGCGACGACGATCGCTCGATCGGCGGTGACGACCCGGGCCCGACGACGTTGGTCGCCTCTGCGACGTACGCCTCCACCCACCCCGACACCGACGTGTCCGGACGGCTGGCGGACCTGCAGCGGGCCATCGACCACCTGCGCGAGACGACGGGATCCGGCTGGGTCGGTCACCAGGACGACGTCACCGGCTACCTCGGCGAGCTGTCCGGAGGCCGGTACGCCGCGGAGCAGGCCGAGACGCCCACGGACGCCACGGGCACGGCGACCGCCTTCCTCGACGAGTACGCCGAGGACCTGTTCGGGGTGCCGGCCGAAGAGGTCGCGGTGCCCGCCGCCGGCGAGACCGACGCTTCCGGCAGCACCGTCCTCCGCGCCCCGCAGGAGATCGCGGGCGTGCCGGTGCTCGACGGCGGGCTCGTGATGACCGTCGGCGGAGACGAGCAGCAGGCCCGGCTCAACGGGGTCCGCGGCCGGGTCTTCCCGGACCTCGACGTCGTCACCGACCCGCGGCTGACGCCCCGGATGGCCCGCCGCGAGGCGATCCGGCTCTCCCAGGGCCAGGTGGAGGGGCGGCCCCGCCTGGTCGTGCTGCCGCGCGACGCGGGCGTGCTCGCGTACGAGGTCAACGTCTTCGCCGCCGGCCAGAGCGACGCCGGCGTCCAGCTCAGCGACGGCTACTACTACCTCGACGCCGTCAGCGGCCAGCTGCTCGACGTCCGCCCGACGACCGCCGAGCTCGCGGCCCCTGCCGTGTTCAGCAAGCTGCTCGCGAAGGCCTCGCCGCACGTCTCGCGCCGGCTCACCCAGATGATGCTGGCGAGCCTGCGGGCCCCCCAGGGCCAGCCCGTCGACGTGACCGGCAAGGCGCCGTACCTCGGCCAGGTCACGGCCGAGGGGCTGCGCGACAGCCGGGGAGTCGCCCTCATCGACACCACGACCCCGAGCTACAACGCCGCCACCGGCAAGGGCGGGATCTACACGTTCACCGCCGACGGGTCGAGCAGCAACTCGGCGCTCCCCGGCCGCCAGTACGTCGAGGACTCCACCCAGATCAGCGACCCGGACGCCATCGGCGCCCAGAAGGTCAGCCGGATCGTCTACGACTACTACGCGAGCATCGGTCGCAACTCGTGGGACGGCAGGGGCGCGTCGATGGTGTCGTCGGTCAACTTCAGCGACGGCCAGTTCTGCAACGCCTTCTTCAGCTCGGGCCTCCAGCAGATGGTCTACGGCAACCCCTGTGAGGGCCCCGGCGGCAACATGCAGCTGGTCACCCTCGACGTCACCGGCCACGAGGTCACCCACGGCGTCACCGACTCGACCGCCAACCTCAACTACACCGGGCAGTCGGGCGCGCTGAACGAGTCGTTCTCCGACTACTTCGGCAACGTGATCGGCGACCGCTACTACAAGCGCGACACCGCGACCCTCGGCGAGGACGCGTGCCAGACCGCCAGCTCGCCGCAGTCCCTGTGCTCGCAGAACCCCAGCGGCACGCTCGCCACCCGCTACCTGCTCAACGGCAACGGCATGGACGACTACCTCAACGTCATCGACCCGCCCTTCCGCTGGACGGTCGCGGTCGGCCGGATCACCGACAACGGCGGCGTGCACCTGAACTCCGCGATCTGGAACAACGCGCTGTGGTCGATCCGCACCCAGCTGGCCAAGGTCGACAACAAACCGGCGTACCAGTCACCGCTGGCCCGAGACTTCGACCTGATCGTCTACTACACGCTGACCCACCAGCTCGGGCCGAACTCCTCGATGGTCGACGCGGCCAACGCCCTCAAGGACACTGCGGTCCAGGCCGGCGCCTCGGCCACGATCATCCGCGTCGCGCGCGAGATCTTCGACCAGCAGGGGCTGTGCCCCGGTTGCTACGACCCCGGGCCGATCGCCGGCGACATCGTCAGCAACAAGCCGCAGTCGGAGGTCAGCCCGGTCGTCTCCGGCAAGAACACCGCCTGGATCAACCCCGTCGGCGGGCCGGGCACCCCGTCAGTCACGGGTGGGCTCTCGTCCAACCCGATGACCTACGACATCGCCTGGGCCGGCAACGCGCTGGTGACGATGGAGCTCACCAACAACGGCGAGGCGGTGGTCCTGCACGAGAAGGGCAGGACCACCAGGCTGGACGACCTGCAGCTCTCCACATTCATGGCCGGGCTGGCCGGCTCCGAGGACGGCGCGGCCTGGTGGACCGGCGAGACCGCCACCATGAGCTACGTCGACGACCGGGGCAAGGTCAGCCGCATCAAGGTCAACGGCCTCGGCGGCGACAGCATCACCGCGATGGCGACGGGCGGAGGCACCGTCGCGTTCGGCACCGACTCGGGCCGGGTGGGCTTCTGGAAGCCGGGCACCAACGAGCTGTCCGCCGTGGGCGCGATGACCGGCGCCGTGCTCGCCCTCGCGGCGTACGGCGACAACCTCGTGGCCGTCGACGGCAACCAGTCGGCGGACGCCTTCGACACCGACGGCCGGAAGACCCACCTCAGCGACTTCGGGTTCCCGTTCGGGGCCGCGGCGAACGGCGACTACGCCGTGTTCCCGGTCGCGGTCGACGCCCTGCCGGGCGGGGTCAGCGAGGCCATGGGTGGCCGGATGCCCGACACCGACCTCTACCTCTACTCGTTCGCGACGCACAAGATCTACAGCCCGCTGGAGGTACGCGGCCAGCAGGGCTTCCCGTCCATCTCGGGCGACCGCTTGGTGTGGCAGGACGGCGTCTTCGGCGGCGACGACATCATGGAGGTCAGGCTCCCCTCCGGGCTCTGACGATGAGCCCGTGAACGAGCACGTCCGGCGGGTGGCGGGCTGGCTGCCCGCCGTGGTGCTCGTCCCGGCCGCCCTCGTCACCGGCGTGGTCGTGACCGCGGAGGACGACGAGCTCGACCAGGTGCGGGCCGTGCACCCGCTCGACGTCGGGACGACCTGGGTCTACGCGGTCTCCGACCACGGCTCGCCCTCGGGCACGCGCACCCGACAGGTCACCGGCAAGGCGCCCGTCGACCTGGAGACGCTCGACGGCGTGGCGATCAGCAGCCACTACACCGACTACCCGGACGTCGGTGAGACGTCGCAGCTCATCTACGTCGGCGCCACCGACGGCCGGCTCGTGCAGTACGGGCTCGTCTCGGACATGCAGGCCTCGTTCCTGGAGCCACCCGCGCCGCTCTACGAGTACCCCGTCCACGAGGGCCAGGCCTGGACGTACGACGGCAGCCTGGGCGACTCGGACGTCAGCCTGGACGTCGAGGTGGTCGGCATCGGGGACGTCGAGGTCGGCGGCCGGACGTTCGCCGGCTGCACGCACTACCGCACCACCCAGCTCGTCTCGACCGCTGACGCGCTCGGTGACGAGGAGGTCTACGAGGAGTGGACCTGCCCAGGAGTCGGTCCCGTCCGCACCCGCGACGTGGTCGAGGCCCGCGACGTCGACGTGACAGAGGAGCTCGTCTCGTTCCACGGCCCGCACGGCGGATGGGACGCCGTGACACCGGATCCGGTGGCGGCGCGCACCGGCCCGGCGGCCGTCGGCAGCACGGCTGACCTCGACCCGTCGCGCGACAACCACGTGACCGAGGGCGACCCGCAGCCACGGCTCCTCTGGAGCGACCTCAGGTCGGAGCCGATCAGCTTCGGAGCGGTCGGCGACGGCCGCGTGCTGGTGCTGGGAGAGGGCGACGGCCAGGTCTCGGCCGTCCATGTCGCCAGTGGCGAGGTGGCGTGGCGGGTGCGGCTGCGGGGACCGATCGCGACCACCCCGGCGATCGCGGGCGACCTCGTCCTCGTGGCCGACGCGGACAAGAACCTCTGGGCGCTCGACCTCGCCGACGGCCGCGCGCGCTGGGTGTACCGCTTCGGCGACGTGGTCGCGGCCTCGCCCGCGGTGGCCACCGACACCGTCGTGGTGGCCAGCGACGACAACCGCCTCACCTCGCTCGCCCTCGCCGACGGCGCACGGCGGTGGCGCACCAGCCTGCCGGCCCCGGTGACCGCCGCGCCCGCGTTGTCCGGCGACCTCGTCGTCGTCGCGGACAGGACAGCGTCGGTGACGGCGTACGACGTCGGCTCCGGCGACGTCGTGTGGTCGCAGGAGCTGGAGGACGCGCCAGCCGCCGGGCCGTCGGTGGGCGAGGAGACCGTCGTGGTCGCCGACGCCGCCGGCACGGTCGTGGCGTTCGACCTCGCCGACGGCCGCTCGCGGTGGCAGGCGAGCTCGCACTACTACCCCGGCGGCGGCTTCGCGATCGGCGGGGGCGTCGCCCTCGTGGGTGCGTCGGACCGCCGGCTGATGGCGTTCGACCTGAGTTCCGGCGACGTGGTCTGGAGCGTGCCCCACCGACGGTTCCGCGCCGCACCCGTGCTCGTCGGCGACGAGGTCGTCACCGTCACCCGCGACGGGACCGTGCAGGTGCGCGCGGTCGGCGAGGGAGCACTCGCCCGCGCGTGGGACCTCCCCTCGTCAGGCGAGTCCAGTCGCGACGTGACGGCTGGCATCGGCGTCGTCGGCGACGCCCTCGTGGTGACGGCGAGCCTGGTCGGCCCGGGCCTGAAGTCCGGGTCGTGGGCCTACTCCCTGGGAGCGGACCGGGCTCCGGATCGGGGCGGCGTCTCGTTCCGCGTCGCGAAGCGGACCGTGCCGCTGCCCCTCGAGGCGCCGGCCGTGCTGGCGGGTCAGACCATGTTCGCGACGACCTTCGACGGCACGCTCCACCGCGTCCCACCCGACGGACCGGCCGGCGAGGTGTTCGGCACCGACGCCCGGCTCGTGCCCGGCGTGGCCGCCGACCGCGACCTCGTGGTCGCCCAGCGCGACGACGAGTTCGTCGGCCTCGACCCCGACGGACGCGAGCGCTGGACCGCACCCGCCGTGGAGCCGTTCCCGGGGAGCATCCCCGCCATCGCCGGTGACACGGTCTTCCTGCCCTTGCGGGGTGTCGGGCTGGTGGCGGCGGATCGGCAGGGTGCGCAACGGTGGTTCGCACCGATCCGCGACAGTGGCGGTACCACGACACCGCTGCCGCTACCGGGCGGCGACGTGGTCTACGGCACCGGCAACGTCGCGCGGTACGACGGCGCCACGGGCGAGCGGCTGTGGTCGGTGCCCGATGCCGCGCTGTTCGCGCCGACGGCGTACGACCGCGGTCTGGTCTTCGCCGACCTGGTGCGCGAGAAGCACCCGGCCGGCCTCGCCGCGATCGACGCGGCAACCGGTGTGATCCGCTGGAGCCGGCCCAACGCCGCCCAGCACGTGCTCCTCGGGCCTGCGGCCGCCGAGGGCGTGGTCGTCTACGCCGACACCACGGGGCTGGTCACTGCGCTCGACGGCTCCTCCGGCGACGAGCTGTGGTCGCTGCGCGTCGAGACCTCGCTGGCCGGCGTGCCCGTCATCGTGGCCGGCCGGGTCTACCTGGTCGAGCAGGGTCGGCAGGAGGACCTCAACCAGCGCGCGTCACGGGTCAGCGCCTACGACGCGCGCTCCGGGAGGTTCCTCGGCTCGTACGAGCCGCTGGACTCGAGCAACTCCACCCGACCGGTCGTCGGCACCACTCCCCAGGGAGACCTGACGGTGCCGGCCACCGGCTCGGACGGCATCTGGGTGCTCCGGCTGACGCCGCAGGAGGGCCCGTGGTGACCGCGACGTCCGGTCCGGCCGGTCCCACGGCCGACAGCGCCCGCGGCCTCGCCGGCGCGGCGGTCGACGTCGTCCGGATCGTGTGGACCACCACGTTCCGCGATCCCGCCCGCGACAACCACCTGCGGCTGGGCGGACTGACCCGCCTCGAGCGGCAGGCCGCGCGCTTCGGCCTGGTGCTGCTCGTCATCGGTCTGCTGTCGGTGCTGTTCGCGCGCGTGTGGCGCGAGGGAACCATGTACGCCATCGACGTGGGGGGCGGGCTGCTGTTCGTGCCCGCCGGGCTGGTCTCCGCCACCTTGGTCGCCCTCTTCGTCGCCTGGACCCTCATCGGCTGGGGCGCTCTCACCGCCACCTGGTTCCTCCGCGTGCTGCTCGCGATCGCGTTCGTGGTCCTCAACGCCTCCTTCGCAGTCGGAGTGCCGGGCCTGGGCGGCAGCGCGATCGAGTGGGGCAACCGTCTCGTCGTCGCCGGCTTCTGGGCCTACCCGGCCCTGCTCGTCGCCTCGACGGCCCTGGTGCTGCTGCCGCGCCTGCGGCCGGTGGGACTGCCGCTGCTGCGCGCCCTCACGGCCGCCGCGGCCCTCGCGCTCTTCGGTGGCCTCCTGTGGATCCGCGGCGAGCTCGTCGACGTGTCGGGCACGCACGGGGTCGAGCTGGTCGTGGACGGTGCCATCGAGCAGACCGACGGGCTGCTGCTCCCCCTCGTCTACGTGTCCGGGATCGTCGTGGTCGACTTCGGGCAGTCGGTGTCGGAGGGCCTGGCCGTGGGAGTCCGGGACCTCAGCCTCCGGCTCTTGCGCTGGCTGCTCGTCGCGGTGCTGGCGGTCAAGCTCTGGGTCGAGGTCGTGCAGCGGCGGACCGACCTCTACGTCTACCTCCGCGACCGCCCCGACGCCGTCGCCCGCACGGTGCTGATGACGCTGCTCCTGGTCGTGGTGGTCGTGCTCGTCACCCGGTTCCCCGCGACCTCCGGGTGGGAGGCCGCCAAGGAGGCGGTGCTGTACGGCGGGGGCGCCGCCCTGGCCTTCGGGATCCTGGCCACGACCCTGGTCTACGGGATCGGCACCCTGCAGACCATCCGACAGGGCACCGGGGAGCTGCCGACCTGGCTGCGCGACTACCCCGGACTCGCCGTCAGCCGCTACGGCAACCTGACCATGGCGATCCTCGCGATCGTGGTCGGCATCGTGCTGATGCGCCGGGGAGACCGACCCTTCCGGCGCGAGCTCGGCTCCGGCCTGGTGGTGATCGGGGCCTGGACGCTGCCCACGTTCGTGATGCAGCTCGGCGACTTCCGGATCGGCTTCTCGACCTCGCTCATGGACGTGCTCGTCACGGTCGGCATCGTGGCCTACACGGCGGCCCGCTGGACCTCCCTGCGTGCCGGCGACCTGGTGATGCTGCTGGCTCTGACGGTGTTCAGCTGGCTCACGCTGAGCCAGGGCGACTGGCTGGCCGCGCTGGGAGGGCTGCTCGGACTGTCCGCGATCGTCGTGGTCGTGGTGGGTGTCGCGCTCGCGCTGGTCACCGACGCCGGCTTCACGGCCGAGGCGAGCCCCCGGCTGCCTCAGGCCTCACGCGTGCTGCTGTTCCTGGGCTACCTGCTCTTCTCCGTCACGCTCCTGCACTGGAACCAGGTCGCCCACACCACCTCTGTCTCGGCCGACTCCGGCACGACGGGCTTCCTGCTGATCGGGATCCCCTGGGCCGGGTGGCTCGTCGGCCGACGTCTGGTCCGTCTGGACCAGCAGCCCGTGGACTAGGACGCCTGGGCCTCGCGTCGGCGGCCCACGAGCACGACGCCCTCCACCACCCGCACCTCGTACGTCGGCACCGAGACGTGCTCGTCGTCGAGGCAGCGCCCGGTCCGGAGGTCGAAGGCGTGCCGGTGGCGCGGCGAGGCCACGAACGGGACACCGTCGCGGGTGCCCACGATGCCCTTGGCAAGCACCCCGGTCCGGTCGAAGGGGTCGTGGTTGCCGAGCGCGTGGACGGTGTCGTCGGCGGTCCGGAAGATGGCCATCGAGTGACCGTGCACCAGGGCGCTGGCGCCGCGCTCGACCTCGAGCTCGGCCAGCCGGCAGACCGGGAGCCACTCCTCCGACGGGCTCATCCGAGACCCCCTTCGCTAGACCTGGGACGGTAGATCGCGCGTGTTGAGGGCGTGTTTCGGCGTGTTACGGCAGCGATAAGCGTGCTGGCTAGGCTTCGCGCCGTGACAGCCCTGACCGACATCAGCGGGCCCGACGCCGCCGTGGTGGTGGTCGCGGCCGGCTCCGGCACTCGGCTGGGTGCTGCGGTCAACAAGGTGCTGCTGCCGCTCCGGGGCGTCCCCGTGGTCGCCTGGTCGGTGCGGACCGCGCTGGCGCTGCCCGCCGTGCGCCGGGTCGTCGTCGTGCACCGCGCCGACGAGCACGCGGCGATGGAGGCCGCCCTGGCGCCGTACCTCGGGGACGGCGAGGTGCTGCTCGTCCCCGGCGGGGACACCCGGCACGCCTCCGAGTGGGCGGCGCTCAGGGTGCTGGCCGACGAGGTCGACGCAGGAGCGATCGCCGTGGTGGCCGTGCACGACGCGGCCCGCCCGCTGGCCGACGGCGACCTGTTCGAACGGACCCTGGCCGCGGCCCGCGAGCACGGCGGGGCGATCCCGGTGGTCCCGGTCGACGGCGTGGTGCGTCGCGACGGCACCCCGGTCGCCACGGCCCACCTGGCCGCCGTGCAGACACCGCAGGCCTTCCGCGCCCCCGACCTGCTCGCTGCCTACCGCGCGGCGGCTGCCGCCGGCTTCACCGGGACCGACACGGCGTCGTGCGTCGAGCGGTACGCCGACGTCACCGTCTCGGCCGTGCCCTCGGGTGCGGCCAACCTCAAGATCACCTTCCCCGAGGACCTCGACGTCGCGGGAAGGCTCGTCACGTCGGCCGGGTGAGCGCTTCCAGGACACGTACGTCGTCGGGGCCGCTGACCCGCATCGCCTGAGGCGGAGCCTCGAGGAGCACGAGCGGGCCGCCGGCGCGCAGCGCCTCGACCAGGGCGGCGAGGTCGACCCCGGGGTCCGAGAGGAGGGCGGCCGCGCCGTCCACCCGGGCGGCCGGCACCACGACGGGCGAGACGACCCGGGCCAGCGCTTCCCGGTCGACCGTCTCGCCGAGGGTGTCGCCGCGCAGGACCTTGACCGTGTCGGTGACCGGCCGGACGCCGGCCACCACGACGCCGTCGGCGACGGAGCGCCGTACGCACTCGGCGATGAAGTCGGGAGGGGTCATCGGGCAGAGCGAGTCGTGCAGCACGAGCGGGAGCTCCGCGTCCTGCACCCCCTCCATGGTGGTGCGCGCGTCGAGGGGGAGGACGCCGGCCTCGGCGAGCGCCCAGGTCGCGCAGGTCACCAACGCCTCGCCGTGCACGAGTGCGAACGGCAGCGAGCCGCGGCCCTCGTCGACGACGCGGCCCAGCGCGATCACGTCGACGTCGATCTGGCTCATCCGACCTCCGAAGGTGAAAGGCCCCGCCCGGCGGAAGCCGGGCGGGGCCAGTCAGTCGTTCAGCTCCCGATCAGGAGGCGAGCACCTCGTCGAGGATGGCCTCGGCCTTGTCCTCGTTGGTGTGCTCGGCCAGGGCCAGCTCGGAGACGAGGATCTGGCGCGCCTTGGCCAGCATCCGCTTCTCACCTGCGGAGAGGCCACGGTCACGCTCGCGGCGCCACAGGTCGCGGACGACCTCGGCCACCTTCATGACGTCGCCACTGTGCAGCTTCTCGAGGTTCGCCTTGTAGCGACGCGACCAGTTCGTGGGTTCCTCGACATGGGCGGCACGGAGCACGTCGAAGACGCGGTCCAGGCCCTCCTTGTCGACCACGTCGCGCACCCCGACCAGGTCGAGGTTGCACGCAGGGACTCGCACCACGAGGTCCTGCTGGGCGACGATCCGAAGGACGAGGTACTCCCGGTCCTCCCCCTTGATCGTGCGCATCTCGATGTCCTCGATGACTGCGGCCCCGTGATTCGGGTAGACAACCGTTTCGCCGACGGTAAAGCTCATATGTTCGGTACCCCTTTCCAGGTGCCCAGTCTAACACGTCAGCAAATGAGCGACCGACGCGTTTGTGCAGGTCAGAGGCCCAATCGGGGCTTGACAAGATCGCCGTTCGTATGCCGTTCGTGCTGGCCGTGGGGCTCGCGGACCCGGGTCCGGTCCTGGCGATCGGTGCAGATCGCGGGCCGCCCGGGTCGATACTGACCCGCGTGTCGGTGCTCGCGGCGGGGCCTGTCCAGCTGGTCAGAGCGGCGCATCCGCTGCACGCGCTGGCGACTGCCGTGGTGCTCGGTGCTGCCGCTCTGCTCAGTGGACGGCCGCCGCGCGAAGGCGTGCTGGTCGCCGCCACCGTCCTCGTGGGCCAGGCCGTGATCGGCTGGCACAACGACCTGGTCGACCGGGACCGCGACGCGGTGCACGGGCGCCCAGGCAAGCCGCTGGCGACCGGGACCCTCGACCCAGGGACGGCGTGGTTCGCGGTCGCCTGTGGCGTGCTGCTGGTCGTCCCCCTCGCGCTCGGGAGCGGCGTGACCGCCGGCTGTGCGTACCTGCTCTCGGTCGCAGTGGCCCTGCTCGGCAACGTGGCGTTGCGGCGTACGGCCTGGTCGTTCCTGCCGTGGGCCGTCTCCTACGGCCTGCTGCCGGCGTTCCTGTCGTACGGCGGGTGGGGGGGCCAGGCCGACGGCGACCCGCCGACCCTCGCGATGACGGTGCTGGCCGCCTTGCTGGGCGTCGCCGTGCACGTGCTGCTGGCGCTCCCGGACCTGGTCGACGACAACGCCGACGGGCTGCGCCACCTGCCGCTGCGCCTGGCGCTGCGCACCGGCGCGCCCAGGCTGATGGTGGTCACGATCGTGATCACGGTGTTCCTCGCCGCCTCGATCGTGGTGGCGGGGCTGACGGTCGGCTTGCGCCAGTAGTCGGTACGAGCGAGGGGTGGCGGACAGCCTGCCGGGGACCATTAGGCTGTCGCACGCACCTCTGTCGACCACGAAGGCCTGTGACCCATGGACCGTCGGCTCTCGCGCCGCAAGCTCGCCATCGCCGTCGGGGCGCTCGTCCTCGCCGTGCCCGGTCTCTCCGCGTGTGGCTTCAACTACGCCACGGACCGCGAGTACACGCCGGGCAACGGGACCAACGACCTCACCGGTGTCGTCGACGTCCTCAACGCCGTGATCGTGGCCGAGGAGGACGGCTCGGGAACGTTCGTCGCGTCCCTGTCGAACAACGCCCCCGACGAGGCGATCGCCTTCGAGGCGCTGAGCTTCGGCTCGAACTCCACCATCGAGGTCGCCCCGTTCGACCCGGTCGAGGTGCCGGCGATGGGCCTGGTCAACCTCGGCGACGGCCAGGGCATCAAGGTGTCCGGCGAGATCGTGAAGGGCGACTTCATCGAGCTCAGCCTCGCGTTCAGCAACGGCGAGACGGCAGACATGGACGTCCCCATCGTCGCGGCCGAGTGGGAGTACACCGGCCTCGACAACGGCACCGGCGTGCCGGCGCCGGCCGCGACGCCGTCGGTCTCGGAGCCCGCCGAATGACGGACGCAGCGACCTACGAGCTCGTCCTGCTCCGCCACGGCGAGAGCGAGTGGAACGCGAGGAACCTGTTCACCGGCTGGGTCGACGTCGACCTCAACGACAAGGGTCGCGGCGAGGCGGTACGCGGCGGCGAGCTCTTGCGCGAGGCCGACCTCCTCCCCGACGTGCTGCACACGTCGCTGCTGCGGCGCGCCATCACCACGGCCCACCTGGCCCTCGACGAGTGCGACCGCCACTGGATCCCGGTCCGGCGCTCGTGGCGGCTCAACGAGCGGCACTACGGCGGGCTCCAGGGCAAGGACAAGAAGCAGACGATGGAGGAGTTCGGCGAGGAGCAGTTCATGCTCTGGCGCCGGTCGTTCGACGTCCCGCCGCCGCCCATCGACGACGGCGACGAGTGGTCGCAGGTCGGCGACCCGAGGTACGACGGCCTGGGCGACGACATGCCGCGCACCGAGTGCCTCAAGGACGTCATCGCGCGGATGCTGCCCTACTGGGAGTCCGACATCACCCCTGACCTGCGGGCCGGCAAGCGGGTGCTCGTGGCCGCCCACGGCAACAGCCTCCGCGCCGTCGTCAAGCACCTCGACCGGATCAGCGACGACGACATCGTCGGCCTCAACATCCCGACCGGCATGCCGCTGCTGTACCGGCTCGACGAGGACCTGCGCCCCACCGTCCCCGGCGGCGAGTACCTCGACCCTGACGCCGCCGCCGCGGCCGCAGCTGCCGTCGCCAACCAGGGGCGCTGAGGTCGGTCGGGTTTCTCCGGCCGGCCGGAGAAAGCCCAACTGGGCGAGTGGTGCGCCGTACGCCCAGTTCGGTGAACGCACGCCGAGTCCGACGTACGGCGGGTGGCTCAGGCGTCCGAAGCCACCGGGAACTGGCCCGTCACCACGAACACGACCCGGTTGCCGACCGAGACGGCGTGGTCGGCGATCCGCTCGTAGTAGCGGCCGAGCAGGGCGATGTCGACCGCAGCCTCGACGCCGTGTGCCCAGTCGTCGGAGAGCAGCTGGGAGAAGCTGGTGCGGCGCAGCATGTCCATCTCGTCGTCGTCTCGGCTCAGCACGATCGCGGCGTCGACGTCGCGCTCGGTGATGATCTCGGCGACGCGGGCGACCATGTCCTCGGCGACCTCGGCCATCCGCGCGACGGTGGGGCGTACCTCCTCGGGCACGGCAACGCCCGGGACCCGCAGCCGGGCGATCTTGGCGACGTGGACCGACAGGTCCCCCATCCGCTCGAGCTCGCTGACCATCCGCAGCGCGGACACGATCACGCGCAGGTCGCCGGCCACGGGCTGCTGGAGCGAGAGCAGCGCGAAGCAGTTGTCCTCCACCCGCCCGGTCGCCTGGTCGATGGCGGAGTCCGCGCTGATGACGTCCTCGGCCTTCTCGGCGTCGCCGGTCAGGAGCGCCTGGGTGGCCAGCCGTACGGCTCGCTGCACGTCGCCGCACACGAGGGCGAGGTCGCTGAAGATGGAGTCGAGCTGGTCATGGAAAGCCTCACGCATGGGACGGACAGTACGGGCGCCGGGTGACCAGACGGGGGCACGCGGTGAACGGGCGGTGAACAGTCGTCGAGAGGCGGTCGCGCACGCGAGCGGCCGCTGAACCGCTGCGTACGATCATGGTGTGGACGCGACCACGCAAGCCTTCATCGCGGCGCTCATCGGAGCGCTCGTGGCGGGTGGTGGCGTGCTCGCGTGGCACGTGAGCGAGCGGCAGCAGCGCACCGTTCCGGTGATGGACGAGCCTGCCGTGCCTGCCGGTGTCACGTCCGTGCTGTCGGTCCTGCGCAGCAGCGCGGTGGTGGTCGGCGCCGACGACACCGTGGTGAAGGCGAGCGCGCCGGCCTACGCGATGGGGCTGGTCTCGGGCACCAACCTGATGTCGGCGGAGCTCGCCGAGCTCGTCGCGGAGGTACGGCGCGACGGCCAGATCCGCGAGACCGAGCTGCTGATGGCACGTCACCACGCCACCCCGCGGCACGTCACGGTGCGGGTCGCGCCGCTGTCCTCGACCCTGGTGCTCGCGCTCGTGGAGGACCGCACCCGCGAGCGCCGCGTCGAGCGGGTCCGCCGCGACTTCGTCGCCAACGTGTCCCACGAGCTCAAGACGCCGGTCGGCGCCATCCGGCTCCTCTCCGAGGCGGTCGGCGACGCGGCCGACGACCCGGAGGCCGTCCGCCGTTTCGCCGGCCGGATGCTGACCGAGTCCGAGCGCCTCTCGCGCCTGGTGCAACAGATCATCGAGCTGTCCCGGCTCCAGGACGA
This sequence comes from Nocardioides sp., assembly GCA_025966445.1. GTDB lineage: Bacteria > Actinomycetota > Actinomycetes > Propionibacteriales > Nocardioidaceae > Nocardioides. The sequence goes on from JAICRP010000007.1 coordinate 24,693, forward strand.
CGACCCGCTCGACTCGCCGGTGATCGTCTCGGTCGACGACGTGGTCGCGGCCGCCGTCGACGCCACGACGATCGACGCGACCGCACGCGGCATCAAGATCGTCGCGGGCGGCGTCGAGGGCCTCAAGGTGTTCGGCAACGAGGAGCAGGTACGCGCCGCGGTCGCCAACCTCGTCGCGAACGCCGTCGCGTACTCCGGCTCCGACTCGACCGTGCTCGTCTCCACGAAGTGCGTCGACGGGATGGTCGAGCTGTCGGTCGTCGACCAGGGCATCGGCATCCCGACCGACGAGCTCGAGCGCATCTTCGAGCGGTTCTACCGCGTCGACCCCGCCCGCCACCGCTCCACCGGTGGTACGGGCCTCGGACTGTCCATCGTCAAGCACGTCGCGGCCACCCACGGTGGAGAGATCCGGGTGTGGTCCGTCGAGGGCCAGGGCTCCACCTTCACGCTCACCTTGCCCCGCGCCAACCAGGAAGTCATGACATGACCCGTGTTCTCGTCGTCGAGGACGAAGAGAGCTATTCCGACGCTTTGGCCTACATGCTCCGCAAGGAGGGCTTCGACGTCGCCATCGCGGCCACCGGGCCGGACGCGCTCACCGAGTTCGACCGCAACGGCGCCGACATCGTGCTCCTCGACCTGATGCTGCCGGGCCTTCCCGGGACCGAGGTCTGCCGTCAGATCCGGCAGACCTCCAACGTCCCGGTGATCATGGTCAGCGCCAAGGACGACGAGGTCGACAAGGTCGTCGGCCTCGAGCTCGGCGCCGACGACTACGTCACCAAGCCGTACTCGCCCCGCGAGCTGGTCGCCCGGATCCGCGCCGTGCTGCGCCGGGGCTCCGAGCCCGAGGTCGCACCGATGACGCTCGAGGCCGGGCCGGTGCGGATGGACGTCGAACGCCACGTGGTCACCGTCGACGGCTCCGAGCAGCGGTTGCCGCTCAAGGAGTTCGAGCTGCTCGAGATGTTCCTGCGCAACCCCGGCCGGGTGCTGACCCGCGGCCAGCTGATCGACCGGGTCTGGGGCTCCGACTACGTCGGCGACACCAAGACCCTCGACGTCCACGTGAAGCGGTTGCGCGCCAAGCTCGAGCCCGACCCCGGCGACCCCAAGTACCTCGTCACCGTTCGCGGGCTGGGGTACAAGCTGGACCTGTAGACGGCGGGAAATCCACGTACGCCGTCCGATAACCGCGTGTCGGGTGTCGGCGGTCGTCCGTAGGCTCGACAGGTGAACGCCACCCCCTCCAAGAGCTGGTTGCCGGTCGCCGCCGTGACGGTGACGCTGGTGCTGTGGGCGTCGGCGTTCGTGGCGATCCGGCACCTCGGCAAGGACTTCTCGCCCGGCTCGCTCTCGCTCGGTCGCCTCCTCGTGGGCGCCATCGCACTCGGCGTGGTGGCGGCGATGTCCAAGAGGATGCCCCGGCCGACCGGGCGCGAGTGGGTGTCGATCGTGACGATCGGGGTGCTGTGGTTCGGCGTCTACAACGTGTCGCTGAACGAGGGCGAGCACCACGTGGACGCCGGCACGGCCTCGATGCTGCTCCAGGTCTCGCCGATCCTGATCGCGGTGCTGGCCACGATGTTCCTCGGCGAGAAGTTCACGACGTACCTCACGATCGGACTGGCCCTGGCGTTCTCCGGCGTGGTCCTGATCGGCACCGCCGACTCCGACAGCGGCAGCCGCGACATGCTGGGCGTGGCGCTCTGCCTGCTGGCGGCGGCCGTCTACTCGATCAGCGTGATCCTCCAGAAGCCGCTCGTGGCAAGGCTTCCCGCCCTCCACGTCACCTGGCTGGCGTGCACGGTCGGCGCGGTCGCCTGCCTGCCGTTCCTGGGCCGGCTGGTCGACGACACCCGCGCGGCGCCGACGTCCTCGACCCTCTGGGTCATCTACCTCGGGGTCTTCCCCACGGCGATCGCGTTCACGACGTACGCCTACGCCCTGCGCCACATGAGCGCGTCGAGCCTCGGCGTGACGACCTACCTCGTGCCGCCGATCACCATCGTCATGGGGCTGGTGTTCCTCGACGAGGCGCCACCGACGATCGCGTACGTCGGCGGGGCGCTCGCCCTGCTCGGCGTCGCCGTCGCCCGGCGCAAGCCCAAGCCCGAGGCCGCCGTGCCCCAGCAACAAGAGAGCGCGCGCGTCCACGGATAGTGCGATGCTGCGCACGTGAACGTCGTCGCGGCCGTGCTGGTCGCCCTCGTGGCCCTGATCCACGTGTACATCGTGGTGCTCGAGATGTTCCTCTGGACCAAGCCTCGGGGCCGGGCCGCGTTCGGCACGGACGCCGAGTTCGCCGAGGCGTCCAAGGTGCTGGCCGCCAACCAGGGCCTCTACAACGGCTTCCTGGTGGCCGGGCTCCTGTGGGGCCTGTTCGCCGACAAGACGGACGTCCAGGTCTTCTTCCTGCTGTGTGTGATCGTGGCCGGGCTGTACGGAGCCGCCACCGTCAGCCGCCGGATCCTGCTGGTGCAGGCGCTACCGGCCGCCCTCGCGCTCGTCGCCGTCCTCGTCGCGGGCTGACGCCTCGGCGCCGCTCTCGAGCCAGCCGCGGAACGCCTCGAGGTTGGCGGTCGACTCGCCGCGCAGGTTGCGCCACTCCCACTCCTTGCGGATCGAGGACGCGAAGCCCAGCTCGAGGATGGTGTTGAACGACTCGTCGGCGTACGTCAGAACCGAGCCGAGCAGCCGGTCCAGCTCGTCGGGCCTCACCGCCGACAGCGGCAGCCGCGCGTCCAGGTAGATGTCACCGAGCCGGTCGACGGCGAACGACACGGCGTACATGCGCAGGTTCTTCTGCAGCAGCCAGCGGTAGACGGCCTCGTGGTTCTCGTCCGGCGCGCGGCAGACGAAGGCGTGGCAGCCGAGGGCGTGCGGCCCGACGTCGAGGCGTACGGCGGTCTGCAGCTTGCGCTCGCCGGGCAGGGCGAAGCTGAACACGCCCTCCGTCGGCTCGGTGAACTCGATGCCCTGCTCGGTCAGGTGGGCACGAACGACATCGGCGGCGGGCACGGGTGCCAGGTTAGGCAACGGCCTCGCGCATGAACGACCGCGCCCGGTCGTACGTCTCCAACGTCTGCTCGGCGGTCGCGTCCCAGGAGAACCGGGCCGCCTGCTTGATCGCGCCCCGGGCCAGCCGCGCCCGCAGGTCGGGGTCGTGGACGAGCCGGGCGAGGGCGTCGGCCCAGTCGTCGGAACGGTGGCTGTCGACGAGCAGGCCGCTGCGGCCGTCGTCGACGACGGTGGTCAGGCCGCCGACGGCCGCCGCCACGACCGGCGTGCCGGACGCCTGCGCCTCGACGGCGACCAGACCGAACGACTCGTTGTAGGACGGAACGGCGACCAGGTCGGCCGCGGCGTACCATTCGGCGAGCTCGCCCTGCGCCACCGGCGGGACGAACCTCACCACGCCCTCGAGACCGAGTGCCGAGGCCAGCTGCGCCAGCGACTCGGGGTGCTCGAGCCCGGAGCCCGAGGGCCCCCCGACGACCGGCACGACCAGCCGCGACCGCAGGTCGGGCTCGCGCTCGAGCAGGACGGCGACCGCGCGCAGCAGCACGTCGGGAGCCTTGAGCGGCTGGATGCGACCGGCGAACATCAGCACCGAGGCGTCGGCCGGGAGGTCGAGCCGGCGGCGTACGTCGTCCCGGTCGCGCGGGCGGAACACCTCGAGGTCGACGCCCGGGTGGATCACCTCGACGCGGGTGGCGCACGCGTCGTAGAGGTTGATCAGCTGCTTGGCCTCGGTGTCGGTGTTGGCGATCAGGATGTCGGCGGCCTCGACCACCTGCTCCTCGCCGATGATGCGAGCGGCGGGCTCGGGGGTGTCGCCCTCGGCCAGGGCGTCGTTCTTGACCTTCGCCATGGTGTGCATCGAGTGGACGAGCGGCACCGCCCAGCGGTCCCGGGCCAGCGCCCCGACCTGTCCGGAGAGCCAGTAGTGCGAGTGCAGGGCAGAGTAGTGGCCCAGCGGCTGGGAGGCCTCGGCGCGCAGCACCTCGCGGGCGAAGACGCACATCTGGCCCGGCAGCTCGGCCTTGGTCAGCCCCTCGAACGGACCGGCGTGGATGTTGCGGACGAGCACACCCGGCGCCGCCTC
>JAICRP010000199.1 GCA_025966445.1 Nocardioides sp.
CAGCAGCCGGGACCACAACAGCCGAGCGGCCCGGAGCTTGGCGATGGTGAGGAACTGCTCGTCGGTGGCGGAGTAGCGGAACTCGACCAGCCCCGCCGCCTTCGAGACGGGGATGTCAGCACGCTCCAGCACGCGCAGGACTCCGGCCGCGGCAACGATCGACCAGCCCAGCTCCTGGGCCTCGGAGGCGCCCCGGTCGTGGACGGCGGAGGCGTCGACCACGACCCCGAGGACGCCGGCGTCGAGGGCCAGCCGCGCGACGGCCACCAGCTCGTCGTCAGACGCATCGGCGGGCGCGCCCAGGTTGGTGCCGGGGGCGGGCACCGTGTCGCCGAGGTGGGCGAGGAATCGCTCGGCGAGGGCTGCGGGCTCGGCGGTCGCGTCCAGGACGACCGCGGCGAGGTCGAGGAGAACACCGTCGAGGACGACGGCGAGATCCGTCCCCGGTCCGGCGTGCAGCCACAGGGAGGAGGCTCCGCCCGCGAGGTCCGCGAGGGCCTCCGCGCTCAGCCGCGCGTCGTCGGACCCGCGCAGCTCGACGCGGACGTCGCGCCCGCCGGGCGAGGTGGGGCGGACGTGGTCGCCGGTCGCCTCGGTGAGGTCCGGCGTACCGAGCGGGCTGACCCCGACCCCGTCGAGGGTCGCGCGGGTGAGCGCGGCCCACACGGCGTCGTCGGGGTCGCCCTCGCGGAGCCGGCCCGCCTTGCGCAGCACCCCCGCGGCGGCCTTCTCCCAGTCGGCCCGGGTCGCGGCGGGCCCGGGCAACGCGAGCGCGAGCGTGCCCTGGTCGGGCTCGAGCTCGGTGGGCTCCGCCAAGCCGCCCTCCAGGGGATCCTGCGGGGTCATGACTCGCACTCTAGGAGCGGGCGCGGAGCACCGACCACACGCTGTGAGATATCTGGCTCCACCCCCTGGCAGAGTGGTCCGGTGACCTTCCTCACCGACGCCGAGCTCGCCGTGGCCGCCGCGACCGCCGGAGCCGCCGAGGTGCGGAGCCGGTACGGCCGTCCGGTCAGCCGTCACGCCAAGGAGGGCACGGACTTCGCGACGTCGGCCGACCTCGCGTCGGAGGAGGCCATCCGCGCGGTCCTCGCCGAGCACCGGCCCGAGGACGCGATGGTCGGCGAGGAGGCCGGCCGCACCGGCCCGGCCGACGCGGCCCGCGAGTGGCTGGTCGACCCGCTGTGCGGCACCCGCAACTTCGCCGCCACCACGCCGCTCGTCGCGGTCAACGTGGCGCTCCGCGCGGACGGCCGGGTGCTGGCGGCGGCCAGCGCCGACCCGATCAGCGGCGAGGTCTTCTGGACCGACGGCAGCGCCGCCCGCGCACGTCGCGACGGTGCCGACACTCCCGTCGCGCCGGATCCCGTCTCGCTGCTGGTCGACGTCGACCTCGACCACCCGCGGAGTGGCGACGCCCTCCACCTGCTCGCGGACGCGACGTTCCGGCGCGACTTCAGCCCGAGGGTCGGCTCGAGCACGCTGGCGATGACCTGGCTCGCTGCCGGCCGTCGGGCGGCCTACGTCCACGAGGGAGACCTGCGAGACAGCGTGCACTTCGCGGCGCCCATCGCCATCGCCGAGGCGGCCGGGTGTGTCGTGACCGGGATCCGCGGCCAGCCGCTGCACACGGCGCCGCACGGTCTCCTCGCCGCCGCGGACGCGGCCACCCACGCGCGGCTGCTGGCGCTCGTCACGACCGCTGGCTGAACGTTCACCTGGGGTTCAGGCCGGCCTCACCGTCCCGACGTGCTGACCGTCGAGGCTCGGGGCGTGAACGACGACCGGCCGTGGCGGATCGCCCTCGTGACCGAGACGTTCGACCCGCGGCTCACGGGGACTGCGGGCACGGTCCGGCAGGTGATGAACCACCTCGTGGCGCTTGGCCACGACGTACGGATCCTCACCGCCGGCGCCGGCCCGGCGACGTACGGCGCCGTGGGCGTCAGCCGCTTCGCCCGCCCGCGCCGCAACCACCAGCTCCACGAGGCGCTGCACGCCTTCGGTCCGGACCTGGTGCACGTCTTCACGCCCGAGGGCCTGGGCACCCGCGCCCTGCGGCAGGCCAGGCGCCTGGACATCCCGACCGTGGTCACCGAGACGTCGGCGCGGGCCGAGTTCGCGCCGCCCCGTTGGCAGGAACAGGTCGCCGACCGGGCCGACCGGTTGACGGTCACCGCGACCTGGCTGCGCGACCGCGTCGAGGCGGCGGGGTTGTCGGCGCATCTGTGGACGCCCGGCGTGGACACCGAGGTCTTCCAGCCGGGTCGCCGCGACGAGGCGCTGCGCCGCACCTGGACCGACGGCGACCTCACGCAGGTCGTCGTCGGGTACGTCGGCAGCCTCCGCAAGCGGCACGGCGTACGTCGCCTCGCCGAGGTCGCCCGCGTGCCCGGCACCCGGCTGGTCGTGATCGGCGACGGCCCCCAGCAGGCCTGGTTGCGCAGCCGGCTCCCGGGGCCCGTGCGACTCACGGGCCAGCTCAAACCACGGCAGGCCGCGGTCGCGATCGCCTCCCTCGACGTGCTCGTCCAGCCGGGCACCCGGACCACCTGCGCCCACACGCTGCGCGAGGCCGCCGCCTGCGGCGTCCCCGTGGTGGCGCCGCGGGCGGGCGGCGCGATCGACGTGGTCGAGCACCTCGGCACCGGGGTCCTCTACGACCCGCAGCAGCCCGGCGGCCTCGCCGACGCCGTCGCTGCCGTCGTCGCCGACCCTCGGCGCCTGCTCCTCGGGGACCACGCCCGCCACCGCATCACGGGTCGGTCGTGGCGGGTCGCCCTGGACGAGCTGGTGCGGGCGCAGTACGTGCCGCTGCTGGGCGCGCCGGTCGACCTCGCGGCCTGACGATCCCGCGACGTGATCCGCGCCATACGGCGGGGATTTGGTGCGGATCCGTGCACTTCGTACCCTTTCACAGTCGAAGTCGATCTCCAGGGGATGACCCCGGAGCGCGGTGTTACGGCGAGGACGGCTCGGTACCTCCTCACCACCGCTGTCGTGGCGTGTCCACGACCTTCACACCCAGCTGCTGGTCGCGCACCCAGGCCCCCGTCCCGCGTCGCGACCAGGCGGAGTACCCCGTGCCGCGCCAGGAAACAGGGGTCCCCCGATCGCTGGCCGGTCGACCGCACCCCCCGTCGGTCGGCCGGTCAGCCTGCGATGTGGTCGACGACCAGCTCGGGGACCAGGTGGTCGTCGTCCCCGACCGACCACTCGGGGAAGTCGTAGACCGCGACCATCAGCTGGAGCGGGTACGTCGGCGGGCGCGGGCAGCGCCGTACCTCGCCGCCGTCGACGCTGAAGACCGCCTCGTCGGCGTCCCAGTCGACGGCGTAGGTGTGGAGCTCCGCGACGTCGATCGGCAGCCTCGGGGCGTCGAAGTCCTGCGTGAGGTCGGGGTCGCGGAAGGCCTTGACACCCATGCCGACCTCGCACGTCCCGTCCTGCACGGACCGACCGAAGATCTCCACCACGCACAGCTCGCCGCACCGCAGCTGCTCGTCGTCGTCCTCGAAGCCGGACATCCACAGCGCGCCCATCGAGCGCGGCGACAGCGTCATCCGGCAGCGGATCTCCACGTGCCCCGACGACGGCAGCCACCCCTCGAAGCGGGGCTGCTCCTCGCGGACCAGCTGACCCTCCTCGAAGCGCTGCTGCCCGAAGACGGAGCCGACCGGGCCCGACCAGCTGCCCGACTGCACGGCCGACACCCGCAGCGGCGGCTGATGGATCGGCCACACCGGGTGGTCGACCGGCACGTCGAGGACCAGGCAGGAGTCCTCCAGCCGGTACGACGCCCGGGTCTGCTCGCGGGAGCTCCAGGCCGGCAGGTAGTGCGGGAGCCAGACCTCGGTGTCGAGGTCCGACTGGTCGAAGTCGTCGCGAAAAGCCACGACGTCACGCTAGCGACGAGCGCGGACGGTCCGACAGGTCAGACGACCGTGCGGCCGTCGTCGTCCTTGTTGCGGATGCCGATCTTGTTGCCGAGCCAGACCAGCGGGTCGAACTTCTTGTCGGCCACGCGTTCCTTCATCGGGATGATCGCGTTGTCGGTGATCTTGATGCCCTCGGGGCACACCTCGGTGCAGCACTTGGTGATGTTGCACATGCCGAGGCCGGCGGCTTCCTGGGCCCGGTCGCGGCGGTCCGAGGTGTCGAGGGGGTGCATGTCGAGCTCGGCGTAGCGCAGGAAGAACCGCGGACCGGCGAACGCTTCCTTGTTCTCCTCGTGGTCACGGACGACGTGGCAGACGTTCTGGCACAGGAAGCACTCGATGCACTTGCGGAACTCCTGGCCGCGCTCGACGTCCTCCTGCATCATCCGGCGCTTGCCGTCGGCGTCACGGGGGCCGAGCTCGACTCCCGGGAGCTGGCGGGCCTTCTTGTAGTTGAAGGAGACGTCCGTGACGAGGTCGCGGATCACCGGGTACGCGCGCATCGGCGTGACCGTGATGGTCTCGGACTCGTCGTAGTCCGACAGGCGGCACATGCACATCAGCCGGGGCTTGCCGTTGACCTCCGCCGAGCAGGAGCCGCACTTGCCGGCCTTGCAGTTCCAGCGCACGGCAAGGTCGCCGGCCTGGGTCGCCTGCACGCGGTGGATGGCGTCGAGCACCACCTCGCCGCTCTCCACCTCGACGTCGAAGTCCTGGAGGTCGCCGCCCGACTTGTCGCCGCGCCACAGCCGCATCTTCAGGGTGTAGGCCACTTCTCAGTACCTCTCGCTCACTCGAAGAACTTCCGCAGGTCGTCGGGCATCGGGGGCAGCGGCTGCGGGTTCAGCATCACCGACTCGCGGTCGTCCGCCAGGGTCACGACGAGGTTCTTGGTGCCCCACTCGGCGTCCGGCTTCGGGAAGTCGTCGCGGGTGTGGCCGCCCCGCGACTCCTGGCGCTCGAGCGCGGCCTTGGCGATCGACTCCGCGACCAGCAGCATGTTGCGCAGGTCGAGGGCCAGGTGCCAGCCGGGGTTGTACTGCCGGTGGCCCTCGATGCTCATCGTCGCCGCCCGCTGCTTGAGGCCCTCGATGGCCGTCAGCGCCGCCCGCAGCTCGGACTCGGTGCGGATGATGCCGACCAGGTCGTTCATCGTCTGCTGGAGGTCCTGCTGGATCGTGTACGGGTTGTCGTCGCCCTTGGCGTTGAAGGGCGCGAGGGCGCTCCACTGGCCGGCGCGGACGTCGTCCTCGGAGACGACCGGTCGCACGTCCAGGCCGGCGACGTACGCCGCCGCGGCCTCGCCGGCGCGCCGGCCGAACACGAGCAGGTCCGACAGGCTGTTGCCGCCGAGGCGGTTGGAGCCGTGCATCCCGCCGGAGCACTCGCCGACGGCGTACAGGCCGGCCACGTGGGCCTGCTCGGTGTCGGCGTCGACCTCGACCCCGCCCATCACGTAGTGGCAGGTCGGGCCGATCTCCATCGGCTCGGCGGTGATGTCGACGTCGGCCAATTCCTTGAACTGGTGGTACATCGACGGCAGCCGCTTGCGGATGAAGTCGGCGCTGCGGCGCGACGCGATGTCGAGGTAGATGCCGCCGTGCTCGCTGCCGCGGCCGGCCTTGATCTCGGAGTTGATCGCCCGGGCGACCTCGTCACGCGGCAGCAGCTCGGGGGGCCGGCGGTTGTTCTTCTTGTCCTCGTACCAGCGGTCGGCCTCCTCCTCGGTGTCGGCCGTCTCCGCCTTGAAGAACTCGGGGATGTAGTCGAACATGAACCGCTTGCCGTCGGAGTTCTTGAGGATGCCGCCGTCGCCGCGCACCGACTCGGTGACCAGCAGTCCCTTCACCGACGGGGGCCACACCATGCCGGTCGGGTGGAACTGGACGAACTCCATGTTGATCAGCGACGCCCCGGCGCGGAGCGCCAGCGCATGGCCGTCACCGGTGTACTCCCAGGAGTTCGACGTGACCTTGTAGGCCTTGCCGATGCCGCCGGTGGCGAGGATGACCGACGGAGCCTCGATGGTCACGAAGCGGCCCGTCTCGCGCCAGTAGCCGAAGATGCCCGAGATCCGGCCGCCGCCGTTCCCGTCGTCCTCCTGGAGCAGCTCGGTGACCGTGCACTCCATGAACACGTCGATGCCGATCTGGACCGCACGTTGCTGGAGCGTCCGGATCATCTCGAGGCCGGTGCGGTCGCCGACGTGGGCGAGGCGGGCGTAGCGGTGGCCGCCGAAGTCGCGCTGGCTGATGAGTCCGTCCTCGGTGCGGTCGAACAGCGCACCCCAGTCCTCGAGCTCGAGGACCCGCTCGGGGGCCTCCTGGGCGTGCAGCTGGGCCATCCGCCAGTTGTTGAGCATCTTCCCGCCACGCATGGTGTCGCGGAAGTGCACCTCCCAGTTGTCCTCGGGCCAGCGGTTGCCCATGGCCGC
>JAICRP010000124.1 GCA_025966445.1 Nocardioides sp.
CCGCGGCCGACCTGGTAGTGCCCGGAGGCGTCGTCGTCGAGGTACGGGTAGAACTGCTTGAGCAGGATCGGGTGGTAGATCATCGGCGCCGTGTAGTCGATGACGTGCTTCATGTTGAGCAGCAGCCACTGCTGGAACGTGAAGCCACCGACGTCGAGCACGACGTACTTGCCGGCGTGGCTCGGCAGGTCCCACCCCGTGTTGCCGTTGGTCACCCGCACCATGTCGTAGATCGAGGTGCCGCTCGTCGTCGTGCCGAGCTTGCTCGCCCAGTGGTCCTGGCCGCGGTCCTCGCCCTTCCAGCCCCAGGCGATCATCTGCATCGAGGTCGGCCCGCACCAGTAGCTGCGGACCTGTTCGGCGACCTGCGTGGGGTCGAGGATGATCCCCTTGGTCGGGTAGTCGGCGATCGTCTTCACGGGTGCGGCCGTCGCGGTCGGCGACGGGGTCGGGGTGGCCGGGTCGGCCGTGGGGCAGTCGCACGGCGGGGCCGTGGTGTCGTCCGACGGGTTGCCACCGCCTCGGGCCACCGGGACCGCCCGGGCCTCGGGATGCCGTTCGAGGAAGTCGGCCGGCAGGGGCACGCCCTGGATCGCGTGCCGGAGCATCCACACCTTGGCCACCGAGCGCGCGGCCATGACCAGCTCGGCCCGCTCGGCGCGGGCTCGCGCGGCCGGCGACAGGGACGCGGTACGGCGCAGCTCGCCGAGGACGTCGAGGTCGCCGGTGGTCTCGCGGGTCAGGCCCCGGGTCGACCTGGCCGCCACCCGCATCCGCGCCTGCACCTGGGCCTCGGGCCGGTCGGTCCAGCCCACGCCGAGACAGTAGGTCTGGCCCTCGAGGTCGGCGCAGCGGACGAGGTCGTCGACCAGGGCCCCGGGTGACTGCTTGCCCGAGCTGCGCCCGACCGCCCGGGCCTCGTCGACGACGCGGTCGATCTCGGCGCGCATCTCCGGCGTGACCCGGCCCGCGCCGGGCGCGTCGGCGAGGGCCCACGACTGCTGGCGCCCGGACGGCCGCAGCCCGTCGCCCTCCTCCCCGCGCGGGATCAGCGGGGTCAGGGCGAGCAGCAGCACCAACAGGGCAGCGCCGAGCAGGAACACGCGAGGACGGGACAAGGCGAAGACCTCAGAAGTTGACGACAGTCACACCCGTCACACTGTCCACTCCGATCCGAGGCGGGTCAAGTCGCCCGACCGTCGCTTGTCGAGGAAGGCGCGCAGCGCCTGTCACGAGGTCCCGTTGGTCGAGGAAGGCGCGCTGCGCCTGTCACGAGACCCGGTGAGAGGAGAGCGGTCCGGTGCGGGGGCCTCGTGACGGTTGCTAGCGCAACCTCCTCGACCAGCGGCTGGGTGGAGCGGATGACGAGACTCGAACTCGCGACATCGACCTTGGGAAGGTCGCGCTCTACCAACTGAGCTACATCCGCAGGCGGTCCTGGGACCGGCCGCAGGAATAGTACCGGGTCGAGATCGCGAGATTCCCGCCCGACCCGGGACCGCGGCCCCATCCGCCGGGTCACCCCGTCGACGCACGCTGCGGCCATGAGGACCCGATGGTGCGTGGCGGTGGTGGCAGTCCTGGTGCTGGCGGGCTGCGCGGCCCGGCCCGAGACGACCCCGGGAGGCGACGAGCTGGTCGGCGACGGCGACCCGACGGGTGGTGGGTTCATCGCCGTGCCGCTGGGACCGACGTCGTCGTCGACGACCATCCCGGCGGCCGACCAGACGGACCGGCCCGACCCGACGGGCACCGAGGAGTGGCGCGTCACCCGGCCGGCCGCCGGGCGCATCTCGGCGTACACGACCGAGATCAGCGCCCCTCCAGGCACCGAGGTGGGCCTCAAGGTGTCGACACGCGCTGGGGGGTATCGCGTGTCGGCGTTCCGGATCGGCGCGTACCGCGGCGGATCCGGGACGCTCGTCTGGCGCTCGCCCTTCCTCGCGGGCGAGCGCCAGGCGGGCCCCGTCCTCGACCCGGTGGAGACCCGCACCGTGGTGGCGCCCTGGCACCGCAGCCTGACCATCGACACCGAGGGTTGGCAGCCGGGCTACTACGTGCTCAAGCTCGTCACCGGCTCCGGCTGGCAGACGGCCGTGCCGTACATCGTCTCCTCGCCGTCGGCGCGCGGCACCGTCGCCCTGGTCGCTCCCGTCACGACGTGGCAGGCGTACAACGAGTGGGGCGGCTACAGCCTGTACGTCGGCCCGGCGGGCGACCGGCGCAGCTGGGCCGTCAGCTTCGACCGGCCGTACAACCTGGCCACCGGCGCGAACGACTACCGCACGGCGGCTCTCCCGGTGGTGCTGCGGGCCGAGCGGCTGGGGATCCCGCTGAGCTACTACGCCAACGTGGACCTCGACCGGGACCCGAACGTCCTCGAGGGCGCGCGGGGGTACGTGTCGATGGGTCACGACGAGTACTGGACGCCGGCGATGCGCACGGCGGTCGAGCGCGCCCGTGACGCCGGCACGAACCTGGCCTTCCTCGGCGCGAACACGATGTACTGGCGGATTCGTCTGGACGGCCGGCTGCAGACCGGATACCGGTCGGACGCCGCCCTGGACCCGCTGCGCGCCACCCGGCCCGCGGAGGCCACGTCACGGTTCCGTGACGTGCCGGCGCCCGAGCCGGAGCAGACGGTGAGCGGGATGATGTACGAGTGCTACCCGGTCGACGCCGCCTTCGTCGTGGAGTCGCCGACGTGGTGGGGCTTCGACGGCACCGGCGCCCGCCGGGGCGCCCGGTTCGAGGGACTGGTCGGTCCCGAGGCCGACCGCGTCTACCTCAACCGGAGCACGCCGCGGCCGATGGAGGTGCTCAGCCACTCGCCGTACTCGTGCCGCGGTGTCCCGACCAGCGCCCAGGCGGTCTACTACTCAACCGGCTCCGGCTCCGGCGTCTTCAACGCCGGCACGCTGCGGTGGGGATGTGCGCTGGTCGACCGGTGCGAGCACCCCCTCGGCGACCGCACCCGCGCGTTCGTGGGAACGGTGACCGACAACCTCCTGCAGCAGTACGCCGCCGGGCCGGTCGGCCGGTCGCTCCCGGCCCGCGACACGGTGGCCCGCTACCCGCTGCCCGACGTGAACTCGGTCGATGCGAGTTGAGCGGGGACCTCGGCCGATCGGCCATCATGGGGCGCATGGCCCGTCGTGTCCTCACCGGGGCGCTGGTGACAGTGCTGCTGGTGGGCTTCGCCGCCTGCTCGGGCGACGAGTCGAGCCCGCCGGACCCGGACGAGCCCGCCGCCGACGTCGCCCTCCAGGTCGTGTCGGTCAAGGCGCGGGGGATGGACGAGGAGACCCGGACGCGACTCGAGTCCGAGGTCGGCGACGTCGTGGCGAGCTACATCGTCGAAGGGTTCCTCGGCGACCACCCGCGCCAGGACTTCGTGCGGGGCCTGGCCGACTTCTCCGACGGCCTGGCCGACGAGGGTGGCCGCGACCTCGCCGTCCTCACACTTTCCGGGCTGGAGGACGTCACCGCGGTCCGCGCTACCCGCCTCAAGGTCAACCTGGCGTTCTTCAACCCACCCGGTGAAGCGGTCGGTGCCTCGGCGTTCATCGACCTGGCCTTCGACGTGACGTTCGAGGGTGGCGCCACCCGCGAGGTGGCCCGCACCGGCCGGCTGTCCCTCGGCCGGACAGATGGCGACTGGCAGGTGATCGGGTACCACGTGTGCTGCGCCGACGACCAGGTGCTCCCGGCGGAGGCGGCGGACGCATGACGGTGGCGAGGACCGCGCTGAGACTCGCCCGCCACGGGTTGCGGCTGCTGCCGCTCGTCCTGGTGCTGGCGCTCGTGGTCCCTGGGTCGGGTCCGCGCCCGACGACCATCGGCCTGATGAAGGTGCAGCCCGCGGAGGCGTACGACTTCGCCGACGGCGTCGTCTGGACCCTGGTGCTGGGTGAGGACGCCGAGGGACAGACGGACTTCATCCAGCTGCTCGGCATCAACTTCCGGAGCGGGAACGCGGCCGCGATCGGGATCCCGCGCGACTCATGGTTCGAGCTGTCGCCGGAGGAGGGCGAGGCTCGCATCAACACGGCGTACGAAGAGGGCGACGCGGAGCTGGCTGCGGGCGCCGTCGAGCGTCTCGTCGGGATCGCCCCCGACTACGTGCTGGTGACCGACGCCGACGGATTCCTCGCGATGGTGGACACCATGGGGGACGTCGAGGTCGACTCCGAGCTCGCGTTCCAGGCCGAGGACTCCGACCTGCAGGTGCACCGCGGGGTGAACACCTTCTCCGCCCAGGAGGCGCTGGACTTCGCAGTGACCCGCACGTTCGCGCGGGGCGACTTCCAGCGCTCCCGCAACCACCAGGACCTGCTGCTGGGCCTCCTCGAGGGCCTGCGTGCACGCGACGACGAGCCGGGCTTCATCGAGCGGCTGGGTCTCGACGCCGTCGACGGCATCGACACCGGCAACCTGTCGCCGCTGGACCTCTACCGCCTGCTCAACGCGCTGACCTCGGTCGACCCGGGGAAGGCGTCGGGGTGCATCGTGCTCGGCAGCTACGCCACCAGCCCGCTCGGTGGTGACATCGTGATCCCGGACTTCGCACTCGCCCAGCGGTACGCCGACGACGTCCGCACCGACGCCCGTTTCGACCAGGACTGCCCCGAGGGCGCCTAGATCACCTCGCCGGACTCGATGCCGGCCTCGCGGGCCAGCACGATCGCTTGCGCCCGGTGGGCGACGTGCAGCTTGGCGAAGACGTTGCTGGCGTGGTTGCGCACCGTCTTGATCGACAGGCCGAGGTCGCGCGCGATCTCGGCGTTGTCGAGGCCCTCGGCGATCTTGCCGAGGATCACCCGCTCGCGGTCGGTGAGCTCGGGGAAGGCCTGGGCCGTCGGCCTGGCCCGCACGTGGCGGAAGTACGTCATCACGCGCTCGGCGATCCCCGGCCCGAAGATGACCTCGCCGGAGCCGACGGCCTCGATCGCGCGCTGGATCTCCTGGCGGCGTGCGCCCTTGAGCAGGTACCCGCGCGCGCCCGCCCGCACCGCGGCGAACACCGACTCGTCGTCCTCCATCATCGTCAGCACCAGCACGCTGATGTGCGGTGAGGACTGCACGATGCGCGCCGTGGCCTCCACGCCGTTGAGCTCCGGCATGTGCAGGTCCATGACGACGACGTCGGGTTGGAGGCTGAGCGCCAGCTCCGCCGCGCGCCGGCCGTCTCCCGCCCGGCCGACCACCTCGACGTCGTCCATGGCGCCGAGCAGCGACTCCAGGCTGTGCCGGAACTCCTCGTGGTCGTCGACCACCAGCACCCGTACCTTGTCCACGCTCACCCTCCCTCACCGAGCGGCAGCCGGGCGTCCACGAGGGTCCCCGTCTCGTCGGAGGTGACGACACAGGTGCCCCCCACCTCCTCGGCGCGCTCCCTCATCGACACCAGGCCTACACCGGGAGGCCGTTCGTCGGCCAGACCCTGCCCGTCGTCCCTGACCTGCACCAGGAGGTCGCCGCCGTCGCGGACGAGGCTCACCGTGCAGGCGCGAGCAGCACTGTGGCGCACCGCGTTGTTGACCGCCTCGAGCGCGATCAGGTACGCCGCCACCTCGACCGCCGCCGGCAGCGGCTCCACGTCGTCCCCGGCCTCGACCGCCCAGACGACGCTGTCCTCGCCGGCACTCAGGTCGTGCTGGGCGGCGCGCTGCCGCAGGGCGGAGACCAGGCCGAGCTGGTCCAGCGCGGCCGGGCGCAGACCGTCGACCAGTCGGCGCACCTCGGTGATCTCGTCGCGGGCCAGGTCCGCGAGCCCCGCGACGGCCGCGGTGGCCTGCGCCGGGTCGGTCGCGATCAGCTCCTCGGCGGACTCCAGCCGCATGGCCAGGGTGGCCAGCGACGGGCCGAGGCCGTCGTGGAGGTCTCGGCGGAGGCGCCGGCGTTCCTCCTCGCGGGCGGTGACGATCTCCTGCCGCGAGCGCTTGAGCTCCCGGTTCGCGAGCACGGCCTGGACCACGGCGCCGACCTGCGCCCCCACCTCCTCGAGCAGGGCCCGGTCGCCGCGTCGGAACGGGTCGCGGTCCGGCGCCGCCTCGAGGTGCAGCGACCCCAGGCGGGTGCCACCGGCCAGCAGCTCCACGGTCACGAGGGGTCGACCCTGCCGTTCCCCCACGGAGGCGAGGAGCGGCTCCTCGTCGCGGTCGGTCTCGATACCGGCGTACGCGAGCTGCAGTCGTCGGCAGAGGAGGGTGAGTGTCTCGGCGAGCGCCTCGGCCGGGGCGGTGGTGGCGTCGAGCCGGCGCAGCTCGGCGACCACGGTGCGGCGTAGGTCGTGGTCGCCGTACACCACGCGCCGGAAGCCACGCTGCAGGGCCACGCCCACGGGCAGCACGGCAAGCGCCACGACACCGCCGGTGAGGATCGCGCCGACGGGGACGTCCGTCGCGCGTCCCACCGCGCTGGCGACCACGACGAAGGCGGTGCCGACCAGGGCCGCGACCGCGCCCTGCACCACCGTGCGCCGCACGACGGGCTCGACGTCCTCCAGGCGGTAGCCGACCAGCGCGACCACGATCCCCGCGAGCAGGGGCGGGGCCACCAGCAGCAGCAGGACGTCCCACGGCAGGATCGGTCCGTCGCCGACCCGGTCCGGGAGCTCGACGAGCAGCAGCCGTACGGCGACGCCCGAGACGAGGGCGACCAGCGCGAGGCGAGCAGCCAGCCGGACCTCTCGGGATCGGGCGCGGCTGATGGTCAGGGCGAGGACGGCGGCGGCCAGGGGCACCGCCACCACGAGGGACGGCGCCAGGATCGACAGCAGGGCCTGGGTCTGTTCCGGCCCGGCGTCGGTACGCGCCAGGGTGACGCCGACCCAGACGGCGTACCCGGCGAACGGGGCGAGGATCGCCAGGGGTGCCACCCAGGGCCGCGCGCGCAGCCAGCCGCGTGGAGCGCGGAGGGTGCACGCCGCCAGCAGCGCCAGCCCGACGCCGAGGGTGCACGCGATCTCGCCGACGGCGTGGGGCCAGAGTCCCCGGGCGCCCGCGACGTCGACCGCGCCGAGTCCCCAGGGAGTCGAGGTGAGCGCCGTGGGCAGCAGGGACGAGGCGCCGAGGAACGCGCGGGTCGCGATCGCCAGGGGCTGCAGCCAGAACGCCACGCTTCCGGCCAGCACCGTCAACAAGGCCACCACCACGACCGGGACGTTCTCGCGCAAAGCTTCCGGGGCTGCGTAGGGCACCAGCGTCACCGTGATCTCCTGGTCACGGGCAAGCCCCTCGCCGGCGCGGCGGACGCCGTAGCTGACCTGGTCGCCGACGGCCGGGTCGACGGTGCGCTCGCCGGCCAGCAGGTCGGTCACCGTGACACCGCCGATGGTCTCGACCTCGTCGCCGACCTCGAGCGCCGTGTCGCCGTACGTCTCCAGCACGACCAGCCGCGCGCCCCAGCGCTGGTCCGACGTGAGAGGCGAGCTCCACACCACCGAGCCGTCGGACGGGCCGGCCGAGAGGGCGACGAGGACCCACGCGACCGGCAGCGCCCAGGCCGCGGCGATCAGCAGCAGGCGGGCCGAGCGCGACATCGTGCGTTCATCGTGCACCCGGCCGGGACGGCGGGGAAGGTGGATCAGTCCTGCTCGTCCCAGGGCGCGAGTCCCGGTCGCTTGGGAAGCACCGAGTCGCCGCTCGACCGGCCGGTGACGCGTCGCCGCACCCAGGGCACGAAGTGGGTACGGGTCCACTCGGCGTTGGCCCGGTAGCGACCGGCCCGGGTCAGCACGGCCTCGGGCGGCAGCTCGGGCTGGTCGACGCCGTGCGGGACACCGAGCACGTCGAGGACCTGGACGGCCATGAACTGGTGGCCGGCCGGGCCGAGGTGCAGGCGGTCGCGGTCCCAGTACCTCCAGTCGCGCAGCTCGCGGAACCGCCAGAAGTCCACGATCGTCGCGCCGTGCCGGTCGGCCGACCAGCGGACCAGCTCGTTGTACAGGGCGAACCGGCCCCGCAGCGGCCGGTAGATCGCCGAGCCGCCCGGGTCGAAGGCCGTGAACACGAGCAGGTGCGCGCCGGTGCCGGCGAGCTTGCCGAGCGCCGCGTCGTACCGCTCGACGAGCGCGTCGATGTCGACCTTGGGTCGCATGATGTCGTTGCCGCCGGCGTAGATGGTGACCAGGTCCGGCGCCAGGGCCACGGCGGGCTCGACCTGCTCGGCGATCACGGCGTCGAGCTTGCGGCCGCGGATGGCGAGGTTGGCGTAGCCGAAGTCCGGCGTCTGCCGGGCGAGCACGGCTGCGACCCGGTCGGCCCAGCCGCGAAGTCCGTTGGACGCGGTGGGGTCGGGGTCGCCGACGCCCTCGGCGAACGAGTCGCCGAGGGCGACGTAGCGGTGGAATGGCACGGTGCCACCCTAGATAAGGTGCGGTTCGTGCTGCTCTCCGACCGCGACATCCTCACCGAGCTCGACGCGGGGCGGATCCGGATGGAGCCGTACGACCCGGGGATGCTGCAGCCGTCGTCGATCGACGTGCGCCTCGACCGGTTCTTCCGGGTCTTCGAGAACCACCGGTACCCCCACATCGACCCGGCGGCGGACCAGTCCGACCTGACACGCGAGGTCGAGCCGGAGGGGGACGAGCCGTTCATCCTGCATCCGGGCGAGTTCGTGCTGGGGTCGACGTACGAGGTCGTCAGCCTGCCCGACGACATCGCCGC
>JAICRP010000043.1 GCA_025966445.1 Nocardioides sp.
ACCCGGCGGAAGTCCGGCCAGTATGCCTCGCAGAAGTAGAACTCGCTCTGCGCCGACTGCCACAGCAGGAACCCGCCCAGGCGCTGCTCGCCGGAGGTCCGGATCACCAGGTCGGGGTCGGGCTGGCCCTTGGTGTAGAGGTGCTCGGCGATGTGCTCGACGTCGATGACCTCGGCGAGCTCCTCGAGGCTGGTGCCCCGCTCCGCGTGCTCCTGCAGCAGCGACCGCACCGCGTCGGCGATCTCGCGCCGGCCGCCGTACCCCACGGCGATGTTGACCAGCATCCCCTCGACGTGGCGGGTGCGGTCCTCGGCGTCCTTGAGCACCTGCGCGGTGGCGGCGGGCAGGACGTCGAGGGCGCCCACCGGGTGCAGACGCCAGCGCTGCTGGTCCGCCAGGCCGGTGACGGCACCCTCGATGATGGCCAGCAGCCCCGCGAGCTGCTCGGACGGCCGGTTGACGTTGTCGGTCGAGAGCAGCCAGAGGGTGACCACCTCGACGCCGACCTCGTCGCACCACTCGAGCAGCGGCTCGATGTTGGCCGCCCCGGCGCGGTACCCGTGCGCCGAGTCGCCGCCCACCGCCTTCGCCCAGCGGCGGTTGCCGTCGAGCATCACGCCGATGTGCTTGGGCAGCTTGTCCTTGGGGAGAGCGTGGAGCATCCGGGCCTCGTACGCCGGGTAGAGGAGCCGTCTGACACGTTCCTTCCACTCGTCCACGGTGCCGATGCTAACTTCAACGAACATGAACGACGCGCTACGCGGCGCTCGGGAGTCGCTGGTCGACTCGCTGGTCGAGACCGTCGCCGAGGTCAAGCCGCATCTCCGCGGCTGGCTGCACCTCGCCTCCGCGCCGCTCACCCTCGCCGCCGGCATCGTGCTGATCGCGCTGTCGCCGACCGCGTCGACCCGCGTCGGTTCGAGCGTGTACGCCGTCTCCGCGCTGCTGCTCTTCACCGTCTCGGCCGTCTACCACCGCGGTCACTGGTCCCCGCGGATGCACGGCTTCCTGCGGCGCTTCGACCACGCCAACATCTTCCTGCTCATCGCCGGCTCCTACACGCCGTTCGCGGTGGTGCTCCTCGACGGCGGCGAGCGGGTGGTCCTGCTCACCATCATCTGGTCGGTGGCGGTGCTCGGCGTGCTGTTCAAGGTGTTCTGGATCGGTGCGCCCAAGTGGCTCTACATGCCGATCTACATCGGGATGGGCTGGGCCGCGGTGTTCTACATCCCGTCCTTCGCCGCGGGCTCGAACCGCCTCGGCGTCGGGATCGGCACCGCCGTCCTCGTGCTGATCGCGGCCGGCGGGGCGCTCTACACGGTCGGCGGCGTCGTCTACAGCATCAAGCGGCCGAACCCGTGGCCGCGCTGGTTCGGCTTCCACGAGATCTTCCACACGCTGACGATCCTGGCGTTCGTGACCCACTACGTCGGCATCTCGATAGCGGTCTACAGCCAGCGGTGACTGGCATCACGCCACGAACCGGCAACCCTGAGGGCGGCCGGTTCGTCCCTCTCATGACATGTCTGACGAAACCCGCCCCTCCCTGACCTACCCCGCCGTCCTGGCCGGCGCCGTGGCCGCCGCAACCGCCACCGTGCTCAGCACCCGCCTGGGCCTGGTCGGCACCGTCATCGGCGCCGTGGTGGCCAGCGTCGTGAGCACGCTCGTCTCCACCGTCTTCGTGCGCTGGCTGGAGCGCACGCACGACCGGGTGACCACCGCTCGCGACGCCGGGCCGCGCGTGTGGCAGCGGCTGGCCGTGGGCGCAGCTGCCGTCGCGCTCGTCGGCGTCGCCTTCCACACGGGCATCGGCCTGCTCACCGCGGACCTGCCGCGCGACACCTTCAGCGCCCGGCTGCTGGCCCAGCTCGGGGTGGACTGAGCCCGGCGCCGCCCGCCAGCAGGGCGGTCAGCTCGGTGGCGGTCGTCACCGGCCGCTCGCACACCATCTCGCGACACACGTACGCCGCGGGGTCACCGCCGACCGGCCCCCGCGCCTGCAGCAACGGGATGCCGCCGTCCCCCGTCTCGGCCACCACGACCGTGACGCCCGGAGCTCCACGCGCGATCTTCTCCAGCTCGTCGCGGGCCGGCCCGGCGGGACCCACCACCGCGACCTCGAGCGGGCCGGCCGCCATCGCCTCGGCCGCCGCCAGCGACCAGCCGGTGAACCGAGGCGCCTGCACCGCGAGGGCGGCGACGGTGCCGAGCGCCTCCTCGGCGGCCTCGCGGTAGCGGCCCTCACCGGTCAGCGCGGCGGCGACCACCAGCGCGTTCACCAGGGCCGAGAGCCCCGACGGGCTGGCGCCGTCGGACGGGTCCCGCGGCCGGCTGACCAGCGCCTCGGCGTCAGCCGACGTGTCGTAGAAGCCGCCGTCCTCGGCGCGGAACTTCTCCAGCGCGTGGTCGAGGACGAGCCGCGCCCGGTCGAGCCACGCCACGTCGCCCGTCGCGCCGGCAAGCGCCGCGAAGCCGTGCGCCACGCAGCCGTGGTCCTCCAGCACGCCGCGGTGCCGACCGGCGAGTCCGTCGCGGGAGACCCGGAGCAGCGAGCCGTCCTCGCGCAGGTGCAGCTCGGCCAGGAGCGTGCCTGCCCGAACCGCAGTGTCGACCAGGTCCTCGCGGCCGAGCAGACGGCCGGCATCGACGAGCGCGACGATCGCGAGACCGTTCCAGGCGGCGACGACCTTGTCGTCGCGGGCCGGCCGTACCCGGCCGGCTCGCGCCGCGAGCAGCCGCTCGCGGACGTCGGCCAACCGCTCGGAGTCCGCCGGCTCGGTCAGCAGCTGGAGGGTCGAGGCGCCGTGCTCGAAGGTGCCGGAGGCGGTCACCTCGAACATGTCCGCGGCCCACGAGCCGTCGTCGTCACCGAGCGCGGCGGTCAGCTGGGCCGGCGTCCAGACGTAGAAGCGTCCTTCCTCGCCCTCGGAGTCGGCGTCGAGCGCGGCGGCCAGGCCGCCCTCCGCGGTGCCCAGCTCGCGGACCAGGAAGTCCGCCGTCTCCGCAGCGACCCGCCTCCCCAGCGGGGTTCCCCAGCGGGCGTAGACGCCCAGCAGCAGCGCGTTGTCGTAGAGCATCTTCTCGAAGTGCGGCACCACCCACGTCCGGTCGACCGCGTACCTCGCAAAGCCGCCGCCCAGCTGGTCGTACATCCCACCGCGGGCCATCGCCTCACAGGTCGCGTCCACCAGCGCCCGCGCCTGCGGGGAACCGGTCCGCCATCCGTGGCGCAGCAGCGCCTCGAGCACCATCGACGGCGGGAACTTCGGCGCACCCCCGAAGCCCCCGTGCAGCTCGTCGCGCTCGGTCCACAGCCGGGTCACGGCCGCGTCGAGGACCGCGGTGTCGATGACTGCGGACGTACCTCCGGACACCGCGACAGAGCCGGGGCGCTGCAGGTGGTCGCGCAGGTCCGCGGCCACTCGGCGTACGTCGTCGGGCCGGGCCGTCCAGGCCTCGTGCACCGCCTCCAGGACCTGGCGGAACGCCGGCATGCCGCCGCGCGCCCGGTCGGGGAAGTACGTGCCCGCGAAGAAGGGGTTGCCGTCGTGGTCGAGCACGACGGTCATCGGCCAGCCACCGTGGCCGGTCATCGCGGTGGTCGCCTGCATGTAGATCGCGTCGACGTCGGGCCGCTCCTCGCGGTCGACCTTGACGCTCACGTAGTGCTCGTTGAGGTACGCCGCGGTCGCGTCGTCCTCGAACGACTCGTGCGCCATCACGTGGCACCAGTGACAGGCGGAGTAGCCGACGCTCAGCAGGACCGGCACCCCGCGCTCGCGCGCCGCCGCGAAGGCGTCCTCGCCCCACTCCCACCAGTCGACCGGGTTGTCGGCGTGCTGGAGGAGGTACGGCGACGTCGCGGACGCCAGGCGGTTCGGCACGTCTTCACGCTAGTCGGCGATGCGGGCCAACCTTCCAGGTAAGGCTAGCCTTACTTCATGGCATGGCATGGACAGGTCGAGACCCGTGAGTGGCTGACACCCGGGCTGGTGCGCATCGTGCTCGGCGGGCCGGGGCTGACCGGCCTCGTCGTGCCGGACGACACCGACACCTACGTGAACGTCGCGATCCCGCCGGCGGGGGCGCCGTACGGACCGGTGTTCGAGCCCAAGGCCGTCCGTGACGAGCACCCGGAGGAGTACTTGCCCGTCCGCCGCCGCTACACCGTGCGGTCCTGGGACGCGCGGTCAGGCCTGCTGACCCTCGACTTCGTGGTGCACGGCGACGAGGGCGTCGCCGGCCCGTGGGCCGCTGGGACTGCGCCGGGCGACACGCTCGTCTTCGAGGGGCCCGGCAGCGGCTACCGTCCCGACCCCGGAGCCGACTGGCACCTGATGGTGGGCGACGAGTCGGCACTGCCGGCGATCGCCGCGTCCCTCGAGGCGGTGCCCGCCGGCCGCCCGGTCGTGGTGCGCCTCGTGTGCGACGGGCCCGAGCACGAGATCCCCCTGTCCTCCGCCGGTGACCTGGACGTGCGTTGGCTGCACCGCACGGGTTCGGCCGACGACGTCGACGCGCTGGCCGATGCGGTGTCCGACGTCGAGTTCCCACCCGGCCGCGTGCACGCCTTCGTGCACGGTGAGGCCGAGGAGATCCGCCGCGTCCGCCGGCACCTGCTGACCGAGCGTGGCCTGACCCGGGCCGACATGTCCTGCTCGCCGTACTGGCGGCGGACGATGACCGACGAGGCGTGGCGCAGCGTCAAGCGCGACTTCGTGGCCGCGATGGAGGCGGACGTCGCCTGACCGGGCTTGGCGGACTCGCTACCGTCGAGGACCTGATGGACAGCCAGACCCTCCTGAATCTCGGACTGGTCGTGCTCTTCGTGCTGGTCGGCGGCGTGTTCGCCGCGACCGAGATCGCCCTGGTCTCCCTGCGTGACAGCCAGCTGACCCACCTCGAACGGACCAGCGCGCGCGGCGCCAAGGTGGCCGCGGTGGCGCGCGACCCCAACCGCTTCCTGGCGGCCGTCCAGATCGGGGTCACGGTCGCCGGGTTCTTCTCCGCGGCGTACGGCGGGTCGACCCTCGCGCCCGACCTTGCGCCGTACCTCGAACGGCTGGGCCTGCCCGGGGGTGCGGCTGACGCCACCGCCCTGGTCATGATGACGCTGCTCATCGCGTACCTCTCGCTGGTCCTCGGCGAGCTCGTGCCCAAGCGGCTGGCCCTCCAACGATCGGCCGGCCTCTCGCTGGCGGTCGCGCCGCCGCTCGACCGGTTCGCGCACGCCGTGCGGCCGGTCATCTGGCTGCTGTCCGCCTCGACCAACGCGGTCGTCCGGCTGGTCGGCGGCGACCCGCACGCCACCGGCGAGGAGCTCTCGGACGAGGAGCTGCGCGACCTCGTCTCGACGCACGAGGGCCTCGGCGAGCAGGAGCGGAAGATCGTCCAGGACGTGTTCAACGCGTCGCAGACGACGCTCAAGGAAGTGATGCGGCCGCGCGGCGACGTCGTGTTCCTCGAGGCGGAGTTGCCACTGACGGAGGCGGCGCCGCGCGTGCAAGGGCTCCCCTACTCGCGTTACCCGGTGATCGGTGACGGCTTCGACGACGTGGTCGGCTTCCTGCACGTGCGCGACCTGCTCGACGTCGGCGCGGGCGACCGCCGCCGCGTGCGCGACGTCCGCCGTGACGTGCTGCGACTCCCGGCGACCAACCGGGTGCTGCCCTCGGTGTCCACGATGCGGCAGGAGGGCACCCACCTGGCAGTCGTCGTCGACGAGTACGGCGGCACCGACGGCATCGTGACCCTCGAGGACCTCGTCGAGGAGCTGGTCGGCGACATCCGCGACGAGTACGACGCCGCGCAGGCCGTACCGCCCGCGGACGGCGAGGCCGGGGTCGATGGGGCCCTGCGCCTGGAGGACTTCGCCGAGCAGACCGGCATCGACCTCGAGGACGGCGCGTACGAGACCGTCGCGGGGTACGTCATCGCCCGGCTCGGCCGGATCCCCGAGGTGGGCGACGTCGTCGAGGTGGTCGACGCCGGCGAGGCGGAGCTCGAGGTGGTGGAGATGACCGGCCATCGCGTCACCCGGCTGGCCGTGCGGCGGGTCACGGCGACCGCAGACGACGACTGACCCACAGCCCCCTCACAGCCGTCGCCACGTCTCCGCTCAGCGCCCGTCGCGACGCTGGCTCCATGAGCAACGACGAGACCCAGACCGCGGGCGGCTCCCGATGGGAGCAGCCGGCGGACCCGAACACCCCGGCCGCGGCTCCCCCGCCGACTCCGCCCGTCCCGCCGCCGGCGCCCACCCCGTCGTACGCCCCCGCGTCGCCGCCGAACCGCAACCGCGGCCGCCTGTTGCTCGCCGGTGGTGCGGTCGGGGTCGCCCTGATCGCCGGCGCCGGAGGGTTCGCCCTCGGGCACGCGACGGCGGGCGACGACCGGGACGCCGGCGTCGGGCGGACCGGGTTCGGTCCCAACGGCGGGCCCGGCCACGGCTTCCCGAACAACGGCCAGCAGCCGCCCGGGTTCCAGGGCGGCACCGGCGGGCACGACAGGCAGGATGGGTTCGACCCGAGCGCCGACGACGGTGACAGCGCGGACGACCGGGACGACCAGGGCTCCTCGAGCTCGTGACGGTCGCCCTCACGACGGGACTGCCAGACTGAGGGCATGGACGCGGCGGGCTGGGACGAGCGGTACGCCGCGTCCGAGCTCGTCTGGTCGGCCGAGCCCAACCAGTTCGTGGCCGAGACGTGCGCGGACCTGTCGCCCGGCCGGGCGCTGGATGTCGCCGCCGGCGAGGGCCGCAACGCGATCTGGCTGGCCCAGCGCGGTTGGACCGTCACGGCCGGCGACTTCTCGCAGGTCGGTCTGGACAAGGGTCGCCGGCTCGCGGAGCACGCCGGCGTGACCGACCGGATCGCCTGGGTGCTCGCCGACGCGACGCGCACGGAGTGGCCCGACGACCACGACCTGGTCGTCGTGGCGTACCTCCAGCTCGTCGAGGCCGAACGCCGCGAAGCCGTGCTGCGCGCCTTCGCGGCCCTCCAGCCCGGCGGTCGGCTGGTGTGGGTCGCCCACGACAGCACCAACCTCACCGATGGCACCGGCGGCCCGCAGGACCCGTCGGTCCTGATGACCGCCGAGGACGTGCTGATCGACCTCACCGGCGAGCCGTTCGACGTCATCCGCGCCGAGCGCGTGGAGCGCCAGGTCGGCGACGCGACGGCGTACGACTGCCTGGTCGTCCTCGAGGCCGACTGAGCCCCGGGCCGGGGTAGTCCTGCCATCGCAATCCTTGAGTCGCCGCAGTTACTGCGGTACTCTCGAGACATGAGCACCGCACCCGACCCGACCGGCACGGCCGTCCAGCGCGCACGTGAGGCGTTGGAGGGCGTCGACCTCGGCGACCCAGCGACCGCGCTTCCCCGGCTCCGCGAGGCGCAGGAGCTGCTGACGGCCGCGATCGACGAGGCCATGGCGGCCGCGGTGGTCGAGGGCGAGACCCTGCGAGGAGCCGGTGCACTGGCCGGCCTCAGCGAGAACGCCGTCGGCCCGCGGCTGGCCCGCACGCGCACCCTCGCGGCGTACCAGTCCGAGGAGGGCCGGGTGACGGCCGCGGGCGTCGAGCGTGCGCGGTACGACGTCGAGCAGGGCCGCCACCAGCCGTTGCCCCCGGGCGCGGTCCCACCAGCCCCCATGCGGTTCCGGCCGCGCCGTCCCACCACCTAGAAGGAGACCGCCATGACGAACCCGAACCTCACGCACCTCTACTTCCTGCTCGACCGCTCCGGATCGATGAACTCGATCGTCGAGGACACCGTCGGCGGCTTCGACGCCTTCATCGCCGAGCAGCGCGAGACCCCTGGCGAGTGCCGGGTGACGCTGGCGCAGTTCGACGACGCCTACGAGGAGGTGTACGCCGACTGCCCGATCGCCGACGTCCCGTCACTGGTGCTGCAGCCGCGCGGCACCACGGCCCTGCTCGACTCCGTGGCCCGCATCGTCCTCGACGCCGGCCAGCGGCTCGCCGCCCTGCCCGAGGACCAGCGCCCCGGCACGGTGATCGTCGGGATCATGACCGACGGCCTGGAGAACGCCAGCCGCGAGTGGAGCCACCCGCAGGTCAAGCAGCTCATCGAGACGCAGACCCGCGACTACCAGTGGCAGTTCCTGTACCTCGGCGCAGACCAGGACGCGGTCGAGGTGGGGATGAGCATCGGCGTGAGCGCGGGCCACTCGGTCACCTACGGCCGCGGCAAGGTCAAGCAGGCGATGGCCGCCACGGCGGCGAACGTGTCGTCGTACCGCCAGGCCCGCGCCGGGGGCATGCCGGCACCGGCCGCCGCCGCCCTCTCGGAGTTCACCGAGGAGCAGCGGAGGGCGGCTCAGGACTGACGTCGGCCTCGTCGTGTGCGGCGACCGGCGGGTCGCCGTACACGCCGGCGTCGCGGGCGGCCCGCGCCTTGCGCAGCTGCTTGGCGAGGCTGGCGCCCAGCACGACGACGGCGATGATCAGGCCGACGAAGACGAGCAGGGCGGTCCAGCCGGCGGTGACGTCGTTCTCGGCGGGCACCGGGTCGGGGTTGCTGCCGTCGGCGAACGGGAGGAGCGCGACGGACCACGGAAGTGCCATGGCTCCATTGTCCCTCGCCGACGGGCGGATCAGGCGTCGGGGGTGACGCCCGCGAAGAGGTCGTCCTCGGGGATCGTCGTCTCGACGTGGCTGGTGACCAGCTCGTAGTCCTCGGTGCCCCACACCTTCTGCTGGATCTCGCGCGGGATCACGAACCACGGGCCGTCCGGGTCGATCTGGGTGGCGTGCGCCAGCAACGCCTGGTCGCGCACGCCGAAGTAGTCACCGCACGGGATCCGGGTCGTCACCCGGGCGTCCCACTCGGGGTCGGGCTTCCAGTCCCCGAGGCGGTCGGCGTACGGGGACTCGAGCCCGTGCTCGAGCATCGCCTCGTGGATCGCCACCATCTTGGGGCGGTTCCAGTTGTGGGAGTAGTAGAGCTTCAGCGGCTGCCACGGCTCGCCCGCGTCCGGATAGCGCTCCGGGTCCCCGGCAGCCTCGAACGCCGCCACCGACACCTCGTGGCAGCGGACGTGGTCGGGGTGTGGGTAGCCGCCCTTCTCGTCGTAGGTCGTCACGACGTGCGGCCGGAACGAGCGCATCAACCGGACCAGGCGCTCGGCCGACTCCTCGAGCGGGACCAGCGCGAAGCACCCCTCCGGCAGCGGCGGCACCGGGTCTCCCTCCGGGAAGCCGGAGTCGACGAAGCCCAGCCAGTCCTGGGTGACGCCGAGGATGTCGCGCGCGCGCTCCATCTCCTGGCGGCGGACCTCGCTGATGTTGGCCAGGATCTCGGGCCGGTCCATCTTCGGGTTGAGGATCGAGCCACGCTCGCCGCCCGTGCAGGTCACCACGTGCACGTCGACGCCCTGGGCGACGTACATCGCCGTCGTCGCCGCACCCTTGCTCGACTCGTCGTCTGGGTGGGCGTGCACGTGCATGAGTCGCAGTCCATTGCGGGGAGCATTGGTCACGGATGGGAGTCTAGGGACCGTGACCGACGGCTCCCGCACGCTGGCCGACCGCTACGGGCGGCCCGCGCCCTGGCGCCGTACGGCGGTGCTCGTCGGGTCCGGGATCCTCGGCCTGCTCGCGGTGACGTGGCTGGCGTGGTCGACGCTGTTCCACGCCTCCCCCGAGGTGAGCTCGGAGATCGTCGGGTGGGAGGTCGTCGACGACCACGCGATCACCGCGCAGGTCGACGTCGTGCTGCGGGGCGACGGCGAGGACCTCCACGCGACCTGCCAGGTCCGCGCGATCGCGGCCGACCACACCGTCGTGGGTGAGGCGAGCTTCGTCCCGGAGGACGGCCGCAACGAGGTCGAGGTACGCACCGAGCGCCGCGCGACCGCCGTCGAGTCGGTCGGCTGCACCACCCCCGACCAGCGTCGACCTCGCTGACGGTTGGCTCGGTGGTTGGTGGTCCGACGGGTCTTTCCCGCCTCACTTTGCTAACCTGGGCGTTCCGAACCATCCCGTGGCTGCCCCGTGACGGCACGACGCAACCGGTTGTGCAGCCGCCGGCGGCTGACCGTCATCCAGGATTCGCCCATTCGGTTCGGACCCGAGACCGAAGGACCATGCCCCGACCGGGGCTCGACCGTGGGCCCGGCACCGCGCCGTACCCCCGCACACAGGAGTGACCCGATGACGCAGCCCGTCCAGGACAAGATCTGGCTGACCCAGGAGGCCTACGACAAGCTGCAGGCCGAGCTGGACAACCTTCGTGGCCCCGTACGCCAGGAGATCATCGAGCGCATCAGCGCGGCCCGCGACGAGGGTGACCTCAAGGAGAACGGCGGCTACCACGCCGCCAAGGACGAGCAGGGCAAGGTCGAGGCCCGCATCCGTCAGCTGGAGGACATGATGCGTCGGGCGGAGGTCGGCGAGACCCCCGCGGACGACGGCATCGTCGAGCCGGGCATGAAGGTCACCTACAAGTTCGTCGGCGACGACGACACGGCCGAGTTCCTGCTGGGCAACAAGGCCCTCGAGGACGGCAAGATCGACGTGTTCTCCCCCGAGTCCCCGCTGGGCGCCGCCATCCTCGGCGCCAAGGTGGGCGACAAGGTCAGCTACACGGCCCCCACCGGCAAGGAGCTCAAGGTCGAGGTCGTGGCGGCAACGCCGTACCAGGGCTGAACGTGACGGTCGCTGCGCGCCCTCCTCGACCAGCGGCGAGGCTCAGCTGAAGACCTCGTACCCGCGGTCGCGCAGCTTGCGCACCACCAGGTCGGAGTGCTGGGGGCCGCGGGTCTCGAGCTGCACCAGGACCTCCACCTCGTTGAGGTGCAGGGTGGGTGAGATGCGCTCGTGGACGACCTCGATCACGTTGGCGCCGCTGTCGGCGAGCTCGGTGAGCATCGCCGCGAGTCCGCCGGGCAGGTCGGGGATGTGCACGCGCAGGCCGAGGTAGCGGCCGGCGGCGGCCATGCCCTGGCGGATCACCTTGCCGAGGAGCAGGGGGTCGATGTTCCCGCCGCTGAGCACCACCACCGCGGGCGTCTCGAAGCGGGTCGGGTCGTCGAGCATGGCGGCGACACCGGCCGCGCCTGCGGGCTCGACGACCTGCTTGGCCCGCTCGGCGATCGACAGCACCGCGCGCGACAGTGAGTCCTCGGACACCGTGACGATGTCGTCGACGTACTCCTGCACGGCGTCGAACGTGACCTGGCCCGGGCAGCCGACGGCGATGCCGTCGGCGATGGTGCGCATGTGCTCGAGGGCCACCGGGTGCCCGTCGGCGAGGGACTTGGGGTAGGCAGCCGCGCCGGCCGCCTGGACGCCGACCACGCGCACGTCGGGCTTGAGGGTCTTGACGGCGATGGCGATGCCCGCGAGCAGCCCGCCGCCTCCTGTCGGCACCACGACGGTCTTGACGTCGGGCACCTGCTCGATGATCTCGAGGCCGCAGGTGCCCTGCCCGGTCACGATGTCGACGTGGTCGAAGGGGTGGATCAGCACCGCCCCGGTCTCCTGCGCGAACGCCTGCGCCGCGACGAGGGCCTGGTCGAGGTACTGGCCGTGGAAGACGATGTCGGCGCCGTACGCCTCCGTCGCGCGGACCTTGGGGATCGGCGCACCCTCGGGCATGAAGACCGTGGACTTGATCCCGAGCAGGCTGGCCGACAGGGCCACGCCCTGCGCGTGGTTGCCGGCGGACGCGGCGACGACGCCGTTCGCACGCTCGGCCTCCGACAGCCGGGAGATGCGGAGGTAGGCGCCGCGGGTCTTGAACGAGCCGGTGCGCTGGAGGTTCTCGAGCTTGAGGTGCACGTTGCCGCCGGCGG
Organism: Nocardioides sp.; assembly: GCA_025966445.1. Classification (GTDB taxonomy): domain Bacteria; phylum Actinomycetota; class Actinomycetes; order Propionibacteriales; family Nocardioidaceae; genus Nocardioides. The sequence goes on from JAICRP010000043.1 coordinate 11,824, forward strand.
CGGTGGACAGCCACCGCGAGGTCTGCATGGGCGTCACGACGGTCACGCCGTCCAGGACGTCGCGAGCGGCCTCGATGTCGGCCAACGTCACGGTCACCGTCACGGGGTCCCTCCTTCGTCGGGCGACTCGGCCGGGTCCGTGCCGCGCCGGTTCCCGTACGACGGGTCGCGGTCCTCGGGCTCGGGCGGCGGCGCGTCCCCCGGTTCCTCCGCCGGCGGCTGCTCGCCGTCGGCGGCATAGTCCTTCTCGAGCTGTCTCTCCGGATCGTCCCCCGGTCTGGTGTTCGCCGCCAGGTGCTGGGCGACCGCGTTGACGGTCGCGGCCAGGGGCACGGCGACCAGGGCGCCGGGGATCCCCGCGACCACCACGCCGACGCCGATGGCGACGATCACGCCGAGTGGGTGGACCGAGACGAAGCGGCCCATCAGGAACGGCTGGAGGACGTGGCCCTCGATCTGCTGCACCAGGATGACGCCGCCGAGCATGAGCAGCGCCGTGACCGGGCCCTGGTCGACCAGCGCCACGAGGACGGCGACGGTGCCGGCGACGAACGCCCCGACCATCGGGACGAAGGCACCCAGGAAGACCAGCACGCCGATCGCCATCACGAACGGCACGCCCAGGATGGCGGCGACGATCATCACGCCGATCGCGTCGGCCGCCGCCACGAGCACGGTCGCCCGGACGAACTGCGTGAGGGAGACCCAGGCGACCCGACCGGAGCCGTCGACCAGCACCCTGCTGGCCCGCGGCGAGAGCCGGACGAACCACGCCCAGATGCGGTCGCCGTCGGCGAGGAAGAAGTACGTCGAGAACAGCACGATGAAGAAGCCGGCCAGCACGTGCCCGACGGCGGTGCCCACCTCCGAGATGCGGGAGAAGATCTCGCCGTCCTGGGCGAAGTTGCTGATCGCCTCCTGGGCGCGGTCGAGGTAGTCGTTGATCTGGCTGTCGCTGGCGTGCAACGGACCGTTCTTGAGCCAGTCGGTGATCTGCGCGACCCCCTCGCTCACCGAGTCGGCGAGGTCCTGGGCGCCGTTGGCCACCTGGTTGCCGGCCACGGTGAGCAGGGTGACGATCGCCCCGATCACCAGGACGACCATCAGGCCCGCCGCCAGCCCCCGGGGCACGCCGCGTCGGTGCATCGCGCTCACCACCGGCTCGACCAGCGCCGCGATGAACATCGCCACCACGATGGGCAGCACGATCACCATCAGGAACCCGAGGACCCGCGCGACCAGGTACGCCGCCGCGGCGATGACCAGGAACCGCCACGCCCACGCAGCCGTCAGGTCGACGCCCCACGGCACGTGCGCACGCGAGAAGTTCGAGCTCCCGGCCACGACCGGCTCGGGGGGCGAGGGACGCCGGTCGGTCCGACCCCGCGAGATCGTGTGCCACTGTTGGGCGATGCGCTCGGTCAGGCGCTCGCCGGAGCCGTCGTACTCGGGCGCCTCCGATCGTCTCTCGTCAGCGCCGTTGCCCACGCGCACAGGCTAGTGCCCGGCTCCCGGCGAGGAGTCCTCCGTTCGGGTGGCGCGCCCGGCGCCCTCCTCGGCCAGTCGCTGGACGAGCAGGTGCGCTGCCTCGGGATGGCGCGCCGCCAGCAGGCCGGCCGCCGCCAGCACGTAGTCGCGGTCCACCACGACCCGTGGTCGTACCGGCAGCTGCCAACCGCCCTCGACCTCGCCGATGCTGCCGCCCAGCACCCGCTCGGCGACGCCGGGTCGACCGTGCCGCAACACCCCGCCGGACCCGACGAGGAGACGTACCTCGCGCAGGTCCTTGCCGGTGCGCTCGATGACGCGACCGTCGGGACCGACGACGACCTGGCTGCGGCCCGCGTGCCGGCGGAGGGCGAGGCCGACGGCCGCGGTCGCGATGGCCTCGTCCTCGGCGTACTCGGCGTCGGTCGTCGGCAGGAAGCCCGGGTCGGCGTGCCGGACCTCGGCGGCCGCATCCAGGTCGGCGAGATCGGCGGCGTCCACGGTCGAGGTGGCCGACCAGCGCATGCCGAGGTCACCCTCGACGGTCCGGGTCACGGGCGTCGTGGCGACGACCTCACGCGAGAGGTTCGCCTCCTCGGGATCGAGCTCGACCACCGAGTGCACGTCGGTCGTGGCGCCGCCCACGTCGACGACGACCACGTCGCCCGCGCCCGGTAGGTCTCCCCAGCCCCGGGCCAGCAGCTCCACGCCGGTGAGCACCACGTCGGGTGTCGCGCCGGCGATCATGGCCGTGAAGTCGGCGCGCTTGCTGAGGTGCTTGCCGCCGATCACGTGGGACAGGAACATCTGGCGGATCGCCGCACGGGCCGAGTCCGGGGCGAGCACGCCGATGCGGGGAACCACGTTGTCGGCGACGACGTACGGGTTGTCCTGCAGGGCCTCCTCGACTTGGGGCCGGGCGTCGACGTTGCCCGCGACCACGACGGGGCCGCTCCAGCCGCCGGCCACGATGCCGCGGGCCGCGTCGACGATCACCTGGGTGTTGCCCCCGTCCGTCCCGCCCGTCAACAGCACCACGTCCGGCTGGGTCGTGTGTCCCAGGCTGCGCCACAGCGCTGCGTCAGGCCCACGACCCGACGCGGCGACGACCTCGACCACCCGGCCACCGCTGGAGAGGGCGACCCGGCGGCCGGCCTCGGCGGTGACGAGCTCCTCGTTGCCGACCACGGCGATGCGCAGCCCACCACCCGCGGACGAGCAGGCCAGCACCTCGGCGCCGTCGACTCGCGCGTCCTGCTCGCGCAGGGCGGCGAGGCATGCGTCGTACCCGTCGAGCACGTCGGTCCCGATGGTCGTCGCGTGCGACGCCTGGGCCACGATCCGGCCCTCGGCCAGGTCGACCAGCGCCGCCTTGGTGAACGTGGACCCGAAGTCGACGCAGACCGCCGTCGCCGGTGGGTCAGCCGAGGGCACGGTCGAGGTCGCCGAGCAGGTCGTCGATCGTCTCGATGCCGACGCTGAGCCGGATCAGGTCGCCGGGTACCTCGAGGGGCGTGCCCGCCACCGACGCGTGGGTCATCCGGCCGGGGTGCTCGATCAGGCTCTCGACGCCACCGAGCGACTCCCCCAGGGTGAACACCTCGGCGCGGCCGCAGACGTCGACGGCGTGCTGCTCACCGCCGGCCACCTGGAAGCTGACGATCCCGCCGAAGCGCTTCATCTGGCGGGCGGCGACGTCGTGGCCGGGGTGCTCGGGCAGACCCGGGTAGTAGACGTGGGACACCGCCTCGTGACGGGTGAGGTGCTCGACGACGCGCTCCGCGTTGTCACAGTGGCGATCCATGCGGACGCCGAGGGTCTTGAGGCCGCGCAGCACCAGCCACGCGTCGAAGGGCCCGGCCACCGCGCCCATCGCGTTCTGGTGGAAGGCCACCTGCTCGGCGATCTCCAGGTCGCGCACCACGACGGCCCCGCCCACGACGTCGGAGTGCCCACCGGCGTACTTGGTCGTCGAGTGCAGCACCACGTCCGCGCCGAGGGTCAACGGCGTCTGGAGGTACGGCGTCGCGAAGGTGTTGTCGACCACCAGCAGGGCGCCGGCGTCGTGGGCCACCGACGCGATCGCCTCGATGTCGCCGATGTTGAGCAGCGGGTTGGTGGGGGTCTCCACCCAGACCAGCCGGGTCTCGCCGGGCCGGATGGCGGCGCGGACGGCGTCCAGGTCGGAGGCCGGGGCGGGGTCGTGGCGCAGCCCCCACTGGGTCGCGACCTTGTCGAACAGGCGGAACGTGCCGCCGTACGCGTCGTCGGGCAGCACCACGTGGTCGCCCGGCCGGCACAGCGCACGGATGACGGTGTCCTCCGCGGCCAGGCCGCTGGCGAACGCGAACCCGCGCTCGCCCTCCTCCAGCGCGGCGATGTTGCCCTCGAGGGCGGTGCGGGTGGGGTTGGCGGAGCGGCTGTACTCGTAGCCGCCGCGCAGGCCACCCACGCCGTCCTGCTTGTAGGTCGAGGTCGCGTAGATCGGCGGGATCACCGACCCGGTGGCCGCGTCGGGCTCGTAGCCGGCGTGGATGGCCCGGGTCTCGAAGCCGCCCTTGGACCGGTGCGTCTGTTCACTCACCCGCAGCACGCTATCGCCGGCGCGTAAGACTTCCGTCAGGTGTGCTGCGGAACGTCTGGGCGGGCCCGGTGGTTATCTTGACGACACCCGAGGAGGCAGCATGTTCTTCAGCCGCAGCAAGTCCACGATCCCCACGCCCGAGGAGGCCCTGGCCGGCCGTCCGGAGCGCCCGTTCCACCTCTCGCAGCAGCACCTGGTGCTCGACGCGCCGCTCGTCACCGACGAGGTCCCCGAGGGGTACGAGGCGGCCATCTTCGGCCTGGGCTGCTTCTGGGGTGCCGAGGAGCTCTACTGGCAGATGCCAGGCGTCTACTCGACGTCGGTCGGCTACGCCGGCGGCTTCACCGCCCATCCGTCGTACGAGGAGGTGTGCTCGGGACGGACCGGCCACACCGAGGCCGTGCGCGTCGTCTTCGACCCGAAGGTCGTCGCGTACGCCGACCTCGTCAAGCGGTTCTTCGAGGTGCACGACCCGACCCAGGGAATGCGCCAGGGCAACGACGTCGGCACCCAGTACCGCTCCGGCATCTACGCCACCACGCCCGAGCAGGAGCAGACCGCCCGCGACCTCACGAAGGAGTACGGCGAGGAGCTCGCCCGCCGCGGCTTCGACCCGATCACCACCGAGATCAAGCTGGTCGAGGACGGCGAGCCCGCGTACTACTACGCCGAGGACTACCACCAGCAGTACCTGTACAAGAACCCCAACGGGTACCGCTGCCACAGCACCACCGGAGTCCCGTTCCCGGATCGCTCCTGAGCTCCTACGGGACGGTCATCAGGGTTCCGGGTGCCAGGCAGGGTGAGGAGGAGCCCAGCCACAGGTCGCCGGAGCTGATCGACGCGCCCCAGGCGTAGTAGCCGGACTCCATGAGCGAGATGCTCGGGGAGGGGTCCTTCAACTGAGCCTGCGAAGAGCGGGGAGGACGGGGTCCTTCGACGAGGCGTGGGGGGAGGGTGGTCCTCTTTCAGACGCCGGACAGGCCCACCGGGCAGGAGACGCCGGTCGAGTTGATCGGGCAGTAGCCGT
>JAICRP010000030.1 GCA_025966445.1 Nocardioides sp.
GAAGTCCTTGCTGTAGTCCGCGGTGTTGCCGTCGGAGTAGTAGGTCTTCGTCATGTCCCAGCCCTGGCCCTTGAGCTCGGGCACGATGGCCTTGGTCTCGTCGAAGGCCAGGATCACGATCGCGTCGGGGTTGGACGCCAGGGCGGCGCCGACCTCGGTCGAGAAGGTGGTCTGACCGGCCGGGAACTCGTTGCCCTCGTCCTTGCAGCCGTAGACGCACTCGCCGCCGGCACCCTCGACGGTGGCCTGGACCGCGTTGCGGAGGCCGGTGCCGTAGGTGTCGTTGAAGACGAGGAAGGCGATCTTCTGGTAGCCGTCGGACGAGATGAGCGTGCCGAGCGCCGAACCCTGGATGGTGTCCGGGGGAGCGGTACGGAAGTACCAGTCGGAGTAGCCGCTCAGGTCGATGGCGGTGTTCGCCGGCGAGATCTGGACGATCTTGTTGTCGGCGAAGGTGTCGACGACGTTCAGGGAGACCGACGACGACGCCGCACCGATGACGACCGACGGCTTGCTGGCCACCAGGGTCTGGGCCGAGGCGGAGCTGACGGACATGTCGGTGGAGTCACCGGAGTCCTGGATGTCGTGGCACGCCGTGATGTCGGTGCCCGCGGCGTTGATCTCGGAGACGGCGAGGCCGACTCCCGAGATCTCCGGGGGACCGAGGAAGGCCAGGTTGCCGGTCAGCGGCAGGATGCCACCCACCCGCAGCGTGTTGCTGCTGTCCTGGTTGCCCTTGCACTTGTCGTTGGTGAAGGTTTCGGCCGGGGCGCTCGACTCGGACTCCGTCGGCTCTGCCGACTCCGAGGGCGTGTTGGAATCCGTGGCCGACGGCGTGCTGCTGTCGTCGGATCCACAGGCGGCAAGGGACAGGGCCAGCACGGCGGTGCCGGCCATGACCTTGGCCCAGGTCACGGGGTTGGTACGACTCACGGGTGGGACCTTTCTTTCGGGTGCACGGATCACCGCTGCCACGATCCGAGGGGTTGGTCAGCGTGGTCACCGTAGACCGGCAATGTTGCGGGACCGCACACCGCACCCTGTCGTTAGCGAACCGTTACGTCAATCACCGTCACGGCGAGCCCGGAGCGAGGTCCCGAACCCCCTCGAAGCGGCGATCTCGGCTGATTCCCCAGGACCGGGGACAAGGCGGGCGCGGACCGCTAGGGTCGGCCGAGGACGGCGTCCACGGGGGTCGGAATCGCTGTCCGGCTGCTGACCCTGGAGGCAGAACGATGAGTCGGTCGCTGGTCTTCCTTCGTGACGCGTTGCCTGCCGACGCCGCGACCCTGTCTGAGCTCTGGGTCGACGTGCTGCGGCGCGGCGACGAGGCCGAGCGCGTCGCCGACCTCGTCCGGGTCGTCGAGGCCGCCAGCAAGGACCCCGACCAGCGCCTGGTCGTGGCGGAGTACGACGGCCGGCTCGCGGGCGGCGTGCACCTGCGCCTGACCACGGTCTCCCCGCTCAACCTGGACACGTCCGTGCAGGTCATGTCACCGCAGGTCTTCCCGGAGTTCCGGCGCCATGGTGTCGGCCGGGCCCTCATGGACGCCGCCGTCAGCTGGGCCGAGGAGCGCGGCGCGGGTCATCTCGCGACCGCCGCTGCGACGGGCTCGCGCGACGGCAACCGCTTCATGGCACGGCTCGCCCTCGGCCCGGTGGCGACCCTCCGTCTGGCGCCGACCACCGTCGTCCGCGCCAAGCTGATGGCCCAGCGCCCACCCGTCGTCCGGGTTCCCGCGCGACAGCTGACGCACGTGCTCGCCGTACGCCGCTCGATGCGCCGTCAGGAAGCCGGGAGCGCCTAGCGCTCTCCCGGGCGCCCCGGTCCAGACCGGTCGCGCTGTCGGTGGTCGTGACTAGAGTCGGAAGGTGCCCGACCAGAACAAGCGTCTGCTCCTGCTCGACGGTCACTCGCTGGCCTATCGCGCCTTCTTCGCCCTCCCCGTCGAGAACTTCTCGACGACGACGGGTCAGCACACCAACGCGGTCTTCGGGTTCACCTCGATGCTCATCAACGTGCTGCGCGACGAACAGCCGACTCACATCGGGGTCGCCTTCGACAAGTCGCGGCAGACGTTCCGCCTCGAGCAGTACGCCGAGTACAAGGCCAAGCGCAACAAGACCCCCGACGAGTTCTCCAGCCAGCTGCCGCTGATCGACGAGGTCCTCGACGCACTCAGGATCAAGCACCTGCGCAAGGAGGGCTACGAGGCCGACGACATCATCGCCACCCTGGTCACCCAGGCCCTCGCCGACGACTTCGACGTGCTGATCCTCTCCGGCGACCGCGACGCCTTCCAGCTGGTCACCGAGCGGTCGACGGTGCTCTACCCCATGCGCGGCGTCTCCGAGCTCGCACGGATGACGCCGGAGGCGGTCGAGGCGAGGTACGGCGTCGCGCCGGGGCGCTACCCCGAGCTCGCCGCGATCGTGGGGGAGACGTCCGACAACCTGCCCGGCGTCCCGGGTGTGGGCCCCGGCTTCGCGGCCCGGTGGCTCAAGGAGTACGACGGCCTCGACAACGTCATCACCCACGCCGACAAGATCACGGGAAAGAAGGGTGAGGCCCTTCGTGAGCACCTCGGCGACGTGATCCGCAACCGGCAGCTCAACGAGCTCGTCCGCGACCTCGACCTCGACCTGGCCCCCGCCGACCTGGAGGCACAGTCGTGGGACCGCCAGCTCGTGCACACGTTGTTCGACTCCCTGGAGTTCCGGGTCCTGCGCGAGCGGCTGCTGGAGTCGTGGGACGTCCAGAGCGAGCCGATCGACGAGTCGGGCTTCGAGCTCGCCGGCGTCCGCCTCGGTCAGGGGGACGTGGCCGACTGGCTGGCCGCGCACACGAGCGACGGCCGCACGGGCGTGACCGTCCAAGGTCGGTGGGGCTCGGGCACCGGCGAGGTCTGGTCCCTGGCGTTCGCGGGGGCCGACGGCACCGGAGCCTGGGTCGACGCGGGCGAGGTCTCGCCCGAGGACGACGCGGCGTTGACGACCTGGTTCGCCGACGCCTCGCGCACCAAGGTGCTGCACGACGCGAAGGGTCCGATGCTGGCGCTGGCGGCGCGCGGGTGGCCGCTGCGAGGGCTGGTCAGCGACACCGCGTTGGCGGCGTACCTCGCCCGTCCCGACCAGCGTTCCTACGACCTGGCCGACCTGACGCTGCGCTACCTCAAGCGTGAGCTCAAGCAGGGAGCCACCGACGACGGGCAGCTGACGTTCGACGCCCTCGACGACGCGGTCTCGTCCGACGCCACCGACACCGCGATGCTGCACGCCCGCGCCGTCGTCGACCTCGCCGACGCGCTCGACGACGAGATCGAGGAGCGCGGTGGCACGCGCCTGCTCGCCGAGGTCGAGCTGCCGCTGATCGACCTGCTCGCGCTGATGGAGCAGACCGGCATCGCCGTCGACATCGAGCACCTCCAGGCGCTGGAAGCCGAGTTCGCCGGCGGGGTGAAGCTCGCGGCCGAAGCGGCGTACTCCGCGATCGGCAAGGAGATCAACCTCGGTTCGCCCAAGCAGCTGCAAGGGGTGCTGTTCGACGAGCTCGGCATGCCCAAGACCAAGCGCACCAAAACGGGCTACACGACTGACGCCGACGCGCTGGTCGGGCTGCTCACCAAGGTGGATCCCGACACGGCCGGCGGGCAGTTCCTGACGGCGCTGCTGCGCCACCGCGACGTGGCCCGCCTGCGGCAGACCATCGAGGGCCTGCTGAAGACGGTGGCCGACGACGGCCGCATCCACACGACGTTCAACCAGCTGATCGCCGCGACCGGCCGGCTCTCCTCGACCGACCCCAACCTCCAGAACATCCCGATCCGCACCGAGGAGGGCCGCCGCATCCGCGAGGGGTTCATCGTGGGCGACGGCTACGAGTCGCTGATGACCGCCGACTACAGCCAGATCGAGATGCGGATCATGGCCGACCTCTCCGAGGACGCCGTCCTCATCGAGGCGTTCCAGTCCGGTCGCGACTTCCACTCGACCACCGCGGCCCGGGTCTTCGACGTGCCGGCCGACGAGGTCACGCCCGGCCAGCGGGCCAAGATCAAGGCGATGAACTACGGCCTGGCCTACGGCCTGTCCGCGTTCGGGCTCGGCGCGCAGCTGCGCATCCACCCGAGCGAGGCGCAGGTGCTGATGGACGAGTACTTCGAGACGTTCGGCGGTGTCCGCGACTACCTGTCGAGCGTGGTCGACGAGGCCCGGCGCAGCGGCTACACCGAGACCATCCTCGGCCGCCGCCGCTACCTTCCCGACCTCACCTCCGACAACCGCCAGCGCCGCGAGATGGCCGAGCGGATGGCCCTCAACGCCCCGATCCAGGGGTCCGCCGCCGACCTGATCAAGGTGGCCATGCTCCGCGTGTACGCGGGCCTGGTCGAGCAGGGTCTGCAGTCCCGGATGCTGCTCCAGGTCCACGACGAGCTCGTCTTCGACGTCTTCCCCGGCGAACGCGAGGCGCTCGAGGCCCTGGTCCGCGAGCAGATGGGTGGCGCCGCGTCGCTGGCCGTCCCGCTCGACGTCTCCATCGGCACCGGCCACAGCTGGCACGAAGCAGCGCACTGACCCCGATTCGTCAGCAAGCCGGCCGCCCGGCCGATCCTTCAGACCGCTGACGCGCGGTCCGGGCCGCCGAGGCGACGCAGGCTGAGCAGCAGCAGCGCCGCGAACAGCACCGAGTCGATGACGACGACCGACGTGAGCAGCGAGGTCACGGTGGACTGCTGGGAGCCGACGGCGAGCACCACCAGCACGGCGACCCACACGAGCACGACCGTGCGGGTGCCCTGGCGCGCGAGAACGGCGTACACCAGCAGCTGGAGCAGACAGAGCACGGTGCCGAGCACGGCGAAGAGCCACAACAGGCCGCGGATCTCCGCGTACTCGTCGCCGCCGACGAACACCAGCGCCAGCCCGGGCAGCAGCGCGCAGGCCAGCACCCCGGCCGTCCCGACAGCGAGGATGAACGCGAGGCCGCGGACCAGGGCCCGCTGGCGCTCGTGGACAGTGGCCATCGCAGGGAACGCGACCACGACCACGAACTGTGGAAGGAACAGCATCGCCTTCGTCAGGATGAGGCCCGCGGCATACAGCCCGGCGTCGTGCTCGTCGAGGACGGTGCGGGCCAGCACGACGTCGCAGTTCATCAGCACCAGGAACGCCAGCAGCGTCTGCGTGCTCGCCAGCATCTCCCTGGCGACCGGGCGGCGGCCGTGGTGCTCGCCGACCAGCCCCGGGTCGCGGGTCCGGCGCAGGGCGTAGACGCCGAGCGCGACCGGCACCGCCGAGCCGACCAGGACACCCGCCATGGCCGATGCGTCCGTCGGGTGCCACAGGATCAGGGCGACGCCGGCGACCAGCCGGCAGACGCCGCTCGCGAGGTACAGCACCGCGACCGGCCACCAACGTCGCTCGCCCTGCAGCACCCCGAGCTGCCCGCCGAGGTACGTGACCGGGACCGCGCAGAGGGCGAGCAGGCCGGCCGCGAGCAGGCTGTCGAGACGCAGCAGCCGGTCGATCGCCGGGGAGGCGAGGAGCAGCAGGCAGCCCACCAGCAGAGCGGCGCGCAGCGCGAGACGCAGCGTCTCCCGCTCGATCTGCCCCACGTGCTCGGGGTCCGCGGAGATCCGGCGTGCGGCCGTGGCCTGGATGCCGAGCTGGAGCACGGACACCACGATGAGCACGGCCATCAGGGACGCGAACGCGCCGTACTCCCGCGGGCCGAGCAGGCGCGCCGCCACCGCTGTGAAGACGTAGAGGGCGAGGTTCATGCCGCCCATCGCCACGGCCACGACCGCCGGTCGGTGCCGCAGGTCGGTGGTGCCGCGAGGGGGCCCGGCCGACGACGTCACGCGCGGGAGCCTAACGGCGGACGGTCAGTACGGATCGGCCCGGTCGTGGTGCCCGAGCAGGCGCGCCACGCCGTGCAGCCGCAACCGCAGGAGCCCCTTCACGACCAGGTTGCGGCCGAACCACGGCAGCGGCCGCAGCAGGGCGAGCCGGTCAGCGGACGTCGGTCGCCGACGCTCGAACGTCGCGAGGCTGCCGACCCGGCCGACGTAGCGCAGCCGTCGCGATGGACCCACCCGGAGGAGCAGCGCGAGCGTCACGCCGACCGAGCCGAAGCTGTCGTGCACCAGCATCAGGCCGCCCTGCGGCAGCCGCTCCCCCCACCGGAGGTCGCCGAGGGTGCTGAGCACGTCGTGCTTGCCGTCGACGAAGACCAGGTCGACGGAGCGCTGCCAGCGGGACCGCACGGCTCCGCTGCGCTCGGCAAGGTGCTCGACCCGCCCGCGGACGCCAGCCCTCTCCAGGTTCGCCTCGAACACCGCCCGGGTCGCCGGTCCTCCGAACATTCCCTCCGCCTCGAAGGGGTCGACCGCGACCACGGTGGCGTCCGTGCGGGCGAGCGCGAGGGCGAGCGTCGACCGCCCCTGGTGCGACCCGATCTCGACCACCGTCCCTCCCGGCGGGAGGGCGAGCACGGCGTCGTGCAGGGCACGCGCCTGGTCGCGCGTCAGCCACCCGCCGACGGGCTCCACCTGGGACCAGACGGCGTCGAAGCCACCTGCAGTGTTCCCCTCAGTGTTCAATGCCCTCATCAAGCGGTGAGCATAGAGAGGTCGGCTCGTGGGTCGTGGGTTCTCGCGGGTCCTCCCCGACGGACTCGTCGTGCTCGTCACCCTGGCGCTGACCTGGCCGATGTGGACCGAGGGGGGCCACGGCCTCGCCCGCGACCTCGTCTTCACCCCCCGGGCGCCGTGGACCCTCGACGCCATCGGGATGGGCACCTCGCTCCCGCGAGCGGTCCCGCTCGACGCCGTGCTCGCTGCGCTCACGACGGTCCTCGACGGGGCCGTGGTCTTCCGCGTCGCGGTGGCCGGCGTGCTGCTGCTGGCGGGGTGGGGTGCGCACCGCCTGCTGGCGACCGTGCTGCCCGACGTCTCGACCGGGGCCCGGTGCGTGGCGGCGGTGGCCGCCGTCTGGAACCCCTACGTCGTCGAGAGGCTGGCCCTGGGCCAGTGGGCGCTGCTGGCCGGGTACGCCGCCCTCTGGTGGCTGCTGCCCGCCGTGCGGCGGGTGCTCGCGGGGGAGCGGAGTGCCTGGTTCGCCGTCGTCACCTGGGCCTGGCTCGGCTCGCTGACCCCGACCGGTGGTGCCGCGCTCGTGCTGGTCACCGCCGCCGGGCTGCTGGTGGCGCGGTCGCGCCGCGCGGCGCTCGTGCTGCTCGTGACGCTGGCCGCCCAGGTGCCCTGGGTGCTCGCCGGAGTCCTCGGAACGGCGCCCGCCACCAGCGACGCGACCGGAGTCGACGCCTTCGCCGCGCGCGCTGAGCGGGCCGGAGGAGTGTGGGCGACGCTGCTCGGGACGGGCGGGGTGTGGAGCCCGTTCCAGGTCCCGGGGTCGCTGACGTCCTGGCCGGGCCACCTGCTGACGGTGCTCGTCCTCGTCGTGCTGGCGGCCGGCGGCCTGCAGGTGGCCCGGCGCGAGCCGGCCCTGGCCCTGGCGGCCGCGGTCGGCATCGTCCTCGCCGGCCTCGCCCACGTCCCGGGTGGGGCGGACGCGCTGAGCTGGTCCGTCGCCCACGTTCCCGGCGCCGGACTGCTGCGCGACGGCCAGAAGTGGCTGCTGCCGTACGTCGTCCTTGTCGTCGCCGCGGCCGGCTGCGCGGCGGCGCGGGCCGAGGCCGCCCTCCGGCGCCGCGACGCCGACCTGGGTCGGCTGCTTCCCGGAGCCCTCGTCCTGGTCCCCCTGGTGCTCATGCCCGACGCGGCCGCCCAGACCTGGGAGGTCGTCCGGCCCGTGACCTACCCGACCGACCTCGCGGAGGCCGTGGCGGTCCTCGACGACTCGCCGGACACTGGCGACGCGGTCACGCTGCCGTGGACGTCCTACCGCGAGTTCGCCTGGGGCAACCCGGTCTCGGCCGCCGACCCGCTGCCGCGCTGGACCCGCCATCCCGTCGTGGTCTCCGACGTGCTCGTCGTCGACGCTGGCTGGGTCGCCGGTGAGGATCCCCGGGCCCATGAGGTGGGGGCGGTGGTGGCCGAGCCCGACGGACCGCTGGCCCAGTCGCTCGCGAAGCTCGGCGTCGGCTGGGTCCTGGTCTACCGCGACCAGCCCGGGGCCACCGACCTGGACACGTCCGGCCTCACGCCCACGGTCGAGGGCGCCGACGTCGCGTTGTACCGCGTCCCGGGCGTGGACGAGGAGCCTGCAGCTCGGCCCGGAGGCGCTGCAGCAGTCGCGGCTGCGGACGTCCTGTGGGCCCTCACCGGACTCGTGGCGCTCCTCGGCGCGGCGGCGTGCACCCTGCGCCGCCGGCGGCGCGAGAAGGTGACTGGCGGGTAGCCGGTCCTGCTACGCTGCGACCGCCCGAAGTCGTGAGGAGGAGCCACCGCATGCCCTACTTCGCCAGCCTGATCGTCACGCCGCTCATCGGCGCGGTCCTGGCCTTCCTGGTGATGTTCGGTCTCGTGCAGTCGCAGTCGGCCGGCCCGGACCAGAACCCGGCCGAACAGGCCGCCCTCGTCTACGGCGAGTAGGCCTTCCGCAGGACCGTCTCGAGGCGCGCTGAGGCCTCGTCCCACGTGAACGTGGCGGCCCGTTCGCGCGCCGCCGCACCGAGGCGCGCCAGCCGCGCGGGATCCCCGAGCAGCCCGTCGACCGCCGCGACCAGCTCGTCCTCGTGGTCGACCAGCACCCCCGTCCGGTCGTGCAGCACCGACTCCGACGTACCTCCCGCGCCGGCGTACGCAACCGTCGGGACTCCGAGCGCAGCCGCCTCCAGGACCGCGATGCCCCAGCCTTCCCGGATCGAGGGCAGCACCATCAGCCACGCCTGGGCGAGCAGGTCGGCCTTCGTCTGCTCGTCGACGCGCCCGTGCCGGACCACCGAGTCCCCGAGCCCGCGCCGGGCGATCTCGGCGTCCAGCTCGGGTGCCCACCAGCCATCGCCGACCAGGTCGAGCACCAGTCCGGGCCGTCGCCCCCGCAGCTCGTCCACGAGCGCGACGGCCTGCTCGATCCGCTTGTGCGGCACCAGCCGCGACAGCACGCACAGCCGCGGGGTCGCCGACCGGGCGAGCCGTGGTGCCGCAAGGGCGGGTGTCCCGTTGCGCACGACCGTGACGTGGGCCAGACCCAGGGCGAGCAGGTCGCGTCGGCTGGCCTCGGAGACGGTGACGAACGGGACGTCGCGGTAGAGCCACGGCACCACCCGTGACTCGACGAACCAGCCGATCCGGCCGCCCAGGCCGGGGTAGATGATCCGCCACTGCTCGCGGTGCACGTGGTGGACGAGCGCCACCAGGCCCCGTCGCCGCACCAGCGGGGCTGCGAAGGGGAGACCGTTGACGACGTCGACCACCACGTCCGTACGGCGGCCGGTGCGGGTGAGCAGGTAGGCCAGGCCGTGCAGGTAGACCGTCAGCCGCCCGCCCCTCCGCACGATACGGAAGCCGTCGCGCACCGACACGTCGGCGGCCTCCGCGTGAGCGGCGCACAGGACCGTGACGTGATGGCCGCGGGCGGCCAGCCCGGCGGCGACCCGCTCGACGTACACCTCGGAACCACCGCCGTCCGGGTGCGTGGTGTCACGCCAGGAGAGGAAGAGGATCTTCATCTCAGGTCGATGTCGTTGTGCCGGGCCAGCCGGGCGCACAACGGCGGGGTCAGCCCCACCTCGGGCTCGAGCCGGATCCGGGTGCCCGGAACCGTCGTCGCGGCCTGAACCAGCTCGTCGACCGTGCCGATCCGCGAGACCCAGTCGGCGTACCACTCCTGGATGGGCACGTACCCGACGAAGCCGCCGGGCGTGGAGCTGACCTCGAGGTAGCCGATCGTGGGGTCGCTGCGCATGCCGACGCGCACGTCCTCTCCCGGGTACGGCCGGAACAACGGGCCGTAGTACTCGCCCGTCTCGTTGCGGATGCCGACCTGGACGGTGCCGTCGCGGAAGGTCTGGAGGAACACCGTGCGGGTGTCCTTGCCGTGGACCACGAACAGGTCGACGCTCTCGCGCGGTACCTGCCGCGGCAGGTGGACCGAGACCACGCGGCTGCGCTCCTCGACCATGACCCAGGGCTCGTAGCGGTCCCCGGTGTTGAGGTACAGCCCGTCACAGTCGCCGCGGATGTGCAGGTCGTCGGCGGCCCCGCCGATCGGGAGGTGGTCGGAGTGGCTGATCAGCCCGGCGAACGAGCTGCCCCGACCACCACTGAGCTCGTCCTGGAATCCGAGGAAGCGCACGAGCGGCTCGCCGCGGTAGGTCACGGCCGCCGCGGCGAGCCCGGTGCTCGCCTGGGTGGCCATCGAGAACAGGCCGCCGGCCACCAGCAAGGCCGACAACCCGACGGCCAGCACCCGGGACGCAGCAGCCCACCGGGCCACCAACGCCCAGAGCGTGATGGTCGAGCCCAGCACCAGGGCGGGCACGAACTCGCTGGTGTAGCGGTGGGCGAGGTAGCCATAGGCCATCACGCCGCCGGTCATGAACACGACCGCGAGTGTTGCCGGGCGCAGCGCTCGGATGCCCTGGCCGGCGGGACCCTCGGGAGTACGGCGGAAGACGACCGGGAGCGCCGCGAGGGCCATCAGCAGCCAGAGCGGCATGAACGCGGTCACGCTGCCGGTGCGGTAGGACTGGTCGATCGCCGCGCCGGTGCCTGTGGCGTTCCCTCCGGGGAGGGTGATCCAGGGGAAGTAGTCGACGAAGCGGATGCCACGCGGGTCGAAGTACGTCACGAACGACGAGCTGAAGAACTGCGGGCCGGTGATCGTGCCGCCGTTGGCCTCCAGCGCGAACCGACGGTGCTGGTTGGTGGTGGTCCACACCTGGTCCTGCAGCGGGAACAGGTACGGGTGGCCGAACTTCACCATGTTGTAGGCGACACCGACGGCCAGGGGCACCAGCCCCGCGGCGATCACCCATGGTCCGAGCCGGCGTGCGCCGGCGAACGACCGGCCGCGGAGCATCCAGATGCCCAGGGCCAGGGCGCCGGCGCAGACGCCCCACCCGCCCGTGGTCCGGGTGAGCACGGCGCACAGGGCCAGCACGGCGAGCCAGGCGACCCCACGCCCGGTGGGACGCAGGCCGAGGCGCACCAGCCAGTACGCCGCGGCGACGACCAGAGCGGTCTGCCACAGGTAGACCTCGTGGTAGACCCAGGGGAGGGACGCGTCGAAGGTCACCGTGGTGCCTCCGGTGACGCCCGCCAGGAAGATCGCGGCGAGCACTGCGTGCTGCGTCGTGACGGGCTGGTCCGGGCCCAGGACGGCGGTCCGTACCTGCCACAGCAATCGGGTCGTGAACACGGCGAGGACGATCCACGCGAGCAGCATCGAGACCACGGTCATCTCGCCGTCGAAGTCCTGGGTCACCTGGAGCACGGGGATCCGGAGCAGGGCGGGGAACGGGCCGAAGTACATGAAGGTGCGTCCGTCGATGACGAACCCCTCGATGCCCATCACGAACCCCGGCACGTCGATGTGGCCGTCGAGGAACGCGTTGGCCTGCGCCTCGAAGAAGTTGGCCGCGTAGCCGAGGGCGACCGCCTGGCGGCCGAGGTCCTTGCCGAGGTTCATCAGCACGGTCAGGAACACCAACCCGCCGACGAGAGGCCCGGCGATCGATGCGACGACCACGCGCCGGCTGGGAGTGGTCGGGTTCACGCGCTCCCGTTCGGGTCAGGTCGTCGGCCAGGGCAGCCAGCCCACGCCGCCCGTGCCGACACGGGCGTCTAGATGGCCTCGAGGCGGTAGAGGAACTGGTAGCCGAACATGGTAGGCCAGGCCGTGGTGGCCGCGCGGTCCACCCTCGCGGCCCCCCGGGCGACCCTCGACGCGAACGACTCTCCTCCGCGGTCGAGGACGTCGACGGGGGACCCGACCACGTCCCGCTCGGTGATCACCAGGCCGCAGGCGTTCACCAGGCGCTCGAACGTGCGGCGGGTGAAGAACCGGACGTGGGTGTGGTCCAGCGGCCCCCGCTGGTCGTAGTCGAAGCGGCCGAGAGCCACCTTGCCGCGGGGGTACCAGTGCCCGAAGTTCGGCACCGACACGAGGATCTCGCCACCGGGGTTGAGGTGGTCGCGGATGTCCTTCAGCAGCGTCTCGGGGTCGACGACGTGCTCGAGGATGTCGCCGGCGACGATCACGTCGTACGTCCCCGTGCCGGCGGGCAGGCCGTTGCTGATGTCGGCCTCGACGAAGCCGTCGAGCCGCTCGCCCACCCCCTGGTGCTTGACGAGGTCGACCCCGTCGACCCGGTGGCCCTGCTCGCGGACCAGCGCGCCGAACTGCCCGTCGGAGCAGCCGACGTCGAGGACGGTCGTGCCGGGCGCGTGCGCGGCGGTCCAGGCGAGCAGCACCCCGTGAGAGGAGTACGGCGAAGGCTTGAGCTCGTAGACCTCGGTGTCCGTGGCGGAGAGGCCCGCCAGGCCCGACGGCCCCGTGCCGAAGCCCATCCGCCGCGCCTTGAACCGCAGCACGTCGGCGGTCACGTCCTTGGCGTACTTCAGGCCGTTCACGTGGCAGATCTCGTCGCCGTAGTAGGTCGGGATCGGCACCTCGAGGATCTTCTTCCCGGCGGCGTGCAGCCCCAGGATGATCTCGGTGTCGAAGTCGAAGTCGTTGGTGTAGCTGTCGAGGTCGATGTCGGTCAGCGCGTCCACGCGGTAGGCGCGGTAACCGCTGTGCCACTCGGTGAGCTCCAGGCCGGTGACCTTGTTCTGGAACGTCGAGAGGATCCGGTTGCCGACGTACTTGTACATCGGCATGCCACCCGCGCGAGCCTTCCCGCGCTCCATCATCCGGGAGCCGAAGACTGCGTCGGCCTCGCCGCGGACCAGCGGATCGACGACGGACTCGATCACCTCGGGGGCGTACTGGCCGTCCCCGTGCAGCAGCACGACCACGTCGAGCCCGTGGTCGACGGCCCAGTGGTAGCCGGCCTTCTGGTTGCCGCCGTACCCGAGGTTCTCCGGGTGCTTGACGACCGTGAGCGGCAGGTGGGTCCGCTCGAGGTAGCCCAAGGCGACGTCGTAGGTCTCGTCGGGGCTGGCGTCGTCGCACACCAGGACGTGGTCGACGCTGGCCGCGAACGACGGCGGCAGTCGGTCGAGCGTCTGGGCGAGCGTGGACGCGGCGTTGTAGGCGACCACGAGCAAGCCGACGCGCATCGGCGGTCGGTCGTCGACGACCATGGGGACGGCGGGCGGCACTCTGGCACCATAAGGCCCGACCAGGACCGGAGGCACGATGAGCGACGACAACACCCTGCAGGAGACGACCGTCGACTACCGACGGCTCGAGGCGGACCTGCCGCGGATGCGGACGGCGTACGCCGCCGGTCAGCCCTTCCCGCACCTGGTGCTGGACGACGTGCTCGTGCCCGACGTCTTCGAGCGGGCAGCCGAGGAGTTCCCGCCGATGCGCGACCAGCGGTGGAACGGCTACCTCCACGTCAACGAGACCAAGTACTCCAACACCGACCCGGAGACCTGGGGCCCGACGTTGACGGCCGTCGCCCGCGAGCTCTGCTCGCCGCGGTTCGTGACCCTGCTCGGCGAGCTGACCGGCATCGACGGCCTGATCCCCGACTGGACCATGGACGGCGGCGGCCTGCACCAGACGCTCCGCGGCGGGCACCTGAACATCCACGCGGACTTCTCCACCCACCACACCCACGAGAACTGGGCTCGCCGGGTGAACATCCTGCTGTACCTCAACCGTGAGTGGCGCGAGGAGTGGGGCGGCAAGCTCGAGCTCTGGGACAAGGACATGACGTCCTGCCAGGAGCGGGTCACACCGGCCGGCAACCGGATGCTGGTCTTCACCACCTCCGACGACAGCTTCCACGGTCACCCCGACGGCCTCACCTGCCCCGAGGACGTCGCGCGCCGGTCGATGGCGCTCTACTACTTCACCGAGGAGGACCACGTCGTCCGCAGGTCCACCAACTACCGCGCCCGGCCCGAGGACGGGTGGCGCAAGCTGGCGATCGGCGCCGACCGGGTGGCTCTCGACCTCTACGACCGCGCCAAGCGGCGGCTCGGGGTCTCCGACGAGAAGGTGCAGGTCCTGATGTCGCGACTGCACCGGGTGCGGCGCAAGGGGCGCTAGTCGCCGTTCCCGCGGCTGGCGGAGATCCGCTCCTTGGCCTCGTCGACGCCCTGCCGGGCGCCCCGGACCACGGCCGGAGCGATGCCCTGGTCGAGCGCGTGCCACTTGTCCGAGCGCAGCCACCGCTGGGTCGGCCGCTCGATGAGGAGCTGGGCGAGCACCGCGATGACGAGGGTGAGGGCGTACGCGACCAGCGTGGTTGTCTGCCAGCTCCACTCCGTCTGGTTCTTGGAGAGGTACCAGAACAACGGGTAGTGCCAGATGTAGAGGACCAGCGAGTAGCGGCCGGCGACCACCAGGGGACCCCAGCCGAGCGTCCGGGACAGCAGGTACGGCGGCGGGGTGGCCATCGACGCGGCCAGCACGAAGACGAACATGTCGATGTTGAGCAGCCAGCCGCCGAGGCCGAAGTAGCCAGCCTCGTCCACGACCGCGCCCATCAGCGGGATGAGCATCAGCGTGGAGACGACCAATGCGGGTCGGGCGTGGGCCCGCAGCTTCTGGGCGTAGGGGAACACTGCCGCGGCCAGGGCGCCCCACAGCAGGCCGTCGGCACGGGTCTGCACGCGGATCAGCGCCGAGAACACGCCCTCGGTCTCGTAGACGTGCTGGCGGTAGAGCATCACGACCAGGAGGGTGGCGGCGAGGGTGGAGATCAGGACGAGCCGCCACCGGCCGACCAGGAACACGATGAGCAGGATCAGGCCGATCACCCAGAGGTCCGTGCAGACGTACCAGAGGTGGCCGAGGTCCGGGCGGGCCTCGAAGGCGTTCTCGCGTACGTAGCCGTTCCAGGTGTAGGTCACGATCCGCCATGCCGACTCGCGGGTGTCGGTGTCTTGGTAGGCGACCATCAGGTTCCAGTTGAAGGCCGTCATGGCCAGCACCAGGATCACCAGCGGGTAGACGTGGGCCGAGATCCGGATCCAGCGGCGCAGCCAGATCACGCCCGGGCGGATCCGGCCCGTGGCGTCGAGCTCGCGCAGCATGGACCGGGTGGCCAGGAAGCCGCTCACGACGAAGAAGATGGTGACCGCGTAGTCGCCGCTGGAGAGCAGCCAGCTGATGGACGTCCACTCGTTGGCGGGCGCCACGATCCAGGTGTGCGACAGCAGGACCAGCACGATCGCCCAGCCACGGATGCCGTCGAGCAAGCGGTCGCGGCTCGCCGACACCTCCTGGGCCATGGACGAACTGTAGTTCCTGGCCCAGGCTCGCGACTCACTCCTGGCTCGCTGTCGGGGTCGGCGCGGCCAGGATCGAGGGGGAGCCGCGCGGCGTCACTTGCTGCTAACGTTCGGGCGTCTTGCCGGGTATTACTGGGAGGTAACGGTGCGGAAGCTGGGAATGGTGCTCGCCGGTCTCGGCGGCTTCCTGGTGATGCTGGCGATCCTGGCGAAGTTCTACGCCCCCGGTCAGCACATGAAGACCCCCATCGACGTGGACTCGGTCACCCGCGCTGCGGGTCAGGCCGCGCTGGGCGCCGACCCCGCGGAGCCCGTCAAGGGCACCCAGCTCACCCGGGCCGACTCGGCGAAGTCGACCGATGACGTGGTCTCCTTCGTCAGCTCGAGCTGCCTGGTCTTCGACCGCGAGGACGTGCCCGACTGCGTGTCGGCCGACGACCCCGACGACCGCCTGATCACGGCCAGCGTGGAGTACTTCGCCACCGACCGGGTCACCGCCATGGCCGTCAACGACCCGAAGTACCTGCCGCCGGAGGCCGAGGAGGTCGAGGGCCTGCAGAACAAGTGGCCCTTCGACGTCGAGAAGAAGGCCTACCCCTACTGGGATGCCACCGCCGGCGGTGCCTTCGACGCCGAGTACGAAGCGACCGAGGAGATCGACGGCGTCGAGGTCTACCGCTTCCACCAGATCGTCACCGACGCGCCGATCGAGGTCACCGACGGCGTGCAGGGCACCTACAGCACCGACAAGACCATCTGGGTCGAGCCGGTCACCGGCTCCATCGTGAACCAGAGCTACCACCAGGTGCGCGAGACCGACGAGGGCGACAACTTCATCACCCTCGACCTGGCGTTCACGCCGGAGGAGGTCCAGGAGAGCATCGACGACGCCAAGGCGAGCCGCGACCAGATCAACCTGGTCCGCAACACGGTCCCGCTCATCGGCCTCATCGTCGGCATCCCCGCCCTGGTGGCGGGCCTGTTCCTCACCGCCCGCGGCAGTAGCGGCGGGAAGCGCAAGGAGACGTCGTCAGCGAGTGCTGACTCCTCGAGTGGGGTCACCGCCGGCACGTGACTCGCGCTCGTCGTTCGACGACGCGACGATGTAGTGCGGGCGGCGCTTGACCTCGAGATAGATCCGGCCGAGGTACTCGCCGAGCACCCCGAGCAGGATGAGCTGGACGCCGCCGAGCCACACCACGGTGCAGACCAGGGTGACGTAGCCGGGCACGTCGACCCCGACGATGATCGCGCGGCCCAGGACCCACGCGGCGTACAGGAAGGCGACCGTCGTCACGACCAGCCCGAGGTAGAGCGCCGCTCGCAACGGCTTGAAGTTGAAGGACAGCAGGCCGTCGAGCCCGTACTTCACCAGTGAGCGGAGCTTCCAGCGGCTGGCACCGCCGGTGCGTCCGACGTTGTCGTAGTCGATGACCGACGTGCGCAGCCCGATCCACGCGAACAAACCTTTGGAGAAGCGGTTGCGCTCCTCCATCGACAAGATGGCTCGGACCGCGACCGGCCCGAGCAGGCGGAAGTCGCCCGCGCCGTCGTCGACGTGGACCTCGGTCATCGCGTTCATGAGCTTGTAGAAGCCGCGGGAGAGGCGGGTGCGCGTCCAGGAGTCGCCCGTGCGGTTGCGGCGGGCCACCACCTGGTCGGCGCCCTCCTCGAGGAGCTCGAGCATCCGGGCCAGCAGGTGCGGCGGGTGCTGCAGGTCGGCGTCCATGATGGCCACCGCTCGGCCGCGCGCGTGGCCGAGGCCGGCGAGCATGGCCGCCTCCTTGCCGAAGTTGCGGCTCAGGGACAGGTAGCGCACCCGTGGGTCGCGCTCGGCGGCCGCCTTGACGAGGTCGAGGGTGGCGTCCGTGCTGCCGTCGTCGACGACCAGGATCTCGAAGTCCGCATAGCGTCGGCCGACCGACGCGCGCTCCGCGTCGAGGGCGGCCAGGAGCGGCTCGATGACGCCCGCCTCGTCGAGGCAGGGGACCACGACCGACAGCTCCACGCTGCTATTGTGCCTGCCCCGAGGCCGATCCGACCGGCACCCCGACGATGGATGACGATGACCGACTCCGCGGTCGACGCGACCACCGAGCACGCCGACCCGGCGCCCGACCCGGCGACGGCGTCGTCCTCGTCCCGGCGTTCCCCATCGCTGCGGACGTTCCGTCGCCCGACGCTCTCATCGTGGCGTGATCCGGACACCCGCGAGTACGGCCTGCTCCTCGTCCTCGTCGCCGTCGCGGTGGCCTTCTTCACCTACCTGGCCCATGACCTGTGGTTCGTGTGGGGTGACGACTACGACTTCTTCCTCATGCGAGGCACGGTCCCGGTAGCCGATCGAGGCATCTGGGCACCGCACGACGACCACTGGATGACCGCGATCGTGCTCATCGACCGCGCCCTCCTCTCGCTCTACGGACTGGATTCGTACCTGCCGTACGTCCTCGTCTCCATCGGTCTGCACGCCGCGTCCGTGCTGGTGGTGCACGCGGTGCTGAAGAGGCTCGGCGCCGGCCGCTGGGCGCGCTTCTCGGCGTGCGTCGTCCTGCTGTTCGCCGGCGCCGGCGCCCAGGCGGTGCTGTGGAACACCACCGCCGGGCTGATCGGCTCGATGTTCTTCGGGTGGCTCGCCCTCCTGCTCAGCCTTGCTCCGCCCCGAAATGAGCGCGGGCTGCCTGGCGAACCCGACGACGACGGCGCGGAGGGTGCGCAACCGCCCTGGCGGGTCTGGTTTCCCCTCGTCGTGGGACTCACGTTCTCGGGAACCGGCGTCGTCGCCGTTCTCTTCGTGGGGGCCTTCACCTGGTTCCAGCGAGGCCTGAAGGCCGCCCTCCTCGTGGTGTCCGTACCCGCTGCGGTCTTCCTGGTCTGGTACATCGCCATCGGCAACACCGGGGCGAAGGCGCCCCTCGAGGACCCATGGGCCTACCTCGCCGTTCCTCGGTTGGTGTGGATCGGGCTCGTCCATGCCCCGGACGCCGCCACCGGCATCGACGGCTCGGGCCCGCTGGTCCTCGGTGGACTGGTCCTAGCCACGTTGATGGCTTCCTCGAGAGTCCCGGCCGGGCTGCGCGCCCTGGCGTACGCCGGGTTGATCGCGGCTGTCGGCCAGCTCGCGCTCGCCGCCCTGAGCCGGCCGAGCTTCGGCGCGGAGGCGTTCGCCGGTGGCCGCTACGCCTACCTCACCCTCTTCTTCCTCGCCCCCGCCCTGGTCGTGACCCTGATGATGCTGGGGTCGTGGGTGACCGCGCCCCGTCAGGTGGCTGTGCTGCTCGCCCTCCTGGTGGGGGCGGCGTACGTCGTCAACGCCGGCGCGCTCTTCCGCGCCGAGCACGACGGGCGGTTGTACGTCTCGGAGCCGTGGCCGGGGTTGATGCGCGGACTACGCGATGCCGCCCAGGCCGGTGAACAGGTGCTGACGGTC
>JAICRP010000059.1 GCA_025966445.1 Nocardioides sp.
CGTCGATCGGCGTTCCGTTCAGCGCCATGTTGCTGACGCGGGAGCCCGGCGCTGCGCTCGGGCTGTAGGTGTAGGTGAAGCCCTCGGAGACCTGGAGCACCAGCGGCGTGGCACTCGCGCCCGGGAAGCGCTGCTGCTCGAGGACCGTCTTGATCTGGGCTCCGGTGAAGGTCTGCGTGGTGACCAGGTTGTTGAACGGCTGGACGGTGAACGCCTCGCCGTAGGTCACCTGGCCCGGCGCCTCGCCACCTGCGGAGTTGCCGTAGATGAGGTCGGCGCGGATGCCGCCGGGGTTCATGAAGGCGATCTGCGCTCCGGCCGATGCCTTCGTGTACGCCAGCTGGGCGTCGGCGATCACGTCGCCGAGCGCGGTCTCCTGCGCGGCGTTCGTCGTGCGGGTGATGTCAGCGGAGATCGATCCGACGATGCGGTTGGCGATCGGCGCGACCGCGACGCGGTACTTGTCGAGCAGGGTCTTGGTCTCCTGGTCGATCACGTTGCGAACGACGATGACGTTCGTGGCGCTGAGGCTGGTGAAGTCGTCCTGGGACTTGCTCAGCGTGGCGGTGATGTCGGTGACGATGACGCCGGCCGTGCCCGCACTCGTCGCGAGGATCGGCGTGCCCGCCGAGTTGGGCAGCTGGCACACGTACGGCCGGTGCGTGTGGCCCGAGACGACGAGGTCGAACTCGGGGTCCAGGCCGGCGACGATCGGGGGCAGGGCGCCGGTGAAGTTGGCGCAGCCGGACGGGTCCAGTGGAGTCGGCGGCGGGTTCTGCTGGCCACCCTCATGGATGAGCAGCACGAGGGCCTCGACGCCCTGGGCGAGCAGCTGGTCGGCGTACTTGTTCGCCGTCTCGACCTCGTCGAGGAACCTGACGTCGGTGATGCCGGCCGGGTTGACGATGCCCGGCGTGCCTTCCAGCGTCATCCCGATGAAGCCCACCTTGACGCCCTGCACCGTCCGCGTGGTGTACGCCGGCAGGATCGTCTTGCCCGAGTCCCTGTAGACCGTGTTGGCGGCGAGGTAGGGGAAGTCGGCGCCGTCGAACGGGTCGCCGTCCTGGCAGCCGTCGGTGGGGTGACAGCCGCCGTTCTGCAGGCGGAGCAGCTCGGCGACGCCCTCGTCGAACTCGTGGTTGCCCACCGAGGTGACGTCCATCTGCAGCAGGTTCAGCGTCTCGATCGTCGGCTCGTCGTGGAAGGCCGCGCTCAGCAACGGGGTGGCGCCGACCATGTCACCGGCCCCGACGGTCAGGGTCTTCTGCCCCTGCGCCTCGGCGTCGGCGCGCAGGCTCTTCAGCGTCGTGGCGAGGTACTCCGCGCCACCTGCCGGCGTCCCGTTGACGAGTCCCCCGCTGCCGGTCGGCGGGTCCAGAGCCCCGTGGAAGTCGTTGAACGAGAAGAACCGCGCCTTGGCGATGTTCCCCTTGTTGTCCGGCTTCGCCGCCTGCGAGCTCGTCGTCGATGTCGCGATTCCTGCCGCGGTCAGCGCGGCGACCGCCACCAGCAGGGTCGTCCGGCGCAGTGCGCCTCGTGCCTGAGTCATGTGCATGGCCTCCCAGCCCCGTTGCCTCGCCAGTCTTGGGACCCTCGCACCGGCGGTTCGGGGAGTCAAGACTCCCGCCCGGCCACAACCGACCTCAGGCGAGCCGCAGCTCGCGGACCCGCTCGCCCAGCGCCACCCGTTCGTCGTCGGTCAACGGCACGGACAGCTCGTCCAGCAGCTCCCCCAGCTCGCCCTCGCGGAGCTGGCGGTGCTCGGTGGCGGTGCCCGGCCGGCGTACGGTCACGGTCTCGTGGGTGACGGCGACGTGCCGGCCGTCGAGGTGCTTGGTGAGCATCAGCATGTTGCGGAAGTGGATGGGCGGGAACGTGCTGGTGAAGTGATGGCCGACCGCAAGGTCGACGGGCCGCACGGGCAGCTCGTCGTGGGTGTGCATGAGCTCCCAGTGCTCCTCGCGCCAGCGCTCGAGCGCCCACCCGCGGCCGGTGCCCAAAGGGACCGAGCGGAGGCGGTACCGCCAACCGCCGTGGTCGTCCTCCGCCCCGTCCTCCAGGGGGATCGGCCGGAGCACGCTCATCCCGAACCCCGGGTCGGCCAGGAGCCGCTCCCCGGCGAGGGTCACCAGCACCACGCAGTGGGTCCGCGGGGCGAGGTCGGGGTCGCCCACCCTCCCGAGCCGGCGCTCCACGTCGTACCCGAGCCGTTCGAGGGCGGCCGCGAAGAGCACGCCGTGCTCGAAGCAGTAACCGCCACGCCCGCGACCCACGAACTTGTCCTGCACGGCGTCCAGAGCGACCCCCGGGTGCTGGTCGAGCAGTACGTCGATGTTGTCGAACGTGAATGCCCGGACGTGCGCCTCGTGCAGGGCGTCCAGAGCCTCGCGCGTCGGGGGCTTCTCGGGTACGCCGACCCGCGCAAGGTACGCGTCGAGGTCCAGCTGCTCGGTCTGCCACGGGTCGGACACGCAGCGATTGAACACTGCCGGGCCGACGCCGACCAGGGCTAGCGTCACCGTATGGACCTGCCGAGCCTGATGCGGGACGACCTGACGGCGGCGCTGCGCGAGCGTGACCGGGACACCGCCCGCGTGCTCCGCTCCGCGTTGTCCGCCATCGCGAACGCCGAGGCACAGCCGGCTCCCGAGGGCGGGCCTCTGAGCCTGCAAGGGGACGGTCCGATCGCCGGGGCGAGCTCCGGCCTCGGCTCCGCCGACGTCGCCCGGCGCGAGCTCACCGCGGAGGACGTTCGCGCCGTCGTGCTGTCGGAGCGGGACGACTGCCTCGCGTCCGCTGCCGACCTCGACGCCCGGGGAGCCACCGACGCGGCCGCCGCTCTCCGCACCGATGCGGCGGTCCTGGGGCGCTACCTCCGCTAGGAGGACTGCGACGTGTCGGCGAACGAGTGGTGCTCGTGGGTGACCACCCAGCGTCCGTCGCGCTTCGCCAGGCCGATCGTCAGCCGTAGCCGACGATCGGGCACGTCGGCGAACTCGTCCGGGGTGCCGCACTTCAGCAGCGCCCACGCGAACGCCACGTCCTCGCCCTCCGTCACGTCGACGTCGACGATCTCGAAGCTCGCGCCGGTCGCCTGCCACGCGAAGAAGGGGGGCCACGTCTCCTCGTACGCCGCCAGACCGCGCACCCCCTCGTGCGGGGGAGGTACGTCGAACATGACGATGTCGTCGCCGTGGTCGGTCAGCACCGTGTCGAGGTCACCTGTGTGGACGGCGTCGGCCCACCGCCGGATCAGCTGTTCGATCTCCATGGACGTGGTGACTCGTCCCCGACCACGGACTCATCGCCGTCCGCGGCTCACGGGCCAGGTCCACCCAGCCCGCGCTCTTCCAGGCCACGCCGTAGTCGTTGCTTCCGAGGCGGCCGCCATCCGGAGAAGCGCGGTGCCGCCGGAACATCACGTCGACGACACCACCTGCCGGTGGAGTGCGGCCGACGTCCTCAGACCAGCCAGTGCGCCTGGTACGCCGGGTCGGTCAGGGCGGGACGGTCGAGCCGGTACGGCGTGACGTCGGTGGTCGTCGTGCCCGCGGTCGCCAGCTCGGCCAGCAGGCGCCCGAAGGTGGGCGCGAACTTGAAGCCGTGGGCCGCACCGAGCCCCACGACGACCGACTCGTGGCCAGGGACGGGTGCGAGGACGAGGTCGCGGTCCGGCGTGAGGGTGTACTGGCAGCGGATCGAGCGCACCGGCTGCCCGGACTCCGGCAGCACCGAGGCCATGAACGACGCGAGCCGCTCCAGCATCGCCGGGTCCGGCTCGGAGGTGCGCGACTCCGGGTCGGACGTGTCGATGACCGGTCCCCCACAGTCCTGGGCCGCCTTGACGGTCGGTTCGCCGTAACAGGGGAAGCCGTAGTACGACGGGTCGTCCATCCAGATCCACAGCGGCAGGTGATGCGGCGCGAAGCTGCCGGGGCGCCCGGGGGCGAAGTACGTCGCCTGCTCCAGCGTGGTCTCCAGGGGGACGTGGACGTCCAGTCCGGCGAGCACCTCGTTGGTCCAGGCGTCGGCGCACACCACGACCCGGTCGGCGACGAACGTGCCGGACTCCGTCGACACGGTGAGGCCCGACGCGCCGTCGACCAGCGACAGCACCCGCGTGGACCCGCGCAGCTCGGCGCCCGCCGCGACCGCGAGCTTCTGCATCAACGCGGTCGCACGGCCGGCGGGCACGATGGCGCCGCGGTCCTGGTAGAGCCCGATGGTCCCGTCCGGTAGCGAGAACTGCGGCCAGCGCCGGCCGATCTCGGCGACGTCGAGCAGCTCGTGCACGATGCCGACCTCGTCGAGGGACGCCGTGTAGTCGTCCATCGGGATCGCCGGGTCGGGCGGGAACAGGTCGAGGCCGCCGACGACCGTGACCAGCTGCTCGCCCGACCAGCGCTCGAGGTCGCCCCAGTCGGCGTACGCCTCCTGGGTCAGCCGGACGTAGCCCGGGGTGTGGTAGCTGTGGCGCAGGATCCGGCTGGTGTCGTGCGAGGCACCCCGCTTGTGCCCGAGCTCGAACCGCTCGAGCCCGACCACGCGGAGGCCGCCACGGGCGAGGTGCATCGCGGCCGCACTGCCGAGGGCGCCGAGGCCGACGACGACGGCGTCCCAGTGGTCGGCAGAGCGGTCAGCCATCGGCCAGGGCGTTCGTCAGTCTGGGCAGCAGCCAGCGCCGGATGTCCGCACTGTCGTCCTCCATCGGGGCGAACCAGCCGTGCGTGTAGGCCCGCGACGACATCCCGCGCTGCACCGACTCGCAGATCGCCCAGTCCTGCTTGTTGACCAGGTCCCAGAAGTCGCCGGCGTCCGAGGGGTCGAAGTCGGCGGCCGCGACGGCATCCCGCGCGAACAGCAGCGAGCACTCGATCCGCGTCCGGTCGACCGCGACCGGCCGCAGCACGAACGCCGCCACGTGGTCGGCGGAGCACGAGAGCATCAGGTTCGGGTAGACCAGCTCGCCCTTGTGGCGGACCTTCTCGGCCTCCGACAGCCCGGGCAGGGGAGCCCGGTTGGTGGTCCCCGACATCGTGAAGGTCCACGCGCCCTCACGGTGCGGGATGCCGTCCTCCCACGCCAGGCCGGTACCTCCCCCACCGAACGCCGGCACCAGCCGCACCAGCTCGGGGTGCACCGGGCCGCAGTGGTAGCACTCGTTGTAGTTCTCGGCGAGCACCTTCCAGTTGGCCGACACGTCGTAGGTGAGCCGCAGCCCGGTCACCAGCGCGCCCATGTCGTAGTTGCCCAGGTTGGCCGCGGCCCTGGCCACGCCGTCGGCGAACGACTCCGCACCCGGCGTCAGGTTCACGAACACGAACCCGGCCCACTCCTCGACGCCCACCGGGTGCAACGAGAAGTCGGCCGGGTCGAGATCGCCGTCGTCGGTGTGCGGCGCCTTCAGCAGCCGGCCGGCCAGCGAGTAGGTCCACGAGTGGTAGGGGCAGCGCAGCGCCCCGGCGGCCGAGCACACCGGCTCGGCGCCCGGTTCCCGAGGGACCAGCTGGGAGCCGCGGTGGCGGCAGACGTTGTACGCCGCGTGGAGGCCGTCGTCGTCGCGCGTGACCACGACGGACTCGCCGACGACGTCCACCACCGCGAGCCTGCCCGGCGTGTCGAGGCCGAGGTCGTCGAGGCGACCGACGCACGCCCAGGTCGCGAAGAGCACCCGCTCGCGCTCCCGCGCCCACGCAGCGTGGTCGACGTACAGCTCCCGGGGCAGCGCCGCCTGGAGGCTCACCGCTGGCTCGACTGTCGGGCCGCCACGAGGTGGCAGGAGACGTGGTGGCCACCCCCGGCGGGGAGCACCTCGAGCGCGGTGCGACGACAGTCGTCGGCGACCCCGGCCGCCTCGGCGGCCCCGTCGGCCAGGGCGGGGCAGCGGGGGTGGAACCGACAGCCC
Source organism: Nocardioides sp. (assembly GCA_025966445.1). Classification (GTDB taxonomy): domain Bacteria; phylum Actinomycetota; class Actinomycetes; order Propionibacteriales; family Nocardioidaceae; genus Nocardioides. The sequence goes on from JAICRP010000059.1 coordinate 5,906, forward strand.
GGGGGGATCCTGGTCGGGTCGGGCACCTCGCCGTGGAGCACGACCGGCTCCATCTGGTCGATCTCCGGCACGACGGAGAGCAGCGCGCGCGTGTAGGGGTGCTGCGGGTCGCGGAGGACCTCCTCGGTGGGACCGGCCTCGACCACACGACCGAGGTACATCACCGCGATCCGGTCGGCGATGTTCCACGCCAGGCCGAGGTCGTGGGTGACCACCAGGACACCGAGGCCGAGCGTCTCCCTGAGGTTGAGCAGCAGGGCCAGGATCTCGCCCCGGATCGAGGCGTCGAGCGACGAGACCGGCTCGTCGGCCACGAGCAGCTGGGGCGCCATCGCCAGCGCGCCCGCGATCAGCACCCGCTGTCGTTGGCCACCTGACAGCTCGTGCGGGTAGCGCAGGAACAGCCGTTCCGGGGGCCGCAGCCCGGCCGAGGACAACGCCGCCGCGACGAGCTGGGCCTCGCTCCGGCCCTCGCTGTCAGAGCTCTCGAGCCGGTGCAGCCTGATGCCCTCGGCGACCGACTCGTAGACCGTGTGTCGGGGGTTGAGCGCGCCGGCCGGGTCCTGCAGCACGAGCTGGACCCGCCGGCGGAACGACCGCAGCCCTCGCGCGGTGCGCTCGAGGGGCTGCCCGTCGAGCAGCACCTCGCCCGCCGCGGGCTTCTCGAGGCCCAGCAGCGCGCGGGCGAGCGTGGTCTTGCCGGAGCCCGACTCACCCACCAGCGCGACGATCTCCCCCGTCGCGATGCTGAGGTCGACCCCGTCGACCGCGCGAGCGACCGGACCGCCGCGGCCCTGGAAACGGATGCTGAGACCGCGGGCCTTGAGCGTGGTCGTGCCGGTCTCGGTCATCGGGGCTCCACCAGCAGGCAGGCGGCCGCCCGGCTCGTGCCGTCCGAGCGCAGCTCGGGCGCGACCTTGTCGCAGTCGTCGAAGCGCTTCGGGCACCGCGGGTGGAACGAGCAGCCCGACGGCAGCTCGGCCGGGTCGGGCGGGTCGCCAGGCAGCCCCGCCGGGGCGTAGCGGGCGGCCACGTCGCCGATCCGGGGGAACGACGCCGACAGGGCGCCGGCGTAGGGGTGCAACGGGTCGGCGAAGACCTTGTCGGCGGGTCCGTGCTCGACGACGCGCCCGGCGTACATCACGGCGATCCGGTCGCACAGGTCGGCCAGCACCGACAGGTCGTGGCTGATCATCAGCAGCCCGACGTCCAGGTCGCTGACGAGTCCCTGGAGCACGTGGAGCACCTGCGCCTGCACCATCACGTCGAGGGCGGTGGTGGGCTCGTCGGCGACGATGAGGCGGGGCCGGCAGGCCAGCGCCATCGCGATCATCACGCGTTGCCGCTGGCCGCCGGAGAGCTGGTGGGGGTACGCCCGGGCGCGCTGGCGCGGCAGCCCGACCTGCTCGAGCAGCTCACCGACACGGGTCTCGACCTTCTTGTCCGACAGGTCGGGCTCGTGGAGCCTGATCGGCTCCGAGATCTGGGCCCCGACCCGTTGCACGGGGTTGAGCGAGTGGAGGGCGCCCTGGAAGACCATCGACGCCCCTGCCCAGCGCAGGGCACGCAGCGCACCCCACTTCATCGTCTGCACGTCCTCGCCCTCGAAGAGGACACGACCGGTGACGCGCGCGCTCGGCGGCTGCAGCCGCAGGATGGTGGCGGCCACGGTGGACTTGCCGCACCCGGACTCCCCCGCGACACCCACCACCTCACCGGCGGCGACGGACAGTGAGACGCCACGGACGGCCGGGACGTCACCGCCCGCCGTGACGTAGGTGACCGAGACGTCGTCGAGCTCCAGGAGGTGAGTCACCTGCCGGCTCCCAACCTCGGGTTGAGGACCTCTTCGAGGGCCTGCCCGACGAGGGTGAAGCTGAGCACGACCAGGACGACGCAGACGCCGGGCGGCACGATGAACCACCAGGCTCCCGTCGTGATCGCCCCGACGCTGAACGCGTCGTCCAGCATCGAGCCCCACGAGACGCGTGTCGGGTCGCCGAGACCCAGGAAGCTCAGCGTGGTCTCCGTCAGGATCGCGACCGCCACCGTGAGCGTGGTGTTGGCGAAGACCATCGGCATCACGTTGGGCAGGATGTGCCGACGGATCTGGTGGCTGGGTCCGGCGCCGAGCACTCGGGCGCGTTCCAGGTACGGCCGTTCTCGGATGGTCAGGGTCTGGGCCCGGATGAGCAGGGCGGTACCCGGCCAGGAGGTCACGCCGATGACGATCACGATGTTGAGCAACGAGCGGCCCAGCACGGTGGCCATCACGATGGCCAGCGGCAGGAACGGGATCACCAGGAACCATTCGGTGACCCGGAACAGGATGGCGCCCGCCCAGCCGCCGAAGTACCCGGACGTCAGTCCGATGAGGGTCCCGATGACCATCGAGATCACGGTCGCGGCAAGGCCGACGAAGAGCGAGATCCGCGCACCCCAGATCAGCAGCGTCAGCACCGACCGTCCCTTGTCGTCGGTGCCCAGCCAGTACTCGCTCGACGGCGGCTCGAGCACCCCGCCGGTGGCCTTGGTGACCTCGAGTCCCTCGGCCGGCGCGATGAGCGGCGCCAGGACGGCCACCACCGCGAACCCCGTGAGGATCGCCAGGCCGATCAGGCCCGACCGGTGGCTGCGGAACGTCCGCCAGTTGCGCGACCACGCCTGACGGCGCCGGTCCCGGGCCAGCGCGCGGGCCGACTCGCGCGTTGCCGAGGCCGTACTCATGTCCGGACCCGGGGGTCGAGGAGGCCGTAGACCAGGTTGGCGGCCAGGTTGGCGAGGATGACGGCGAAGGACGCCACCAGGAAGGTGCCCTGGAGCACCCAGTAGTCGGGCACCGTCAGGGCCTCGGTCGCCAACAGCCCCAGCCCCGGGATCGAGAAGACGGTCTCGATGGTGATGGCGCCGGTCACCACGAACCCGAGGCTCAGGGCCACGACCGTGGTCGTCGGCAGCAGGGCGTTGCGGACGGCGTGCCGGTTGCGCACCTGGACGTCGCGCAGGCCCTTGGCGCGCGCCGTCGTCAGGTAGTCCTCGCCCAGCTCGTCGAGCAGCGAGCTGCGCATGATCAGCGCGTAGTCGGCCAGATAGGCGAGCGTCAGCGTGAGCACGGGCAGGAACAGGTGCCAGATCGTGTCGAGGACGCCCGAGATCGTGCCGGGCTCGGCGTCGATGGAGTGCAGGCCGCCGGTCGGGAAGAGGCCGGGGATCGGGCCCCAGCCCACGGCGAAGACGGCGATGAACAGCAGGCCGAGCCACCACTCGGGCATCGAGTACAGCGTCAGCGACCCACCGGTCGAGACCTTGTCGAACTTGCTGCCTCGCTCCCAGGCCCCCCGGACGCCGAGCCAGATGCCGATCGCGCCGGCCAGGATCGTGGACGTGCCGACCAGCAGGATGGTCGGCCACATCCGGTCGAGGATCAGGTCGCTGACCGGGACGCGGTAGCGCAGGGAGATGCCGAGGTCGCCAGACAGGGTGTTCTGCAGGAAGGTCAGGAACTGCTGGGGCAGCGGCTGGTCGAGACCGTAGGTGCGCTTGAACTCGTCCAGCTGCTCGGGGGTGGTGAACCGGCCGCGCCCGAGGGTGCGCGCCGGGTCGCCCGGGAGCACCCGGAACAGGAAGAAGCTGAGCAGCAGCATGAACGCGAGGCTGCCCAAGGAGCCGAGACAGCGGCCCAGCAGGTAGCGGCCGTAGGTGCCGTGCCGCCCGGAGCTGGCCGAGTCGAGGTTGTCCTCCTGGCTCTCGCCGCCGCGGCCGTAGTCGGCACGTCCCAGAATCGTCACTCGCGGTCGTCCACCGTGGCCCGTCGCCGCATCAGCACGATGGCTCCACCGACGACCGCGAGACCCGCGAGCGCGCCGATGCCCACCATCGCGCCGGTGCTGAGGCCCTCGTCGTCGGAACCCCCGCCGGAGCTAGCGCCCGACCCGCCGCTGGCGGTCGAGGCTCCCACGGCGTTCTCCAGGCCGTCGCAGTCTCCGGCCTCGTCGGCCGGTCGCACGTTCAGGTAGTTCTGGGACCCGTACTGGATCAGCCAGATGCCGCCAGGGTCGGGCTGCGGCTGGAAGCACGCGAACCGGTCGCTGCGGAACGCCTCACCGATCGAGGAGTACGCCGTCACCAGGTAGGGGGCGTCCCGGTAGAGGATCTCCTGCATCTGCTTGACCAGCTCCGCGCGAGCCGCGTCGTCCATCTCCACGTGCTGCTGCTGGTAGAGGTCGTCGTACTCCTCGTTGCAGTACCAGGAGTCCGACCAGTTGCCGAGCTGGTCGCAGGTCAGGTAGCTGAGCATCGAGTCGGGGTCCGGCTCGACGTACCAGCCCCACTCGAAGGTGTCGAAGTTGCCTTCGAGGATGACGTCGGTGAGCTTGCTGGACTCGTAGGTCTCGACCTCGGAGTCGATGTCGATGTCGGCGAGCCACTCCTGGAAGAACTGCATGACGTCGACCGAGGTCGTCGAGTCGCTGCGCGCCGCCAGCCGCAGCTTGCCGATGGGCTCGCCCGACGGCAGGGTGCGGAAGCCGTCGTCGCCGACCGTGTAGCCGGCGTCGTCGAGCAGCTGGGCGGCCCGGTCCGGGTCATAGGCGTACGCGTCCTCCTCCGGCGGCTCCCAGACGTAGTCGCCGTAGGCCGGCGGGATGATGTTCTGCCCCGGCTTCCCGCCGCCCTGGTAGACCGTGCGGATGATCGTCTCCCGGTCGATGGCGAAGTTCAGGGCGAACCGGAAGGCCGCGTCCAGGACGGCGGGGTTGGGGTCGCCCATGGGCTTGCCGGTCTCGAGGTCGACCGACCCGGTGTTGAAGGCGATCTCGTCGAACCCGGGCGAGTCCCCGTTGTGGGCGGTGATGCCCTCCTCACCCTCGAGCGACTGGACCTGCAGCGCGGAGATGCCCTCCGCGAAGTCGATCTCGCCCTTGATCAGCGCCTGCACCATCGGGTCCTCGCTCTTGTAGACGCGGAAGACCACCTCGTCGACGTGCGGAGCACCCTTCCAGTACTCGGGGTTGGCCTCGAAGCGGTAGGTCGAGCCGCCGGCGGTGCCCTCCACGAGGCGGAACGGGCCCGAGCCCACGACCGGCTGACCGTCCGTCGGCTCGGCGGAGTAGCTCTTGACGTCCTTCTCGGAGACGTCCTTCCAGATGTGCTCGGGCACGATCGGGATCGGCAGCAGGGGCAGCACCGCGTTGGGCTTCTTCGAGGTCAGCACGACCGTCGTGTCGTCGGGAGCCTCGACCGACTCGACACCGACCAGGTACGACGACCAGGTCGCGGCCTCGGGCCCGCCGTCGAGCACCCGGTTGAACGTGTAGGCGATGTCGCGAGCCGTCAGCGGCTCACCGTCCGACCACATCACGCCCTCGCGGATCTTGAACGTCCACACCAGCCCGTCATCGGACGTCTCCCACTCGGTGGCCAGGGCCGGTTGCGGGGCCATGTCCGTCATCGAGTAGCCGATGAGGTAGTCGTAGGTGAGCGCCCACATCTCGAACGACGTGGCCTCGATGCCGAGGAACGGGTTGAAGCTGTCGACCTCGTTGGTCAGGGCCACGCTGAAGGTGACCGGGTCGTCCTCGGCTGCCTGGGCCGGCATGACCAGCGCGCCGGGCAGGACCATCGCCGCGAACAGGGCGAGGGCGGCGGTGACCCGGACGAGGCGAGTACGTTGCCGCCTGTGCCCGAGCCCCAGACCGTTGAGCAGCCTGCCGGTCCCCCGGTCGCGCGACGCGAGCCCCACGACCACGTCCTGCACGGTGTCACCCGTGCCGACCCGTACGCGTGGATGTCCCCCGTCGACGGCGAACATCCGCCGGAGCTGTTGGCGCACCTGACGGCTGAGCGCGGTTGGTACGACCTGGCGACGAGTCATCTGTTCTCCTGGGCCTCGGTGGTGCGCTCCGAGATGGTGGCGCGGGTGCCCGAGGAGCGACGCTCGGGCACGTGGTCGCGAATGCGCTTTTCCTACTACACCCGCGACGCCAGGGACAGGGACTACACCGTCATCTGGCGAGAAAGTCGTAACGATTTCGCTTCTCCGGGCGCGGAATCCTCTGCCGAACCCCGTCCGGACGACGATTTCGCCGGTGTTACGGGCCCCGAGGTGGTCCTCGACGTCAACACCCTCGACGCCGGCACCGGCTACCTCGACCTCGGCCTGTCGATCGTCTCCCCCGACGAGCACCTGCTCGCCTACTCCCTCGACACGAACGGCAACGAGGTGTTCACGCTCCGCTTCCGCGACCTGCGGACCGGTGCGGACCTGCCCGACGTCGTCGAGGGAGTCGGCTACACCGGTGCCTGGACGTCGGACTCCTCGACGTTCCTCTACACGGTGCCCGACGCGTCGTGGCGGCACGAGCGGATCCGCGCCCACCGGCTCGGCGACGATGCGCCGGTCGACGTCGACGTGCTGGTGGAGCCCGACCGCCGCTACGAGGTGTCCCTCCGGCGGTGCCGCAGCGAGCAGGCCATCGTGGTGCTCAGCGAGTGCCGCGACACCACGGAGGCGTGGTACGTCGACCCGACCGGCGCCGACCTGGTCCCCCGCTCGCTCGGCGGCCGGCGGACCGGGGTGATGTACCGCGCCGAGCACGTCCGGGACGGTGACTTCCTCGTGGTCACCGACGAGGACGCGGTCGAGTTCCGGCTGGCGGCCTGTCCGGTCCCCGGGCCCGGCGGGCAGGACCACACAGCGTGGCGCGAGGTGCGGCCCGAGGACCCGGCCGAGCGGCTCGAGCGCGTCGACGCGTTCGAGGGGTACGTCGTGGCGACGCTGCGTCGCGGCGGCGACCGGATGCTGCGCGTGCTGGCCGCCGACGACCTCGCCGCGCGGGGCACCGACGTCACCAGCCGCTTCGTCGGCGGCGAGATCAGGCTGGCTCGCAACACCTGGTACGACGCTCCTGCGGTCGCGGTGACCGACGAGTCGCACACGGAGCCGGTCGTGCACGCGGAGGTCGCCCTGGCCGACGGCTCGGTGAGAGACACGCACCGCGACGAGGCCCCCGGCCACGACCCCGCGGCGTACGTCACCGAGGTGCGCAGCTTCCCCGCCCCGGACGGGACTCCGGTGCCGGCCACCATCGTGCGGCACCGCGACACCCCGCTCGACGGGACGGCGCCGGCTCTGCTGTGGGCCTACGGCGCCTACGAGTACTCCTGGGAGCGCGAGTGGGAGGAGCCGCTGCCCTCGATCCTCGATCGCGGCGTCGTCTTCGTGCACGCCCACGTCCGCGGCGGCGGCGAGTGCGGCCGCCACTGGTGGCTCGACGGCCGACTGACGGCCAAGCAGCACACGTTCGACGACCTCATCGCGGTCGCCGACGGGATCGATGCCGCCGGGCTGGTCGACCCGGACCGGATCGCGACCCGGGGGCTGAGCGCCGGCGGCCTGCTGCAAGGTGCGGTCCTCAGCCAGCGACCCGACCGCTGGCGCGCCGTGCTGGCCGAGGTGCCGTTCGTGGACGTGATCACGTCGATGCTCGACGACTCCCTGCCGCTGACGGTCAACGAGTGGGACGAGTGGGGCGACCCTCGGGTCCGCGAGCAGTTCGACGCGATGCTCGCCTACTCGCCGTACGACAACCCGCCCCCGGCCGGCTCACGCCCCGACCTCCTCGTCACGGGCGCGGTCCACGACACGCGGGTGCTCGTGCACGAGCCCGCCAAGTGGGTGGCGCGGCTGCGCGAGACCGACCCGGAGTGGGCGGCACGGTGCCTGTTCCGCGCCGAGACCGGCACCGGGTCCCACGTCGGCCCGAGCGGCCGCCTGGACCACCTGGCGTACGAGGCGGACGTGGCGACCTGGCTGCTCGACCGGTTGGGGGTGAGCTCCTGATCGGGAGCTCGGTCAGCCCCTCCGCAGGTTCCTGAGCACGTACTGCATGATCCCGCCGTTGCGGTAGTAGTTCGCCTCGCCGGGGGTGTCGATCCGGACGACCGCGTCGAACTCGGTGGCGTCGGCCTGCACCTTCACGGTGCGGGGCGTGGTGCCGTCGTTGAGCGCGGTGACCCCGGTGATCGTGAACGTCTCCTCGCCGGTCAGGCCGAGGGACTCGGCGTTCTCGCCGTCGGGGTACTGCAGAGGCAGCACGCCCATGCCGATCAGGTTGGAGCGGTGGATGCGTTCGTACGACTCCGCGATGACGGCCTTCACGCCCAGCAGGGC
>JAICRP010000151.1 GCA_025966445.1 Nocardioides sp.
CTCCTCGGGGCCGCCGTCGCCGCGGTCGCGTTCGTCGTCCACCTGCGCCGCGCCGAGGCGCCGATCATCCCGGCCGGTGCCCTCAGTCGCACGCCCGCCTGGGGGTCGCTGGTCGTCAGCTTCTTCGTCGGGGCGGCCCTGATCGCGGCGCTGATCGACATCCCGATCTTCGCCCGGACGACCGTCTACGCCGACTCGCAGCTGATGGCCGCCCTGGTGCTGCTCCGGTTCCTCGTGGCGTTGCCCGTCGGAGCGGTCCTCGGCGGCTACCTGACCCACCGCCTGCCCGCAGGCGTCGTCACTGCGATCGGCATGGCGTTCGCGGCGGTCGGCTTCGTCTGGATGAGCACCTGGCACCTCGAGACCCTCGAGCACGCCTCGGCGACGCTCCCGCTGGTCATCTGTGGCTTCGGCTTCGGACTCGCCCTGGCGCCGGTCAACGCCGCGGTGCTCGCCGCGACCGACCACGAGGTGCACGGCCTGGCCACCGCCACCGTGGTGGTCGCCCGCATGGTCGGGATGCTGATCGGCATCTCGGCCCTGACGACCATCGGCCTGCGACGCTACTACGCCGAGCAGTCCGACATGCCGGTGGTCCAGGACGTCTGCGACGGCAAGAGCCGGTGCAAGGAGTTCACGCTCCTGCTGAAGGAGGCCGGCATCGCCCAGGAGCACACCGTGTTCCTCGGCGCGGCCGGGTGTGCCGTGATCGCGGGCGTGCTGGCCCTCGTGCTCTTCCGGAGCGCCGCCACGCGAGCCCTGGACACGGGCACCCTCCTGCGCGCCGGCGGCTGACCATTACGCTCGGGCCCCGTGGGAGACCCCGTGAACGACCAGGCGAACCATGCGGCGGACGACGGGGCGTTCGACGACCTGGTCGCCGCCAACGCCGAGTACGCCGACCACTTCGACGAGGGTGACTTCGACGGCATCGCGCACGCGGGCGTGGCCATCGTGACGTGCATGGACTCCCGCATCGACCCGCTCCGGATGCTCGGCCTGCACCACGGCGACGCCAAGATCTTCCGCAACCCCGGCGGCCGGGTCACTCCGCAGGCGCTCGAGGCGCTGGTGCTCGGCGTGCACCTCCTCAACGTGGACCGGATCCTCGTCATCCCCCACACCCGGTGCGCGATGACGGCCTCCACCCAGCAGGAGCTGCGCGAGCGTGTGAGCCGGTCCGCCGGGCAGGACGCGGCCTGGCAGCAGTTCAGCGTCGTCGAGGACCAGATGGCTGCCCTCGCCGAGGACGTGGCGAAGATCCACTCCCACCCGCTCATCCCGGCGTCCGTCCGCGTGGGTGGGTTCCTGTACGACGTCGACACCGGCCGCATCGAGCGCAAGGTCTAGCCGGCTGACAAGGTCGTCTGACCTGGCGCCCACCGAGCTTCGCGTCGACACTGATGGGCATGCACCTGCTGGAGCGGGACCTGCAGCTCGCGACGCTGCACGCCTACGCCGACGACGCCCGCCGGGGAGACGGCCGGCTGGTGCTGGTCTCGGGCGAGGCAGGCATCGGCAAGTCCAGCCTGGTCGAGGCGTTCGTCGGGGGCCTCGACCCGGGCGACGACACGCGGGTGGCGTGGAGCGCGTGCGACGGGGCGTTCACGCCATCCGCCCTCGGCCCCCTGCAGGACGTCGCCGACCAGTGGGGCGGTGCCGTCCGGGTGGCGTGTGCCGACGGCGTCCCCCGCGACACCCGGTTCGCAGCCCTGCTCTCCGACCTGCGCGCGCACGGTGACCCGGAGGGCCTGTCGCTGCTGGTCGTGGAGGACCTGCACTTCGCCGACGAGGCGACCCTCGACCTGGTCGGTCACCTGTCGCGTCGGCTGCGCGCGGTCCGGGCGCTGGTCGTGGCCACGTACCGCGACGACGGCCTGGCCGAGAACCGCGCCCTGCGCGAGACCCTGGGCGAGGCGTCCCGCCAACGGTCGACCCGCCGCATCGCCCTCCCGCCCCTGACGGCGGCTGCGGTCGTCGCGCTGAGCGACGGGACGGGCCACGAGCCCGCCGCCGTCCAAGCGCTGACCGCCGGCAACCCGTTCTTCGTGAGCGAGGTGCTCCGCGCGCAACCGGGCGAGCTGCCCGCCTCTGCCCGCGACGCGGTCCTCGCCCGGGTTGCCCGGCTCTCGCCCGCCGGCCGCGACGTGATCGAGGCGGCCGCGCTGATCGGCGACCGGGTCGAGCCCGACCTGCTCCGCGGGGTGACCGCGGCCGACACGGCCGCCCTCGACGAACCGATCGCCGCCGGGTTGCTGGTCGCCGACGAGACGGTGCTGCGGTTCCGGCACGAGATCGCCCGGCGCGCCGTCGAGCAGGAGGTGGGCCCGCACCGCGCCGCCGTCGTGCACGGGATGGTCCTCGCGCACCTGACGGCCGCCGGTGCCACGGACGACGCCCGCCTGGCCCACCACGCGGAGGGTGCGCTGGACGCGGCCGCAGCCGTCACCCACGCCCGCCGGGCCGGCGACCGGTCCGCGCGGCTGGCCTCACGACGCGAGGCCGTCGCGCAGTACCAGCGCGCCCTCCGCTTCGCTCCCGCCGACCAGCCGCTGCTGCGGGCCGAGCTCCTCGACCGGCTCGGCGACGAACAGGCCTCGCTCGACGAATGGTCGGCGGCGACCACATCCCTCCAGGAGTCCATCGAGCTGTGGCGCACCGAGGGGGTGCCGGTCCGCGAGGGCGACGCCCGCCGACGACTGAGCTATGCCCTGTGGCGTACCTGCCGCGGACCCGAGGGCCTGGCCGCTGCCCACGCGGCCCTCGCCGTCCTCGAGCCCCTCGGCACCTCGCGCGAGCTGGCGTGGGCCCTGGCCACCTCGGCGAGCAACGAGATGCTGCGGGAGGACTTCGAGGCGTCCCGGGTCCACGGGAGGCGCGCCCTCGACCTGGCCGAGCAGCTGGGGCTCGACGACGTCCGCAGCGACGCTCTCAACACCCTGGCGGTCGCGGCTGCCTGGACCGGGGACGAGTGGTACCCGATGTTGCACGAGTCCCTGACGGTGGCCTTGCGGACGGGCCACCACACCCAGGCCGCCCGGGCCTACATCAACCTCGTGGACAGCCTGATCGACGAGGTCCGCTACCCAGAGGCGGAGCACTTCTACCTCGAGGGCGCCGAGTACTGCCTCGAGCACGACCTGACGACGTGGGGCCTGTGCCTGGGCGGGGCGCAGGCCGCGATCCTCCTCCACGCCGGCGACTGGCAGGCGTTGGAGGAGATCGCCGCCGAGCCCCTCGCCGGCGACCGCGCGTCCCCGATCAACCGGATCACGTTCCTGGTGCCGCTCGGGATCGCGCGGGCACGGCGGGGGCTGGCCGGGTCGAGCGAGCTGCTCGAGGAGGCCCTCGCCTCGGCCGCGGCCCTCGACGAGCCCGAGTGGGTGGTGCTCACCACGACCGCCCTGGCGGAGGCCCACTGGCTGCGCGGCGACGTCGACGCGGCCCTCGGGGTCCTCGACGACGCCGCCGAGGTCGCCTCGACCTGCTCCAGCAAGCGGCCGCTGGCCGCGCTCCTGCGGTACCGCGTGGACGGCACCCGCGGCCCCGAGGCCGTCGACGTCCCAAGGCCGTTCGCGGTCGAGCTCGAGGGTTCGCCCCGCGAGGCGGCTGCGGCGTGGGACTCCGTCGACCGTCCGTACGACGCCGCCATGGCGCTCCTGGGCTCCGACGACGAGCAGGACCTGCGCGAGGCCCTCGCCCGGTTCGAGCGGCTCGGTACGCCCCCCGCGGAGGCCATGGCGCGGCGCAAGCTGCGTGCCACCGGAGCACGCGACGTCCCCGTCGGCGCCCGGGCCGCGACGCGGGAGCATCCGCAGGGGCTGACCGCTCGTGAGCAGGAGGTGCTCGACCTGCTGGGTGAGGGCCTCAGCGACGCGGAGATCGCCGCGCGCCTGGTGATCTCGCCGCGCACGGTGCATCACCACGTCGCCGCCGTGCTGGCCAAGCTGGGCGTGGCCAACCGGCGTGAAGCCGCCGCCCGTGCGGGAAATGGGCAATCCCTCGCCCGGCATGGGTAGTCGCTACCGATCCGCCGGGCCCCTCACCGTTCCTAGGTTCGTGGACGTCAAGACCCGACACCCGCAACCAAGGAGAACCGCAATGCCGCTCTACATGGACGTCCACCACCTCGGCGAGCCCGTCACCGTGGACGACGTCGCCAAGGCCCACCTGGCCGACCTGCAGCTGCAGGACAAGTACGACGTGAAATACCTGAGGTACTGGGTCGACGAGGGCAGGGGCGAGATCTTCTGCCTGGTCGAGGCGCCGTCCCCGGACGCCGCCAACACCGTGCACCGCGAGGCCCACGGCCTCGTGGCCGACGAGGTCCACCTCGTCCAGGAGGGGTCGTGAGCCGCCGCTGGTCGGCCGCCGCCGCGACCATCGGGGCTGCGGCGCTCGCCGCCGTGATGATCAGCTCGCCGGCCCCCGCCCACACGAAGCCGGACTGGCTGGACCACCTCAAGGACGCGACCCGCGCGTACCAGACCGTGAAGGTCGCCAAGGCCGACGGCTACGGCAAGTTCAAGGACGCCGACGGCATCGCCTGCATCGACATGCCGGGCGAGGGCGGAATGGGCGTGCACTTCGTCAACGGGGACCTCGTCGGTGACGGCGAGGTCCTCGCCGACCACCCGGAGTCGCTGGTCTACCAGCCGACCGACGCCGGGATGAAGCTCGTCGCGCTCGAGTACATCGTGTTCAAGAAGGCCTGGCGCGCCGAGCACCCGACCGGCCGTCCCGAGCTGTACGGCCAGAAGTTCGAGGCCGTGGGCGCGGACAACCGCTACGGCATCCCGCCGTTCTACGAGCTGCACGTCTGGGCGTGGAAGAAGAACCCGTCCGGGATGTTCGACGACTGGAACCCGCGGGTCACCTGTCCGTGACGGGGGGTGGCGGCTCGCGTCCGTAGACCTGGGCCGCCACCATCCCGATGCCGGCGCCGATCGCGGCGCCGGCCGCGTTGCGGACCAGGTCGTCGCTGTGGCAGGTCCCGTTGCCCAGCAGCCCTTGGACCAGCTCGATCAGCAGGCTGGCCGCCGCGCCCACCGCGAACACCGGCCAGAACCGGCGCCAGGCGTACCCGGCGGCGATGCCCCACGGGACGAGCAGCAGCACGTTGAGGACGGCCTCGGCGTCGTCGACCGGCAGCCCGGTCCCGCCGCCGCACCCGCGCCAGTCGACCGACAGCCCGGGCGTCGCCCGCGCGAGCGTGACCGCCAGCGCCAGGCTGAGGGCCGCGGCGGCCACCCGTGCGGCGTACAGGCGGTCGCGTGACCAGCGCGCCGCCTTGGCATAGCGGGAGAACTGCGTCATCAGGCCGACGCACAGCAGCGCGAACGCCAGCCACACGTTCGGCTGGCGCAGGATGCTCCACGCCACGTCACCGAGGTCACCCACGCGACGGGTGCCTCAGGCGTCCAGCGCCTCGACGTCGACGTCGTAGGCCCCCTGGACGATGAACTCCTTGCGCGGCGCGACGTCGGAGCCCATCAGCAGCTCGAAGATCCGGGCGGCGTCGTCGGCGTCGTCGACGGTCAGCTTGCGCAGCGTGCGGTGGCGTGGGTCCATCGTCGTCTCGGCCAGCTGGTCGGCGTCCATCTCGCCGAGGCCCTTGTAGCGCTGGACGGGGTCCTTCCAGCGGACGCCCTTCTTGCTCAGCTCGGCCAGCCGGCGCTGCAGCTCGTCGTCGGAGTAGGTGTAGACGTACTTCTCCATGCCCTTCTTCGGGTTGCTGAGCTCGATGCGGTGCAGCGGCGGGACGGCCGAGAACACCCGCCCGCTCTCGATCAGCCCGGGCATGTACTTGAAGAACAGGGTCGCCAGCAGGCAGCGGATGTGGGCGCCGTCGGAGTCGGCGTCGGCCATGAAGATGATGCGGCCGTAGCGGACGGAGTCGAGGTCGAAGGTGCGGCCCGAGCCCGCGCCGATCACCTGGATGATCGAGGCGCACTCGGCGTTCTTGAGCATGTCGCCGACGGAGGCCTTCTGGACGTTGAGGATCTTGCCCCGGATCGGCAGCAGGGCCTGGAACTCCGAGTCGCGGGCGTCCTTGGCCGTGCCGAGCGCGGAGTCCCCCTCGACGATGAAGAGCTCGGTGCGCTCGTTGTCGGCGGCCCGGCAGTCGCGCAGCTTGGCGGGCAGCGCCGAGGACTCCAGCGCGGTCTTGCGGCGCTGGGTCTCCTTGTGTTGGCGCGCGGCGATGCGGGTCTTGGAGGCGGCGACGACCTTGTCCATGAGCAGCCGCGCCTGGGCCTTCTCGGCGCGCTTGGTCGAGGTCAGGAACCTCTTGAGCTCGGCCGCGACGACCTTGCGCACCGAGCTGCGGACCTGGGGCGTACCCAGGATCTCCTTGGTCTGGCCCTCGAACTGGGGCTCCGCCTGGCGCACGGTCACCACGGCCGTGAGGCCCTCGAGCACGTCGTCCTTGATGACGTCGGCGTCGCCGACCTTGAGCGCCTTGGCCGATCGCATCACGTCGTTGAACGTCTTGGTGACGGCCTGCTCGAACCCGCTGAGGTGGGTGCCGCCCTTGGGGGTGGCGATCACGTTGACGAACGAGCGCAGCTCGGTGTCGTAGCCCGTGCCCCACCGCACCGCGATGTCGATGCCCAGGTCGCGTACGACCTCCTGGGGCGTCATGTGGCCCTTCTCGTCGAGCAGCGGCACGGTCTCGACGAAGGTGTCGCTGCCCTGGAGCCGGATGACGTCGGTCACCGGTGCGTCGTGGGCGAGGAACTCGACGAACTCGGTGATGCCGCCGTCGTGGCGGAACTTCTCCTCGACGGGGGTGTCGCCCCGGAGGTCGCGGATCACGAGCTCGAGGCCCGGCACGATGAACGACGTCTGGCGCGCCCGCCCGAGGAGGCCCTCGATCTCGAACTGGGCGTCCTTGGTGAAGATCTGACGGTCGGGCCAGAACCGCACCCGGGTGCCGGACTTGTTCTTCGCCACGCGGCCGCCCTTGCGCGACAGCCCCGACCTGGGCGTGAAGCCGGCCGTCGGTCCGTCGCCGTCGAAGACGCCTGGCGCGCCGCGACGGAAGCTCATGCCCTGGGCCGACGGCGACCGGTCGACGTCGATGTCCATGCGCGCCGACAGCGCGTTGACGACCGACAGGCCGACGCCGTGGAGGCCGCCCGTGGCGACGTACGAGCCGCCGCCGAACTTGCCGCCGGCGTGCAGCTTGGTGGCGACCACCTCGACGCCCGGGAGACCGGTCTTGGGCTCCTTGTCGGTGGGGATGCCGCGGCCGTCGTCGTGGATCTCGGCCGACCCGTCAGGGTGCAGGGTCACCTGGACGGTGTGCGCGGCGCCGGCGAGCGCCTCGTCGACCCCGTTGTCGATGATCTCCCACAGGCAGTGCATGAGCCCGCGGGTGTCGGTCGACCCGATGTACATGCCGGGGCGCTTGCGCACCGCCTCCAGCCCCTCCAGGACGAGGAGGTGAGCGGCGTTGTAGGTGTGGTCGGCGATGGTGCTGCTCCGTGTGTTCGGTCGGGGTGCGGGTGACCGGCAGTCCGGTCGGGTGTCGGTTCCGAATCTACCCACGACACGCCGTACGCCGACGCAGGCTCGCCTGCCGGTGGAAAGCCGGGCCCGGGTCTACCGTGGTTCGCACAGCAGCATCCGTGGGCCAAGTCACGATGCGGAAAAGATTCCTCCAC
>JAICRP010000117.1 GCA_025966445.1 Nocardioides sp.
CGAGACCCGGTGGAACTCCCCCATGGTCGGCCGCCGGCCGTGCCGGACCCGCGTCCGGCGCCAGAGCAGGGTGGCCAGCGACCCGGTGTAGGTCAGCCCCGAGCCGATGTTCAGCCCGAGCAGCGCCGCGAGCACGGCGGTCGTGCCCAGCGGCGCCAGCATGGGCACGAGCAGGAGGGTGGCCGAGAGGTTCGTCAGCAGGTTGGCCAGCAGGGTCGCGAACAGCGCGATCAGCAACAGGTCGCCGTACGACGCCCCGTCCGGCAGCAGGTCGCGGACCCGGTCGCCGAGGGGTCCGAGCGCCAGTGCGGCGACGACGATCCCCAGGCAGAGCACGAAGATCGCGAACGCCGGGTGGCCGGCGTGCACGGCCTGGGCCAGGGTGACGCGGCCCTGGTGAGCGGCCCACGCCAGCAGGACGACGGCGGCCGCGCCGGAGACCCAGAACGGCTCGACCCCCAGGGGAGACGCGACGGCGAAGCCGACCAGCATCGCCGCGACCGTCACCACCGGGAGGCGCGGCACCGGTGGGCGGGCCGGGACGACGTGCGCCGGGTCGGCCTCCTCGGTGAGCTCGCGGCGGAACAGCAGCCGCGCGGCGACGTACTCGATGACGAGCACGACGGCCAGCACCGGCGCCATCACCGAGGCGAAGCCGACGAAGGTCAGGCCGACGTAGCGCATGGCCAGCAGGTTGGTGAGGTTGGAGACCGGCAGCAGCAACGACGCGGAGTTGGCCATCCGCAGGCAGGCGTGCGCGCCGGGCCGCGCGGAGACGCTCGCCGCCGCGGCCGCCGTGAGGACCACGGGTGTGAGGAGCACGACCGTGGCGTCGAGCGAGAGTGCGGTGGTCACCAGGGCACCGAGCAGGAACACACCGGTGAACAGCGGGACCGGCCGGTCGCGCCCGATCTTGCGGACCCAGCCTGCGGCCGCCGCGAAGAGGCCGGACCGGCCGCAGATGTCGCCGACGACCAGGATCGTGACGAGGAAGAGCACCACCGGGCCGAGGTGCTGCACCTCCTCCCGGAGGTCGTCCGCGGAGAGCGCGCCGGTGGCCAGGGTCGCCGCCGCGGCCGCCAGGCCGATGGCCGCCTCGGTCCGGCCGCGCGGGTGGGCGTAGGCCGTGACCAACAGTGCCAGGAGGGCCGCCGCCGGCACGATCTCGGCGAGAGGCGGCACCGGGTCAACCTAAGGCACCTGTGAGGATGGACCCGTGAGTGACCAGCAGCAGCCGGTCGGCCGGGCCGGTCGCTACCAGCGCTCGATCGCGGGCGGTGTCGGCTCGTTGGTCGTGCTGGTCGTGGTGGTGCTGGCCTTCGTCGCCTTTCGTGCCTTCTTCCGCGACAACGACGCGGTCGACGTGGAGCCGGTCGACTACCTGGCCGTGGTCGCGCCCGCCCAGGAGGCCGGGATCCGCGTCGTCTACCCGCCGTCGTTGCCGGAGGGCTGGACACCCACGAGCGTGGACTTCGTGCCGGGCGAGAGGCCCGGGTTCGGCGTCGGGATGCTGACCGACGAGGACCTGTTCGTCGGACTCCGGCAGGCGGACGAGGAGCTCGGCACCCTGCTCGAGACGTACGTCGACGCCGACGCCGTGAAGGGCGACGTGGTGACCGTGGACGGTGCGATCGTGCCCGAGTGGCAGGAGTGGTCGGACGCCGGCGGCGACCATGCCTACTCCGCCACGGTCGGCGACTCCGAGGTGCTGGTCTACGGCTCGGCGCCGACCGAGGACCTGCTCACCGTCGTCCGGTCGCTGACCGACGCACCGGCGGGCTGAGTCAGTCCTCGTCGCCGCGGGCCGCGTCGAGGCGGGCCCGGGCGCCGTCGAGCCACTCCTGGCAGATGGTCGCCAGCTGCTCGCCGCGCTCCCACAACGCGAGCGACTCCTCCAGGGTGGTGCCGCCCGCCTCGAGCCTGCGGACCACCTCGACGAGCTCCTCACGGGCTTCCTCGTAGGGGATCTTCTCGTCAGCCATCGATCTCCTCGGTTGTCGTGACCTGAGCGTGCACCCGTCCGTCGGCGACCCTGACGGAGACGGCGGCTCCCTTGGCGACGTCGGCCACGGAGGTGAGTACGTGGCCGTCCTCTCCCTGGAGCACGGCGTAGCCGCGTTGCAGGGTCGCCAGGGGCGACAGCGCCCGTGCTCGCGCCCGGTGGTGGGCGATCTCGTCGACCGCCCGGTCGAGCCGGTGCACGGTGGTCCGCCGGGCCCGCTCGCGCAGGGCGTCGACCTCGTCGGCCCTGCTGCTGATCAGGGACCCCGGGTCGGCCATGGCGGGCCGCCCGCGGAGCGTGGCGAGCAGGGTGCGCTCGCGCTCGAGCCAGCCCGTCAGCGCCGATCGCAGCCGCTGCCGCCCGACCCCGACGATGCGCAGCTCCTCGGCCACGTCGGGGACGACGAGCTTGGCGGCATCGGTCGGCGTGGATGCGCGGACGTCGGCGACCAGGTCGAGCAGTGGCTGGTCGGGTTCGTGGCCGATCGCCGACACGACGGGGGTCCGGCACTTCGCGACCGCGCGGATCAGGCCCTCGTCGGAGAAGGGCAGCAGGTCCTCGACCGCCCCGCCGCCCCGGGCGACGACGATCACGTCGACGCGCTCGTCGCGGTCGAGGCGGTCGATCGCGGCGATCACCTCGGCCGCGGCGCGCGTGCCCTGCATCGCGGCGTACGCCGTCTCGAAGGCCACCGCGGGCCAACGGCGCCGGGCGTTCTCGACCACGTCGCGCTCGGCGGCGGAGTCGGGCGCTGTGACCAGGCCGACCCTCCGCGGCAAGAAGGGCAGGCTGCGCTTGAGCTCGGCGGCGAACAGCCCCTCGGCCGCGAGCAGCTGGCGGCGGCGCTCGAGCCGGGCGAGCAGCTCGCCGAGGCCGACGAGGCGGATCTCGCGGGCGGCGAGGGACAGGGTGCCGCGGTTGGCGTAGTACGAGGGCTTGGCGTGCAGGACCACGCTGGCGCCCTCGACCAGTGGCGGGTTGAGCGAGTCGAACAGGGTGCGCTGGCAGGTGACCGGGATCGAGATGTCGGCCACGGAGTCGCGGAGCGTGAGGAAGACCGTGCCGACGCCAGGGCGCCGGCTGACCTGCGCCACCTGACCCTCGACCCACACCGCGCCGAGCCGGTCGACCCATCCGGTGATCGCGTTGGCGATCTGCCGGACGGGCGCGGGGGCCTGCGGTGAGGTCTCCAGCGCCATGGGCGGCAGCCTAGGTGACGCCAAGGACGGCGAATCACCCGCGCGCACCTAGACTCGGGAGCCATGACCACCACCGACCTCGGCATCCCGCGCATCGCCGACAGCGCCGTCCTGCTGGCGGCCCCACGCGGGTACTGCGCCGGCGTCGACCGGGCGGTGGTGACGGTCGAGAAGGCCCTGGACCTCTACGGCGCACCCGTCTACGTGCGCAAGCAGATCGTGCACAACAAGCACGTCGTCTCCGACCTCGAGTCCCGCGGCGCGATCTTCGTCGAGGAGCTCGACGAGGTGCCCGAGGGTGAGACGGTCGTCTTCTCGGCGCACGGCGTCTCCCCGGCGGTGCACGCCCAGGCCGCCGACCGGCAGCTGAAGACGATCGACGCGACGTGTCCCTTGGTCACCAAGGTGCACCACGAGGCGAAGCGCTTCGCCGACCAGGACTACGACATCCTCCTCATCGGCCACGAGGGCCACGAGGAGGTCGAGGGGACGGCCGGCGAAGCACCCGAGCACATCCAGCTCGTGCAGGGTCCCGGCGACGTCGCCGGAATCGTGGTCCGTGACCCGTCGCGGGTCGCCTGGCTCTCGCAGACGACGCTGTCGGTCGACGAGACTCTCGAGACGGTGGCGGCGATCCGGGAGCGGTTCCCCGAGCTGCTCGACCCACCGAGCGACGACATCTGCTACGCCACCCAGAACCGGCAGCTGGCCATCAAGGAGATCGCCCACGGCGCCGACCTGGTCATCGTGGTCGGCTCCGGCAACTCCTCGAACTCCGTGCGTCTGGTCGAGGTGGCTCTCGAGGCGGGCGCCGCGGCGGCGTACCGTGTCGACGACGCCAGCGAGATCGACGAGACGTGGCTCGACGGCGTGACGAAGGTCAGCGTCACCTCGGGGGCGAGCGTGCCCGAGTCGCTGGTCGACGGCGTGCTGAGCTTCCTCGCCGAGCGCGGCTACCCCGACGCCGAGGCCGTGCACAGTGCCGAGGAGTCGCTGATCTTCGCCCTCCCGCCGGAGCTGCGCCGCGACCTCCGCGCCGCCTCGCGCTCCTAGGCCTGCCGCGTCATGGCTCGCTTCGTCGACGTCCACCCCGAGAACCCGCAGCCGCGGCTGCTCGACCAGGTGGTCACCGCGCTCCGCGAGGACGACGCGCTGATCGCGTACCCCACGGACTCGGGGTACGCGCTCGGCTGTCGGATCGGCAACCGCGAGGGGCGCGACCGGATCCTCAAGATCCGCGGCCTCGACGAGCGGCACCACTTCACACTGATGTGCCGCGACTTCTCCCAGCTGGGCCAGCTCGTGCACGTCGACAACGCGGCGTTCCGGGCGATCAAGTCGGCGACGCCGGGGCCGTACACGTTCATCCTCCCGGCGACGCCCGAGGTGCCGCGACGGCTGCTCCACCCCCGCAAGCGCACGGTCGGTGTCCGGATCCCCGACCACGTCTTCGACCAGGCCCTGCTCGAGGCGCTCGGCGAGGCGCTGCTGACCAGCTCGTTGATCCTGCCCGGCGAGTCCGAGCCGAGGACGATGGGCTGGGAGGTCAAGGAGGAGCTCGACCACGAGGTGGACGTCGTCGTCGAGGCCGGCGAGACGCCGGCCGAGCCGACCACGGTCATCGACTGGTCCGAGGGCTTGCCGGAGGTCGTGCGCGTCGGGGCGGGTGACCCCGCGAGGTTCGTGGCCTGACGCCGGTCAGCGCGCCGCGCGCTGGCGGGCCAGGAGGGTGACCAGGCACAGGGCGTAGCCGCACACCAGAGCGACGCTGTGGTGGGCGAGCCCCGAGACCACGGCCTGCACCAGTCCGTCGCGAGGGCTGGCGATGGCCCCGGGCCGGTCGACCGCGAGGATCGCGAACCCCACGACCATGATCAGTGGTGGGAGCACCCCGACGGTGAAGAAGTCGCGCGGGCGCACCAGCAGGGCGAGGCCCAGGCACAGCAGCACGAACCACAGGTCGAAGAACATGCTGACCCGCCCGACCATCGCGACGTTGACCACGATGACGGTGAGCGCGACGGCAACCCCGAGCGCGACCACGGCGCGGCCGGGTTCGCGGCCCTCGTCCCAGACAGCCCGGGTGTGGCTCACAGGGCCACGCTAGGTGGCTCGACGTGTGCATCGGGGGCGGCGCGCCGGGCCAGCGCGACCACGGGTCGGGTCGCCGGGAGCTCGTCGTCGGTGACCCCGAGGTCGGCGAACCGGCGAGCGGAGACCAGTACCCGCGACTCCAGCGAGCCCACGGCGGCGTTGTAGTGGCCGACCGCGGCGTTCAGTGACCGCCCCACGTTGTCGACGTGGGCCGTCAGGGTGGCCAGTCGCTCGTGGAGCTCGCGACCGAGCTGGTGGATCTCCTCCGCGCGATCCGCGAGGGCCTCCTGTCGCCAGCCGTGGGCCACGGTCCGCAACAGGGCGATGAGCGTGGTCGGCGTGGCCAGCACGACGTGCCTGCCGGAGGCGAAGTCGAGCAGGTCGCGGTCGGCGGTCAGGGCCGCGGACAGGAACGACTCGGCCGGCACGAACAGCACCACGAACTCCGGTGAGCCCTCGAGCGAGCGCCAGTAGCGCTTGGACACCAGCTGGTCCACGTGCTGCCGCAGCTGCCGGGCGTGGCGGGCCAGGTGGGCCTCGCGCTCGTCGTCGTCATCGGTGCCCGTGGCGTCGAGGAACGCGTCGAGCGGCACCTTCGCGTCGACCACCACCCGACGGCCGCCCACGAGCTGGACGACCAGGTCGGGGCGTTGGACACCGTCGTCGCGGGTCACGGTGTGGGCCTGCTCGGTGAAGTCGCACCGGTCGACCAGCCCCGCCAGCTCGACCGCCCGGCGCAGGTGCATCTCGCCCCAGCGGCCCCGCACCTGCGGCTTGCGGAGCGCGGTCGACAGCGTCTGGGTCTCGCGCCTCAGCGTGTCGGTGGCCATCCGCATGTCGAGGACCTGCTCGCTGAGCTGGCCCTGCCAGCTGGACCGCTGGTGGTCGAGGTCGCGCATCTGGTCGCTGAGCCGGTCGAGCCCCTGGAGCAGCTCGGCCCGGTCGACGCCCGCCTCGACCGCGGCCGCGAGGTACGTCGGCCGCGAGCGCACCCAGAGCACACCCACCGTGACGCCCAGGACGAGCCCCAGGGACAACATCAGCACCATCGCCATCACCATGCCCGGCAGTCTGCACGTCGGCACCGACATCGGGGATGTGCGGATGCTGTGAAGGCCGTTCCATGACCTATCGAAAGTCGATAGATTCCTGTCGTTGCTCGATGAGAGGAAGTGGCATGGGAAACCCGACCGTCCTGGCGCTCCGCGTCGTGATCGCCCTGATGCTGGCCGGTTCGCTGTTCGTGCAGGTCGTGATGGGGCCGTTGCTCTGGGCGGACCTGGACGGAGCGACCACGGGCGTACGCGTCTCGGTGATGACCATCGTGCTGCTCGGCATCGCCTGCGTGCAGGTGACGGCGGTGTGCGTGTGGAGGCTGCTGACCATGGTGCGCCGCGGCACGGTGTTCTCCGACGCGGCCTTCCGCTTC
Source organism: Nocardioides sp. (assembly GCA_025966445.1). GTDB lineage: Bacteria > Actinomycetota > Actinomycetes > Propionibacteriales > Nocardioidaceae > Nocardioides. Next base: position 6,725 of record JAICRP010000117.1, read on the forward strand.
GTGGACGTCATCTGCGGGGCGATCGTGGTGGCGTCGTTGCTGGCCTTCGCCCTGGGGGTCGTGTTGGCGCCGGGGGAGGACGTCGCGCCGGGCGTCGTCCTGCTCATCGGCGGGTTCGGGGTGTGCGTGGCAGGGGTCGCGCTGATCGTCCGGGTGCTCCGGCTGCTCCTCGCCCAGGCGGTCGCCCGCGATGTCGAGGCGCAGCACCTGCGGGCCGAGCTCGACGAGGTCATCTGATGGGGGTGATCTGGTGCCGATCGTCGTCGACGTCGACGTGATGCTGGCCCGGCGCAAGCTCTCGGTGGGCGAGCTCGCCGAGCGGGTCGGGATCACGCCCGCCAACCTCGCCGTGCTCAAGAACGGTCGTGCCAAGGCGGTGCGCTTCACCACCCTCGAGGCCTTGTGCGAGGCGCTGGAGTGTCAGCCGGGCGACCTGCTGCGATGGGAGGCGGACGGGTCGGCCTGACCTCACGCCGCGTCGAGGCGCGCGATCTCCTCGGTGGTCAGCTCGAGGTCTGCGGCGGCGGCGGAGTCCGTGATCGAGCTCGGCCGCTTGGCGCCCGGGATCGGGATCACGCACGGCGACTGGGCGAGCTCCCACGCGAGGGTGACCTGCTGCGGGCTGACGCCGTGCGCCTCGGCGATCTCGGCGAAGGCGCGGTGCCGGTCGCCGAGCTCCTTGGCCGACGAGAGCCCGCCGAGCGGACCCCACGGGAGGAACGTCAGCCCGAGCTCCTCGCAGACGTCGATCTCGGGTCGGCTGCTGCGGAACGCCGGGGAGAACTGGTTCTGCACGCTCACCAACGCGTCGCCCAGCGTCGACTTGCCCAGCCGGATCTGCTCGGGGTTCGCGTTGCTCAGGCCCACCATCTCCACCTTGCCGGAGTCCGCGATCTCCTTGAGCGTGCCGATCACCTCGGCGTAGTCGACCTGGGGGTCCGGGCGGTGGTGCTGCCACAGGGCGATCCGCTCCACACCGAGCCGGCGGAGGCTGTCGTCGACGGCCTGCTTGAGGTGGGCAGAGCTGCTGTCCACCTCCCATCGTCCGTCGTCGCCGACGCGCACGTGCCCGCCCTTGGTCGCCAGCAGCACCCGGTCACGGACACCCAGCTCGTCGAGCAGGCTCGCGATCAGCGACTCGTTGGCGCCCTGCGTCTGCGCGCCGAGCTCGTCGCCGGGACCGTACGCATCGGCGGTGTCGAAGAAGCTCACGCCAGCGTCGAGGGCCGCCCGTACGGTGTCGGCGAGCTGCGCCCGAGGCTGCGTGCCGGTCTGGTCGAACGTCATCAGGCCCAGCCCGATCGCGCCGACCTCGTGCTTGCCGATCATCCGAGTGTGCATGCGTGCGACCGTAGCAACGGGTCCCTGGGGGCTCGGAGGATCAGTCGAGGTCGACGATCACCGGTGCGTGGTCGGAAGCGCCCTTGCCCGCCCGTTCGTCCTTGTCGATCAAGGCGCCGGTGACACGCTTCGCGAGGGGTGGTGACCCGAGGACGAAGTCGATCCGCATGCCGCGGTTCCGCTCGAACCGCTGTCGGTAGTAGTCCCAGTAGGTGAAGACGTCGGGGCCGGGGGTGTGGGGGCGGACCACGTCGACCCAGCCGTCGTCGACGAACGCCTGGAAGGCCGCGCGCTCCGGAGGAGTGACGTGCGTGTCGTTGGCGTACGCCGCCATGTCGAAGACGTCCTCGTCCTGCGGGGCGATGTTCCAGTCGCCGACGAGCGCGACGTCGTCGCCCCGCCAGGCCTCGGCCGTCGCCCGCAGCTTCGCCAGCCAGTCGAGCTTGTAGTGGTAGTGCGGGTCGTCGATCTTGCGGCCGTTGGGCACGTACAACGACCAGATCCGTACGCCGCCGCAGGTCGCGCCGAGGGCCCGCGACTCGACGCCGGCCGGCTCGCCCCAGGACGGCTGGTCCTCGAACCCGACCTCGACGTCCTCGAGCCCGACGCGGCTGACCACCGCCACGCCGTTCCACTGGTTCACGCCGGCGACCGCGACGTCGTACCCGAGGCCCTGGAGACCCATCAACGGCAGCTGGTCCTCGCGGGCCTTGGTCTCCTGCAGCGCGAGCACATCGATGTCGTGTCGCTGGACCAGCGCCTCTACCCGGTCGATCCGCGAGCGCAGGGAGTTGACGTTCCACGTGGCGATCCGCACCCGTTCCACCCTAGTGAGCCGGGCCGACACGGCGTACAACCGAGACGTGGACCCGAAGCAGGCGCGCAACGTGCTGATCCAGTTCGCCCTCTGGGGCGTCGCCCTCGCCGCGATGGGTC
>JAICRP010000058.1 GCA_025966445.1 Nocardioides sp.
CTCGTGGCGTACCACGTGGGCCGCGGCTGACGATCCGTTCGTCGTCCGGGATCCGGCTGGATGAGTACCCGGATATCCGGGTACTCCTGCAGTTGTCAGGCGTTGCAACCCCTGACAAGTGACAGGAGAGCCTGATGTCCGGGTACTCATCCACGGCAACGCGGCGGCGGGGTCAGATCGGCGGGGCGGGGGTGGTGAAGCCGTCGGCCAGGTCGGCGGCCTCGATCTCCTCGCGGCTGATGCCGAGGATGTACATGATCGCGTCGAGGTACGGGACGTTGACCGAGGTGTCGGCCGCCTCGCGCAGCACGGGCTTGGCGTTGTAGGCGATGCCGAGGCCGGCGGCGTTGAGCATGTCGAGGTCGTTGGCGCCGTCGCCGATGGCCACCACGGCGGAGAGGGGTACGCCGACGTCGGCGGCGAACTGCCGGAGGGCCGTGGCCTTGCCGGCGCGGTCGACGACGTCGCCGATGATCCGTCCGGTCAGCCTGCCGTCGACGACCTCGAGCTCGTTGGCCCGCGAGTAGTGGATGCCGAGGTCCTCGGCCAGGCGGTCGGTGATCTGGCTGAACCCACCCGAGACGATGGCGAACCGGTACCCCAGCCGCCGCAGGGTACGGACCATGGTCCGCACGCCGGGAGTGAGCGTGATCGACTCGTACACCTCGTCGATGACCTTCTCGTCGAGTCCCTCGAGGCGGGCGACCCGGGCGCGCAGCGCGGTCTCGAAGTCGATGTGGCCGCGCATCGCGGCGTCGGTGACGACGGCCACCTCGTCCTCCAGGCCGGCGTGCGCGGCCAGCATCTCGATGACCTCGCCCTGGATGAGGGTGGAGTCCACGTCGAGGACGACCAGGCGCATGCCGTGGCGGCTCAGGTTGGCCGGCTGGACGGCGATGTCGAGGCCCTGGGCGGCCGCCTCCACCGACAGGACCGAGCGCAACGTGGCGGTGTCGGCACCCGACACGTGCAGGTCGATCGCCGTCACCGGATAGCGGGCCATCCGCTCGATGCGGTCGATGTTGGCGCCGGTGTCGGCGATCCGGCCGGCAACGGCGGCGAACGCGCGCGCCTTCAGCGGGGCGCCGATCACCGTCACGTGCGAGCGCCCCTCGAGCCGTTCGCGGTTGTCGCCCGAGCCCCGGTCGATGTCCACCGTCATGCCGAGGGCGGCGCCGGTGTCCTGGACCTTCGTCCGGAGCCTCTTCCAGTCGCGCGGGGCGGTGACGAGCACGCCCAGGATGAGCCGGCGCCGCAGCACGATCTGCTCGATGTCGAGGACCTCGACGCCGGAGTCCGCCAGCGTCTGGAAGAACGCCGACGTCACGCCCGGCCGGTCCTTCCCGACGAGGGTGATGAGCAGCGTGTCGGGTGGCTCCGGTGCTTCGGTCATGACAGGAACGAGGCTAACGGTCGTCGGCGTCCGGAGATCGCCCTGTCCGTGGCCCGGTCTAGCGTCGACGGCATGACCCACACCCACCACACGATCGACTACATCGAGCTCAACGTCGCCGACCTGACGGCAGCCAAGACGTTCTATGAGCGGGCGTTCGGCTGGGCGTTCAACGACTACGGGCCCGAGTACGCCGGGATCCGCGACCCCTCCGGCGACGGGGAGGTCGGCGGCCTGGGCGTCGGTCGCCCGCCAGGCCCGGGCGGATCGCTGGTCATCCTCTACTCCGACGACCTCGAGGCGAGCGTGGCGGCGATCGAGGCCGCCGGGGGCGCCGTCACCGAAGGTCCCTACGAGTTCCCCGGGGGCCGGCGCTTCCTCTTCACCGACAACAGCGGCAACCTGCTCGCGGTCTGGACCCCTGCCTGAGCCAGCCGTCAGCCGGGCGGCCAGACCTCGGGGGAGCAGGCTGCGACCAGGGCGTGCCGGGCCGCCGTGCCCAGGTCGCGCAACGCCGTACGCCGACCCTCGGCCTCCGCGTGGGTGATCGCGGCGCCGTCGTCGTCGAGCGCCAGGTCGACGATGCCCGCAGCCTGGAGGGCGCGAGCGGCGAGCTCGACGCAGCGGGCCGGCGTGCCGGGCGGGGCGACCAGCCGACCGAAGGCACGCAGGTCGGTCAGCTCGTCGGCCACGTCGGGTCGCCACCGGGCCACGTCGAGCGCGGCCAGCTGGTCGGCCGTCCGCACCATGGCGAGGCGGAGCCGTCGGTCCGCCTCGCCGACATCGGTCAGCTGTCGGGGCCGGGCGGCGTACGCCTGCCAGAACACGACCGCGCCCTCACGGCGTGGCACCCATCCGTGGGCGCCGCCGATCACGGCCTCACCCGCCTCGAACGCCGCCGCGTTGAGCTCCGCCGGCCCTCCGAGACCGGCCGGGTCGCCCTCCGTCGGCCACGCGAGCCCGAGGTGCTCGACGCCCTCCGTGCGGAGCCGTCCGAGCGCCGTGGCCAGTCCCTCAGGCTCGCCGTCGCCCGTCAGACCGACGACCCGATGGGTGGCGTCGTCCCCGATGATCGCGTCGACGGCGAGGTCGGCCACCACCGCACCGCGCATCCAGGCGGTGCCCCACCAGGCCAGCCGCGCCGACAGCGGAAGGGGCGTGCTCACGGGCGGCGAGGATACGCCGGGGGTGCCTTGGTCCTTCGCTACGGTGGCGCCATGGTCGCCGTCCTCGAGTTCGCCGACGTGTCGGTCCGGCGGGGGACGGCCACCCTGATCGACACCATCTCCTGGCGGGTCGACGAGCCCGACCGATGGGTGGTCCTCGGTCCCAACGGAGCGGGCAAGACCACGTTGCTGCAGGTCGCGGCGGGGATGATCCACCCGACCGACGGCGTCGCCGGGATCCTGGGTGAGGTGCTCGGCACGGTCGACGTCTTCGAGCTGCGCCCCCGCATCGGCGTGACGAGCGCCGCCCTCGCGGAGCGGATCCCCCGGAGCGAGAAGGTGCTCGACGTGGTCGTCTCGGCGGGCTACGGCATCATCGGCCGGTGGCGCGAGGCGTACGACGAGCTCGACTACGAGCGAGCCGATGAGCTGCTCGCCGAGGTCGGGGTCCAGCGGCTCGCCGACCGCACGTTCGGCACCCTCAGCGAGGGTGAGCGGAAGCGGGTGCAGATCGCGCGGGCGCTGATGACCGACCCCGAGCTGCTGCTGCTCGACGAGCCGGCGGCCGGCCTCGACCTCGGCGGCCGGGAGGACCTGGTCTCCACCCTCTCCGTGCTGGCCGGCGCGCAGTCGTCGCCCGCGACGGTGCTCGTCTCCCACCACGTGGAGGAGATCCCGCCGAACTTCACCCACGCGATGCTGTTGCGCGACGGCCAGGTCGTCGCGGCCGGCCCGATGACGGAGGTCATCACGGAGGCCAACCTCACCGCCACGTTCCGGATGCCCCTGGTGCTCACCCACGAGGCCGGTCGCTACGCCGCCCGCCGACGCTCGCGTCGTCACCGGGCTTGAGGCGCCGTTGCGGCGATCTCGCGCTGGCTCCGCCGGATAGGCTTGAGGCATGGATTGGCTGGGCGACCACCTCTGGGCCGGGTGGCTGGCACTTGCCCTCGTGCTGGGTGCCGCGGAGCTCGCGAGCCTCGACCTGGTCCTGCTCATGCTGGCGGTCGGTGCGATCGCCGGGGCCATCAGTGCCGGGCTCGGCCTGGCCCTCGTCCTCCAGGTCCTGATCGCCGCCGGGGCCTCCGTGGCGATGCTGGCCCTGGTCCGGCCGAACCTCGTCAGGCGCCTGCACACAGGGCCCGACCTGCAGCTCGGGCACGGCAAGGTGGTGGGTCACCAGGCGCTCGTCACCGAGGTCGTCACCAGCCTCACCCCCGGCCGCGTCAAGCTGGACGGCGAGATCTGGAGCGCCCGCCCCTACGACGAGTCGCTCACCATCAAGGCCGGCGAGACCGTGGAGGTGCTGGCCATGAAGGGCGCCACCGTCTTCGTCCACCCGGTGAACGAGACCCTCGATCCGTGACCCGCCAATCGACAGGAAGCCTCTCGTGACGCCGTACCTCCTGGGACTCTTCGTCCTGATCCTGCTCTTCGTGGTCCTGCTGCTGGTCAAGACGGTGCGGATCATCCCGCAGGCTCGGGCGGGCATCGTGGAGCGGTTCGGCAAGTACAAGGAGACGCTCCCGGCCGGCCTCAACGTCGTCGTCCCGTTCGTCGACAGGGTGCGCTACCTCATCGACCTGCGCGAGCAGGTCGTCAGCTTCCCGCCGCAGCCGGTCATCACCGAGGACAACCTGGTGGTCTCGATCGACACCGTCATCTACTTCCAGGTGACCGACCCGGTGGCGGCGACGTACGAGATCGCCAACTACATCCAGGCGATCGAGCAGCTCACGATGACCACGCTGCGCAACATCGTCGGTGGCATGGACCTCGAGGAGACGCTGACCAGCCGCGACCAGATCAACTCCGGCCTGCGCGGCGTGCTCGACGAGGCGACCGGCAAGTGGGGCATCCGCGTCAACCGCGTGGAGCTGAAGGGCATCGACCCGCCGCCGTCCATCAAGGACTCGATGGAGAAGCAGATGCGCGCGGACCGCGAGAAGCGCGCCGTCATCCTGACGGCCGAGGGCCAGCGGCAGGCCGCGATCCTCACCGCCGAGGGCAACAAGCAGTCCATGATCCTGAACGCCGAGGGCGACCGCGAGTCGTTGATCCTGCGGGCCCAGGCCAACCGTGAGTCGGCGATCCTGCGGGCGCAGGGTGAGGCCCAGGCCATCACCAACGTCTTCCAGGCGATCCACGACGGCCAGCCGGACCAGTCGCTGCTGGCCTACCAGTACCTCCAGATGCTCCCCAAGATCGCCGAGGGCGACGCCAACAAGGTGTGGGTCATCCCGAGCGAGATCACGAAGGCCCTGGAGGGCCTGGGCTCTGCGGTCCACGAGGTGGCCGGCATCCCGCTGAAGTCCGAGGGCGTGCGTCACCGGGTGGCCGACTACGGCTCCACCGACAGGCTCGGGACCGGCGACGACCGCGAGCTGGCCGGCACGAACAAGGCCGTCGAGGCCGCGATCGCGGCGGCCGAGAACGCCGCACAACAGGGTGCGGCCACGCCCCCCGCACCTCCCGTGGACCCCGACGTGAACGAGCCGCCGCCCGCCGCACCCACCTCATGAGGTGACGCCGTTCGAAGTCGTGGCGATCCTGCTCGCCGGCTGTGCCGCGGGGACGATCAACACCATCGTCGGCTCGGGCACGCTGATCACCTTCCCGACGCTCCTCGCGTTCGGCATCCCGCCCGTGACCGCGAACGTCTCGAACACGGTCGGCCTGGTGCCCGGCTCGGTGTCGGCCGTGGTCGGTTACCGGGCCGAGCTGGCGGGCCAGCGCCCGCGGCTCCTCCGGCTGGCGTCGGCGTCATTGCTCGGCTCCGTGCTCGGCGCCGTCTTGCTGCTCGTCCTCCCGAGCGAGGCCTTCGACACGATCGTGCCTGACCTGGTCGCGCTCGGCGTGCTGCTGGTCGTGCTCGGCCCGCGCATCCAGGCCTGGGTCGTCGCCCGGGCGGACGCGCGCGGCGGGCTGCCCGACCACGGCGCGCCCTGGGTGTGGCCGGCCGTGCTCGTCGCGGGCGTGTACGGCGGCTACTTCGGCGCCGCCCAGGGCGTGCTGCTGATGGCCATCCTGGGCATCGGGGTGGTCGACAGCCTCCAACGGCACAACGCCACCAAGAACGTGCTCGCCCTCGTGGTCAACCTGGTGGCGGCCCTGGTCTTCATCGCGGTCGCCGACGTCGACTGGGCCGTCGCCGGGCTGATCGCCGTCGGCTCGGTGATCGGCGGTCAGCTGGGGGCGACCGTGGGTCGCCGGCTCCCGGCGAACGTGCTGCGCGGCGTGATCGTGGTCGTGGGGCTCACTGCGCTGGTCACCCTGTTGTGGCCGTGACCTCGGCCTCGACGTAGGCATCGAGCCAACGGCCGAGCTCCGCGTACGCGTGTGCACGGACCGTGGGCCGCGACAGGAAGATGTCGTGCATCGCCCCGTCGACGCCGATGTAGGTGACGTGCCGTCCCAGGGCGGTCGACCAGCGACGGATCTGCGCCACGTCGAGCACGATGTCGTTGCGGTGGACCTCGTCGTTCAGCTCGCGCGCGTCGATGGTCGCCCCGGAGCTCATCACGAGCACGGGGCACGCGATGTCGAGGCCGTTGTGAACCTCGGCGTGGGCGTTGCGGATCGCCCGCAACCAGCCGGCGTACACGGGCCAGGACTCCAAGGTCTTGAGCTTGAGGTCGTAGTCCCACTCGCCGCCGTAGTCGCGGTGCAGGCTCTCGCCGTAGACCGTCCGGATCTCGCGCGGGATCTCGCGCATCGGCCGACGGCCGCCGAGGCCGCGGACCATCGCCGTGCCCGCGGTCCGCATCAGGATCGAGCCACGCATGTCGAGCCACGGGGAGTTGAGGGCCACGCCCTTGAGGTGCGGTGCGCCCTCGTCGGCCCACAGCGACAGCGTCAGTCCGCCGGTCGAGTGCGCGGTTGCGACGACGTGGTCATGGCCGTCGCGGTCGGTGATCCGGCCCCAAGCGGCGTCCACGTCGTCGAAGTACTCGCGGATGTCGGTGACGAAGTTGGGCGTCTGCCACTCGCGCATGCTGCGGCCGTAGCGACGCAGGTCGATCGCGTAGAAGTCGTACCCCCGGCCGACCCACCACTCTGCGTACTCCTTGTTGAAGAAGTAGTCGTTGAACCCGTGGACGTACAGCACCGCCTTGTTCGTCGGCCGCTCCGCCCGCCGGTGCACGAGGGTGGTGACGACCGGACCTTGCTCGTCCTCGGCGAAGTCGATCGTCTCGGCGATGTACGGCGGCCCGAGGATCTCGTCGACCTGCCCGGGCTGGTCGGGGGTCTGGTCGGAGCGGCTCATGTGTCCAGTGTGCCGTCGGCGAGGAAGGATCGCGGTCAAGTCGCGCCGGTCCGCGAAGCCGTCCCACCTGCCGACCTCGTGAACCACACGCGGAAGCCCTTGCTCACAAGGGGATTCGCCGAAATTGTCCGGACCCGTGAACCGAAGTCGCGAAAAGAGCATCCCACTTCGTACCAGCCGAGAACGCCCACACAGGTGCGGCGAGAGGCTCGTTCACCGGAGGTTCTGTCATGCGATCTTTGCGACCCATCATTGCGTCCCTCGCCGTCGCGGCGGCGGCTGGCGCGGCCCTCGCGCCGGCGTCGTCGGTCTTGGCCGCCGGTCAGGCGGGCGCCCAGCAGGCGACTCAGTACCAGGTCACGCTCAAGGCGTCGGCCAAGGAGGCGGTGGCCAAGGAAGACACCGTCAAGCTCACCGGCAGCGTCATCCCGAAGCCACCGGAGGGCAGCAGGGTGGTCGTCCAGGTGAAGTACGAGGGACTGAAGGCCTGGAAGAAGGTCGGGACCGCGACCGTGAAGCCCAACGGCAACTACCGGTTCGACGTGGAGCCGGAGTCGCACCTCGACCGGACCTACCGGGTCGTCAAGAAGACCGACGACAAGGCCGAGGGCGACACGAGCCGCGAACGTACGGTCGCGGTGACCGCGTGGAGCTGGCTGAGCCGCCTCGTCCCGAGCGCGGGGGCGAACGTGATCAAGGCCAACACGATGCCCATCAACGGCGACGTGTACGGACACGTGCTCTTCTCGCCGACGTCTTCCTCGACGGCCTTCACCGAGTTCACCCTGGGTCGCAACTGCACCGACCTCGACGTGACGTTCGGGCTGTCGGACCGCACCGAGACCGGCGGCAGGGCCACGATGTCGCTGAAGTCGGACGGCGCGGTGGTCTACAACCGGGCGTTCAACCTGGGCGAGTCCGAGACCGAGCTCGTGGACGTCACGGACGTCTTCCGGATCCGCTTCGACATGGCCCAGGACGACACGACGCCGGACACCGAGCCGTCGCTCGGCGGGGGCCGCGTCCTCTGCGACTGAGAGCCGGCTGATCGGGGGATCAGTAGCCCGGGAACACCCTGCGCAGCTCCTCGAGCGTCACGTTGCCCGTGACCTCGATGCCTGCCGGGGTGTTCTCGGGCTTGAGGCGCCCGGCCATCAGCCGTACGACGGCCTCGAGCGACCCCGTGAAGGTCGCCGTCGGCGCGTCCACCCCCTCGACCAGGGCGACCGAGTCGTCGATCACGAGGGTGTGGTCGCCGACGGTCAACCGGACGTCCTCGTCGAGCTTGTCGGCCTTGCCGGTGAAGCCGAGCATGAAGGCCATCGAGCCGGTGTAGTGGCGCACGACCAGGTCGGCGGCGTCGTCGCTCAGGACCGCGGTCGGGTCCAGGCCCGCGCGTGCGTCCCAGCCGTGCAGGGTCTGCTCGTTGAGGCGCATCGCCAGCGGCGTCTTCAGCGGCACCGGCGCGGGCAGGAAGCCCAGCTCGACCATCGTCGTCTCCCGCTGCTCGGGGGTCAGCGACTCGTACAGCTCCACCAGCCGGCCGTCGCTCTCCAGGAACCCGCTCGCCTGCTCCGCGGGGGGCAGCGCGTTCCAGCGGTCCCAGACGTCCTGGTTCGTCGGCCGGTCGCCGCTCGCGGACCCGTCGTCCCCGAGGGCCGTGAGCAGGCTGTACCGCGCGATCTCGGCGCCGCTGCCGAGGTGGGACAGCACGTCGGCGACGGTCCACCTCTCGGCGCCGCTCTGCGCGGCGAGCTGGTCGTCCGTGAGCCCCTCGACGACGACCCGGAGGCGGTCGTGGTTGGCACGGAGCTCGGTAATGGTCTCGTCCACGAGTGAGGTCACGACAGACGTAACCGGACCGCGGCCCGTTTGTTCCCTGGAGTCAGCGTCGAGCCGCGGCCGCGGCGACCAGCGCCGAGAAGAGCGCCTGGTCGCGGCCCATCTCCGGGTGCCACTGCACCCCGACGCAGAACCGGTCGCCCGGTGCTTCCATCGCCTCGACGATCTCGTCCGGCGACCAGGCGGTGGCGACGAAACCCGGGTGCTCGCGTACCGACTGGTGGTGGTGGCACTGCGCCCCCACCGTGTCGCCCTCGGCTGCCGCCACGCGTGAGCCGGGCAGCGTCCGTACGGTCAGCCGGCCGAACGCGTCGTCGCCGGGGGAGTGCTCGTCGTGGCCGACCACGTCCGGGGTGTGCTGGTCGAGCGAGCCGCCGGCAGCCACCGCCATCAGCTGCATGCCGCGGCACACCCCCAGGACGGGGAGACCGACCTCGGCAGCCGCCGTGAGGAGGGCCATCTCCCAGGCGTCGCGGTCCTCGCGCCAGTTCGACGTCCGGTCGTGCGGCTCCTCGCCGTACCTTTCCGGGTCGACGTCAGCCCCGCCGGAGATCACCAGGGCGTCGAGGCGGGCGACCACCGAGCGGGCGGAGATGTCCGAGCCCGAGGCGGGCGGGAGCAGGACCGGTACGCCGCCCGCGGCGACGATCGCGTCGGCGTACTCGGCGTGCAGCAGGTCGGCCCGCTGGCGCCACACGCCCCAGGCGGCTTCCTCGCGGTAGGTCGTCAGCCCGACGAGCGGGCGGGTGCCATCAGAGGGGGGTGACATAGGCCCCGGAGATCCCGCCGTCGACCAGGAACGTGTTGGCCGTGATGAAGGACGACTCGTCGGACGCCAGGAACAGCACGGCGTTCGCCATCTCCTCCGGCTCGCCGAACCGACCCATCGGGACGTGCACCAGCCGGCGCGCGGCTCGTTCGGCGTCCTTGGCGAACAGCTCCCGTAGCAACGGGGTGTTCACCGGTCCCGGGCAGAGGGCGTTGACCCGGACGCCCTCCCGGGCGAACTGCACGCCGAGCTCGCGCGACATCGACAGCACGCCGCCCTTCGAGGCCGAGTACGAGATCTGGGACGTCGCCGCCCCCATCACGGCCACGAACGACGCGGTGTTGATGATGGATCCCTTGCCCTGCTCGAGCATGTAGGGCAGCGCCGCCTTGCAGCACAGGTACACGCTCGTCAGGTTGACGCGCTGCACCAGCTCCCAGGCCTCGAGGTCGGTGTCGAGGATCGAGTCGTCCTCCGGCGGGCTGATGCCGGCGTTGTTGAAGGCGATGTCGACGGAGCCGTAGGTGTCCTTGGCCGTCCGGAACAGCCCGTCGACCTGGTCCTTGTCGGTCACGTCGACCTCGACGAACGTCGCCACGTCGGGCCCGCCGAGCTCCGCGACCACCTCGGCGCCGCGGGCCGCGTTGAGGTCGCCGATCACGACCTTCGCGCCCTCCTCGACGAAGCGGCGTACGGTCGCCAGCCCGATCCCGGAGCACCCTCCGGTGACGACGGCGACCTTGCCCTCGATGCGACCAGCCATGCGTCCCTACTCTCTAGCTCTCGTCGGAGAAGAAGACGTTCTTCTCCTCGGTGAAGGCGTTCGGGGCGTCCGGGCCGAGCTCGCGCCCGAGCCCCGACTGCTTGAACCCGCCGAAGGGCGTCCAGTACCTGACGCTGGCGTGCGAGTTCACACTGAGGTTGCCGGACTCCACGGCGCGCGAGACGCGCAGCGCGCGGCCGAGGTCCCGGGTGTAGATCGAGCCCGACAGCCCGTACTCGGTGTCGTTGGCGAGCGAGACCGCCTCCTCCTCGGTGTCGAAGGCCATCACCGCGACGACCGGACCGAAGACCTCCTCGCGCCAGACCGGCTCGTCGGTCGACGTCGACTCGACGACCGTGGGCGGCAGCCAGTAGCCGTCACCAGCCGGTGCGTCACCCTGGAACGCGACCGTCGCGCCGTCGATGTAGGCCTGCACGGAGTCGCGCTGCCGCGCCGAGACCAACGGACCCATCTCGCTGTCGTCCTGCGCGGGGTCGACGACCTTCATGGCACGGACCGCCGTCTCGAGGCGGCCGACGAACTCGTCGTACGCCGACCGCTCGACGAGGATCCGCGAGCGCGCGCAGCAGTCCTGGCCGGCGTTGTCGAAGACGGCGTACGGCGCCGTGGCCGCGGCCTTGGCCACGTCGGCGTCCGCGAACACGACGTTGGCGCTCTTGCCGCCGAGCTCGAGGGTCACCCGCTTCACCTGGTCGGCGCAGCCCACCATGATCTGCTTGCCGACCTCGGTGGACCCGGTGAAGCAGACCTTGCGCACGAGCGGGTGGGTCACGAACCGCTGGCCGACGACCGAACCGCTGCCCGGGAGCACCGTGAACACGCCCTCGGGAAGACCTGCCTCGATGGCGAGCTCCCCGATCCGGATGGCCGTGAGCGGCGTGATCTCGGCCGGCTTCAGCACGACCGTGTTGCCCGCCGCCAGCGCGGGCGCGAGACCCCAGCCGGCGATGGGCATCGGGAAGTTCCACGGCACGATCACGCCGACGACCCCGAGCGGTTCGCGGAACGTCACGTCCACGCCGCCCGCCACCGGGATCTGCCGGCCGAAGAGGCGCTCCGGTGCGGCGGAGTAGTAGTTGAGGCAGTCGCGGACGTTGCCGGCTTCCCAACGGGCGTTGCCGATCGTGTGGCCGGAGTTCTCGACCTCCAGCCGGGCCAGCTCCTCGACGTGCTCGTCGACGACGGCGGCGAAGGACCGCAACAGCCGGGCTCGCTCGCCCGGGGCGACGGCCCGCCAGGAGGCGAACGCGTCCTGGGCACGCTCGATCGCGGTGTCGGCCTCCCCGGCCGACGTGGACGGGACCTCGCGCAGGGCGGCGCCCGTCGACGGGTTGATCAGGGTCGTCGTCATCAGCTCACATCCGCTCGAAGGAGCGGGCCAGCTCCCAGTCGGTGACGTGCGCGTCGAAGGACGTGAGCTCGACGTCGGCCATGTTCACGTAGTGGTCGACGACCTCGTCGCCGAACGCCGCCCGGGCGATCGCGGAGGTCGCGAACAGCTCACGGGCCTCGCGCAGCGTGTGCGGCACGTGCGGCTTGTCGGAGTCGTAGGCGTTGCCGACCAGCTCGTCCTCGAGCGCGAGCCCGGTGTCGATGCCGTGCAGGCCACCGGCCAGCATGCCGGCGAGGGCGAGGTACGGGTTGACGTCGCCGCCGGGCAGCCGGTTCTCCATGCGGGCGCTCGGGCCGTGACCGACCAGGCGGACCGCGCAGGTGCGGTTGTCGAGACCCCACGCGACCGCCGTCGGCGCGAACGAGCCGGCCGCGAACCGCTTGTAGGAGTTCACGTTCGGGGCGTACAGCAGCGTGAACTCTCGCAAGGTCGCCAGCACGCCGGCGATGAACTGGTCGTAGAGGGGAGTGCGCCGGTCGTCGGCCCAGAAGACGACGTCGCCGTCGTCGCCACGCAGCGACAGGTGGATGTGGCAGGAGTTGCCTTCGCGCTGGTCGTACTTCGCCATGAACGTGATCGCCTGGCCGCGTTGGGCCGCGATCTCCTTGGCGGCCGTCTTGTAGACGCTGTGGTTGTCGGCGGTCGTCATCGCGTCGGCGTACAGGAAGCCGATCTCGTGCTGCCCGAAGTTGCACTCGCCCTTGGCGCCCTCGACGTCGAGCCCGGCGGCGTACATGTGGTTGCGGATGTCGCGCAGCAACGGCTCGGTCCGGCTGGTCCCGAGGATCGAGTAGTCGACGTTGTACTGGTTGACGGGCGTCAGGTCGCGCCAGCCGAGGTGGTGGGCGTCCTCGTACGACGTGTCGAACGCGATGAACTCGAGCTCGGTGCCCGCGAGGGCGACCATCCCCTTGTCGGCGACCTTGTCGAGCTGGTGCCGGAGGATCGTGCGGGGGGACTGGAGCACCGGCGCGTGGTCGAGCCAGACCAGGTCGCACTGCACCATCGCGGTGGCCGGCATGTGGGTCAGCAGCCGGAGGGTCGACCAGTCGGGGACGAACTCCATGTCGCCGTAGCCCTTGTCCCACGAGGACATCGCGTACCCGCCGACGGTGTTCATGTCGATGTCGACGGCGAGGAGGTAGTTGCAGCCCTCCGTGCCCGCCTCGAGCGCGACGTCGAGGAAGTACCGCCCGTGCAGCCGCTTGCCCTGCAGCCGACCCTGCATGTCGGTGAACGCCATCACGACGGTGTCGATGTGACCGTCGTCGATGAGCAGCCGCAGCTGCTCGGGAGTCAGGTAGCGGTCGTTGGGTGTGGTCATGGCTCTCCTAGCCCCGTCGGTCTAACCCAGCAGGCCGCGCAGCAGCGCGGCGGTGTCGTCGCAGTGTTCTTCCATGACCGCACGGGCGCGGTCGTGGTTTCCGCGGCGGATCGCGCGGACCAGCACGGCGTGCTGGCGGTCGGAGTGGGCGATGTTGGCGTCGAGCACGGGGATCGCCAGCAGCATCTCGTGGAGGGTGGACTGCACCGACGTGACGGCCTCGACCATGCGCGGGGAGCCCGTGAGCGCCGCCACCGTCAGGTGGAAGCGGGAGTCGGCCTGTCGGTGCTCGGCCGGGCGGCGGGCGTTGGCCACCGCTGCGTGGGCCTCGTCGAGCTGGGCCAGGGCACCGGCGTCCAGCGCCGCACGGGCCGCCAGGCTGGCCGCCCCGGGCTCGACGATCCGCCGGAAGACCAGGGAGTCCAGCCACTCCTGCCGCCTGGCCTCGGTCAGCCGGGCGGCGGCGCGCGCGGACGGCGTACGCGGCTTGAGAGTCACGACCGTGCCGCCACCCCGGCCCCTCCGGGTCTCGACCAGGCCGGCCTGACGGAGCGCAGCCATCGCCTCGCGCAGCGTCGACCGCGAGACGTTGAGCCGCTCGGCGAGCTCACGCTCGGACGGAAGGGTGCTGCCGAGCGGGTAGACACCGAGCCGGATGGTCGTGGCCAGCTGCTCGACGCAGGCCTCGAAAGCGTGGTTGCCTCGGGTGGGACGCAGCACGGCCTCGGTGAGGTCGCGGCCCGATCCGGGCGATGGCAGCACGCGCCGAGTCTGTCACCACGGCGTAACGGCGACCAGAGGCCAATGGTCGGAGTTCATACCAATTCTCTGGCGCATCTTCACAAGCGCATTCCGGCGGGTCTAGCCTCCGAACGTCTCGGCCCACCAGTTCGGCCGTTCAAGAGAAGGTGTCCGATGCCTGAAGCCCACGAACCGCTCGACCACCCGGACGCCCGGGTCCTCACCGACGACGAGAAGCACCTGGCGAGGCTCGGGTACAGCCAGGACCTGAACCGCTCCTGGTCCGGCTTCTCCAACTTCGCCATCTCGTTCTCGATCATCTCGATCCTGGCCGGCTGCTTCACCAACTTCGGCGCAGGCTGGAACAACGGCGGCCCGATCTCGATCTCCTGGTCCTGGCCGATCCTCGGCGCGTTCATCCTGATCATCGGGTTCACGATGTCCGAGCTGGTGTCGGC
>JAICRP010000222.1 GCA_025966445.1 Nocardioides sp.
CGGCTGCTGGGCGGCGAGCAGGAGGTCGAGCCGCAGGTAGTCGCCGTACGACATCTGCGCACTGAAGTCGCGTTCGATGCCGGGTTCCAGGTGGCGCACGTTCTCGGCTGGGTCGTCCTGGGGGCTCTCCTCCACCCCGCAAAGGTAGTCGGGTGCGTGTCGGTGGCGGCCGGTAGCGTGCGGGACGTGGTCGAGGCGGCGTGTCAGGTGCGGGTGTGGCGGCCCCCGTGGCCGTGCCCCGTGGGGGCGATCCTGCGCCAGCAGCGCCGAGGCTTCGGCGACCCCACCTACCGCATCCAGGGCGACGGTCCCGGGGCGCGGCACTGGCGCGGCATCCGTACGCCGGTCGGGCCGGTCACCCTGATGGTCCAGGCGCTGCCTCGGCTCGGTGAGGTGGTGGCCGAGGCGTGGGGTCCGGGCGCCGACTGGGCGCTGGGCCAGGTGCCCGCGCTGCTCGGCGCCGACGACGACCCGAGCGGCTTCGAGCCGCGCCATCCCGTGCTCGCCGACCTCCACCGCCGGCACCCCCACTGGCGGTTGGGCCGCAGCGACCGCGTCTTCGAGGCGCTGGTGCCGTCGATCGTCGAGCAGAAGGTGACGGGCAAGGAGGCCTTCGCCGGCTTCCGGTCGCTGGTGCACCTCCACGGCGAGCGCGCCCCGGGCCCGGGCCGTGAGCAGCAGCTGTGGCTGCAGCCGACGGCCGAGGTGCTGCGCATGATCCCTTCGTGGGAGTGGCTGCGCCTGCACGTCGACCCGGCCCGCTCCCGCACCATCGTCCAGGCCGCCCGCGTCGGCGGGTCTCTCGACCGGCTGACGTCCGCCGACGCCGACGTCAAGCTGCGCAGCGTGCCCGGCGTGGGCGTGTGGACGAGCGCCGAGGTGCGTCAGCGCGCGTTCGGCGACGCCGACGCCGTCAGCTTCGGCGACTACCACGTCGCCAAGGACATCGGCTGGGCACTGCTCGGCCGCCGGATCGACGACGACGAGCTGGCCGAGGTGCTGGAGGAGTGGCGCCCCCACCGGGCCCGGGTCCAGGCGTACGTCGCGATGGCCGGCCTCGGTGCCCCGCGGCGCGGCCCACGGATGTCGCTCCCCACCCACTACCCGAGCAGAGTCGTGGGTTGAGGAAGGACGAAGTCCTGTCACGAAACCCGGTGGGAGGTCAGCGTGCCTGTCGCTGGGTCTGGTGACGGGTTGCTCGCGCAACCTCCTCGACCAGCGGACAGCGTCACACCGGCAGGGGCCGCTCCGCCACCGCCGCCCGCGCCTCCTCCAGCAGGATCCGCTGCGCGTCCCGGTACCGCTTGTCGGCCTCCTTGGCGCTGTCGCCGACGGCGGTGAGGCCGATCCGGCCGTGCTCGGTGAGGCAGCTGATCATGTGGAAGACGATGCCGACCTGGCGGGACTGGTCGAAGTGCAGGCCGTGTCGGGCCACGATGTCGAACAGGTCGCTCGGCATCAGACCCCGCAGGTCCTCGGACTCGAGGTGGTCGGTGGCCACCAGGTGCTTCTCGTGGCCGCGCGGGGTGAGGAAGAGCGCCGTGACGGGGTCGTAGCGACCGTCGGTCAGGAACTGCAGCGTCAGGAACGGGTGGGTCGTACCGCCCTTGCGGAGGTTCAGCTCGATCGCGTACGCCTCCCACTCGCCGCCGGCGCCCCGCACCACGACGAAGTCGACCGCGAACCTGCCCAACGCCCCGTCGCGCGCCAGGCGCTGCCCGATCAGCTCGGCGTCGCGCGTGATGAGCCGGGCGTACTCGGGTGCCGCCGGGAACACGCACCCCAGGTAGCTCTGCCCGCTGGCTCCGCCCAGCAGCTGGTCGTGGGTCGAGAGCAGCTCGACCTTGCCGCCGGGGTGCACCCGCAGCTGGACGCTGGGGCTCTCCAGCCCGGTCCCGGTGATGCGTTCCTCCACGATCCCGGCACCCTCGGCGAACTTGGCGGCGTAGACGTCGAACGACAGCTTGGGGGACTCCAGCTCCATCTCCCGGATCCGCTGCATCACCTGCGGTCGCTCGTCGGAGGCGCCGGGCAACGGCAGGCCGGAGAGGCGTACGACGGCGTTGCCGGATCCGGACACGCCCTCGTTGAGCTTCACGATGACGCTGTCCATGCCCGGCCGCTGGGCACGCATGGAGACGACGGCGTCGGCCAGATCGTCGAGCGTCCGCAGGTCCTCCACCCCGAGCGGGTAGGGCACGCCGACCTCGGCGAACATCCGACGGCACCCGGTCTTCGACCCGAGCGGTGCGAGCCGTGGGTCGGCGCCGTACATCGGGATGCCCAGCGACAGAGCGACGTCGCGCTCGAGCTCCGTGGTGTTGTACGGGATCAGGTGCGAGCGGCCGCGGTTCGGCACGAGCGCAGCGATCCGGGCCAGCAGCCGGGGCCGGGCCAGCAGCTTCTCGCTGAGCGAGCGAGGCGACGAGTCGTGCACCGCGACGAGCGAGAGCCGGGCTCGGGCGTGGCTCGGGATCACGCCGGGCAGCAGCGCCAGGTAGTACTCGATGATCTCGGGGGCGATCGGCATGGACGTCACGTAGACCATGCGCAGCCGAGGCTGACGCAGCAGCATCAGCAGGAACAGGAACCGCTCCTCCATCGCCTGGGACATGCTGCCGCTGGAGGCCGCGGCGCGGTCGAGGCTGATGGACGGCACGACCACGACTGACTCGTCGTCGTGGTTGAGGCGCATCGACTCCCAGACCTCGGGCATCCGCGCCTGCAGCGCATCGAAGCGCCGGTAGCGTTCCTCCTCCGACAGGGCCGACAGGACGTCCGGTCCCGCGTCGGGTGGCGTCCACAGGTCGCCGGTCATGACCCGGTCCGTGAGTTGTCGACGCCCTTGACGCTGAACGTGCGGACGCCGCGACTGAGACCCTTGAGCTCGCGCGTGCCGAGCTCCTCGCCGACCACGAGCGAGCCGGCCGTCGAGAACACCCGCTCGGTGACGAGGATCTGCCACGGGTCGGCGATGTCGCACAGCCGGGCAGCCATGTTGGTGACGCTCCCGATCGCGGCGTAGTCGAAGCGTCCGTCGAAGCCGATCTTGCCGATCGTCGCGTAGCCCTGCGAGATGGCGACGCTCATCGCGAGGTCGTGACCCTGCCGCGCCCAGGCCTCGGCCAGCCCGCGGACGCGCGTGCGCATCGCCAGCGCCATCCGGATCGCCCGCAGAGCCCCGTCGTCGCAGCGGACCGGGTCGTTGAAGAACACCATCAGGCCGTCGCCCGTGAACCGCTCGAGCGTGCCCTCGAACCGGAAGATCAGGTCACCGAGGGCCTCGTGGTACTCCGTGAGGACCCCCATCACCTCCTCCGGCTCGCTCGCCTCGGCGAACGGTGTGAACCCGCGCATGTCGACGAAGACGACCACGATCTCGCGGCGGTGGCTCTCGAGGAACGACTCGTCGCCGGAGTCCACGATCAGCTCGGCCAGCTGAGGGGAGAGGAACCGGCGCAGGCGACCCATCCGTTCCAGCTGGGTGACCTGGGTCTCGACACGGGACTCGAGCTCGCGGTTCCAGGCCGTGAGCTCGTCGGCCTGGCGCTTGATCGTGTCCTGGTAGCGCTTGATCCGGGCCAGGGACGCGACCCGGGCGAGCAGCTCGCTCTGGTTGACCGGTTTGGTCAGGAAGTCGTCGGCACCGGCCTCGAGAGCCTTCACCTTCTCCTCGTCGCCGCTCGCGGTCACCATCACGACCGGCAGGTACGCCGTGTCGACCTGCTCACGGATCCGCCGGCAGACCTCGTAGCCGTCCATCACGGGCATCACGATGTCCAGGAGGACGAGGTCGATCTCGGACTCGGCGATCGCCTTGAGTGCTGCCTCACCGGAGTCCGCGGGCCGCACGTCGTAGCCCCTCGGGGACAAGATGGCGTCGAGCAGCCGGATGTTGGCCGGCTGGTCGTCGACGACCAGCACCGTGGTCGCCCCGGGGGTCGTGTCGTTCACGTCCTGCCTCCCAGCTCGATGAAGTCACGCACCTGTTGGGGGAGTGCGCGTGCACTGATCGGCTTCTCGACGTAACCGTCGAAGCCGGACGCGAACGCCCGCTCGCGGTCGTCGGACATGGCGAAGGCCGTGACCGCGACGACCGGGACGTCGGGACCCACGTGGGTCGAGCGGATCTGGCGCAGTGCCTCCGCGCCGTCGATGCCCGGGAGCTGGAGGTCCATCAGGATGAGGTCGGGGGAGGCCTCGGCTGCCAGGCGCACGCCCTCCTCGCCCGACAGGGCCTCGATCACCTCGAAGCCCGAGAACTCGAGCACCGCCCTGATCAGCTTCAGGTTCTTGGGGTTGTCCTCGACGACCAGGATCGTGTGCCCGTTCATGCGCCTGCCCCTGTGATCGGTTCGTTCTCCGTGGCGCGGGGTGCTGGGGCGGGTGAGCCGGGCAGGAACGCCACGGTCGTCAGCGCCGCCCTCAGGTCGTCCCGGCTGATCGGCTTCACGAGGTACGCCGCCGCCCCGAGCGCGACACCGCGCGCCCGCTCGTCCACGATCGAGACGACGATGACCGGGATCTCGCGTGTGGCCGGGTCGGCCTTGAGGGCCTCCAGCACCGCCCATCCGTCGATCCCTGGAAGACGGATGTCGAGCAGCACGACGTCGGGGCGCACCCGCCGCGCGGCGGCGAGACCCGATGGCCCGTCCCGAGCCTCGATGACGCCGGTGGTCAGCCCGGACAGGTAGACGGTCATCAGCTCCAGCGACGGCCGGTCGTCCTCGATCACGACCACCTGGCCCACGAGAGGCGCCTCGGCGGACTCGTCGCGCCGCTCGGCGCCGTCGCGCTCCCGCCCCGGGATCGAGAAGCCGAACGTGCTGCCCACGCCGACCTTGCTGTCGAGCCACATGCGCCCCCCGAGCAGCTCGACCAGGCGCTTGGAGAGGGTGAGGCCGAGGCCGGTCCCCTCCTCGCGCGAGCTGCCCCGCCCGCCCTGCTGGAAGGACTCGAAGATCCGCTGCCGGTCCGCCTCCGGCACCCCGATCCCGCTGTCCGTCACGGTGATGTCGACGTCCGCACCGCGTCGGCGAGCGCGCACCACCACGGAACCACCC
>JAICRP010000160.1 GCA_025966445.1 Nocardioides sp.
CGCGGATGCGGGAAGGGCTCACCCTCTTCACCTACCTCCACCTGGCCGCCGACAAGCCGCTGACCGAGGAGCTGTTGAAGCGCCAGGTCACCGGCATCGCCTACGAGACGGTGCAGCTGCCCTCGGGCGGGCTGCCGCTGCTCTACCCGATGTCCGAGGTGGCCGGCTGCCTGGCGCCGCAGGTCGGGGCGTACTCGCTGATGAAGGCTCAGGGCGGCCGCGGTGTGCTGATGGGCGGGGTCGGCGGCGTCGCCAACGCGAAGGTCGTGATCATCGGGGCCGGCGTCTCCGGACAGAACGCCGCCAACATCGCGCTCGGCATGGGTGCCGACGTGACGCTGCTCGACACCGACCTCGACAAGCTGCGGATGTCGTTCTGGCGCTACAACAACCGGGTGCACGGGCTGGCGTCCTCCCGGCTGACGCTGGAGCAGCAGGTGCTCGAGGCCGACCTGGTGATCGGCGCGGTGCTGATCCCCGGCGCGGCCGCACCGAAGCTGGTCTCCAACGAGCTGGTCTCGCGGATGAAGCCGGGCTCGGTGCTCGTCGACATCGCGGTCGACCAGGGCGGCTGCTTCGAGGACACCCACGCGACCACGCACGCGGACCCCACGTACCCGGTCCACAACTCGATCTTCTACTGCGTGGCGAACATGCCCGGCGCGGTGCCGAACACCTCGACGTACGCGCTGACCAACGCGACCATGCCGTACGCCGTGGCGCTGGCCGACAAGGGCTGGCAGCAGGCGTGCCGCGACGACCAGAGCCTGGCCTACGGCCTCAACACGCACGCCGGCACGCTCACCAACGGGCCGGTCGGCGAGGCGGTCGGGATCGAGACCGTCGCGCTGGCCGAGGCGATCGGCTGAGCGCGGTTGGCTGAGCCGGGGCTGGCGGTCCGCACCTACCTCGACCACCTGTCGGTCGAGCGCGGGCTGGCGGCCAACACCCTGACGTCGTACCGGCGTGACCTCCGCAGGTACCAGGGGTTCCTCGCCGAGCGGGGCGTCGACGACCTCGACCGCGTCGACGAGGCCACCGTGACGGCGTTCCTGGTGCGGCTGCGCGAGGGCGACGCGGACCATCCGTCGCTGAGCTCGACGTCGGCGGCGCGCACGGTGGTCGCCGTCCGCGGGTTCCACAAGTTCGCGGTCAGCGACGGCCTCGCGGCCGTCGACCCCGCCGCGGGCGTGAAGCCTCCTGCGCCGGCGAAGCGGCTGCCGAAGGCGCTGCCGCTGGCGGACGTCGAGGCGATCCTGTCGGCGGCCGGCGCGGCCGGTACGACGCTGGCGATGCGGGACCGGGCGCTGCTCGAGGTGCTCTACGGCACCGGTGCCCGGATCTCCGAGGCGGTCGGCCTCGACGTCGACGACCTCGACACGGTCGACCGGACGGTCCTGCTGCGCGGCAAGGGTGGCAAGGAGCGGATCGTGCCCGTCGGCTCGTACGCCGTCGAGGCGGTCGCCGACTACCTCACCCGCGCCCGGCCCGGGCTGGTGGCGGCCGGCAAGGGCACCCCGGCCCTGTTCCTGAACGCCCGCGGCGGCCGGCTCTCCCGCCAGAGCGCCTGGTCGGTGCTGGTGAAGGCCGCCGAGCGGGCCGGCGTCACCACCGACGTCTCACCGCACACGATGCGGCACTCGTTCGCCACCCACCTGCTCGACGGCGGCGCCGACGTCCGCGTCGTCCAGGAGCTCCTCGGCCACGCGTCGGTGACGACCACGCAGGTCTACACGCTGGTGACCGTCGAGAACCTGCGCGAGGTCTTCGCCACCGCCCATCCCCGCGCCCGCGACTGAACCGCACCGCTGGTCGAGGAGGGACGAAGTCCCGTCACGAGACCCGGTGGACAACACCGCGGCCCTCTCACCGGGTGTCGTGACAGGCGCTGCGCGCGTCTTCGACCAGCGGGGTTGTTGAATGTCTGGAGTGTCCGCGTCCGTGCCCCGCCTCGTCGTGCCGGACGAGCGCGACGCCGACACCCTGTACCTCACCCTCACCGAGTGGGCGGGGGAGCAGGGGCTGACGCTCTACCCGCACCAGGACGAGGCACTGATCGAGCTGCTGGGGGGCAGCAACGTGGTGCTGGCGACGCCGACGGGGTCGGGGAAGTCGCTGGTCGCGACCGGTGCGCACCTCGCGGCGCTGGCCGACGGGCGGGTGTCGTTCTACACCGCTCCGATCAAGGCGCTGGTGAGCGAGAAGTTCTTCGCCCTCTGCGAGGTGTTCGGCGCCGACGACGTCGGGATGCTGACCGGCGACGCCAGCGTCAACGCCGACGCGCCGATCATCGCCTGCACCGCCGAGGTGCTCGCCAACATCGCCCTGCGCGAGGGCGCCCGCGCCGACGTCGGGCTGGTGGTGATGGACGAGTTCCACTACTACGGCGAGCCGGACCGCGGCTGGGCGTGGCAGGTGCCGCTCCTGGAGCTGCCGGACGCACAGTTCGTGCTGATGTCCGCGACCCTGGGCGACGTCTCGGAGATCGCGGCCGACCTGACGAGGCGTACCGGCCGGGAGACCGCGGTCATCGCCGAGGCCGATCGACCAGTCCCGCTCAGCTTCCGATGGTCCCTCGAACCGCTCGACGAGACGGTCGAGGAGCTCGTCACGACCGGCCAGGCGCCGGCGTACGTCGTCCACTTCACGCAGGCCGCCGCCGTCGAGCACGCGACCCGACTGCTCGGGGTCGGAGGTCTCGCCAGGATCGACCGGCAGCACAAGGACGCCATCGCCGAGAAGATCGGGGCGTTCCGGTTCGGCGCCGGCTTCGGCAAGACCCTGCAGAAGCTGGTGAAGGCGGGCATCGGCGTGCACCACGCCGGCATGCTGCCCAAGTACCGGCGCCTCGTGGAGACCCTCGCCCAGGCCGGCCTGCTCACCGTCATCTGCGGCACCGACACCCTGGGCGTCGGCATCAACGTGCCGATCCGCACGGTCCTCTTCACCGGGCTCGCGAAGTTCGACGGCAACCGGCAGCGGGTCCTCAAGACCCGCGAGTTCCTCCAGATCGCCGGCCGCGCCGGTCGGGCCGGCTTCGACACGGCCGGGTTCGTCGTGGTCCAGGCGCCCGAGCACGTCATCGAGAACGAGAAGGCCAAGGCGAAGTCCGACGCCAAGAACAAGGCGCTCAGCTCACAGAAACTGGCCAAGAAGAAGTCCAAGCCACAGCTCAAGAAGCCCCCCGAGGGCACGGTGGTCTGGAGCGAGCAGACCTTCGACAAGCTGGTCGCGGGCGAGCCCGAGAAGCTGGCCTCGCGGATGCGCGTGGACAACGCGATGCTCGTCAACGTCCTGTCCCGCCCCGAGGACGCGTTCGCCGTGCTGCGCCGACTGCTGACGGAGAACCATGAGCCCCGTCGTCAGCAGCTCCGGCTGGCGCGCCGGGCGCTGCGGCTGACCCGCTCGCTCGTCCGCTCCGGCACGGTCACGCGCCTGGACGAGCCCGACGAGCACGGTCGCCGCTACGTGCTGACCGTGGACCTCCCCGAGGACTTCGCTCTCAACCAGCCGCTCGCGCACTTCGCCCTCGCGGCCTTCGACGTCCTCGACCCCGAGGCCGAGACCTACGCCCTCGACGTCGTCAGCGTCGTCGAGGCCGTGCTCGAGGCGCCGCGGCAGGTGCTGATGGCCCAGCAGCACGCCGCGCGGGGCGTGGCCGTGGGGGAGATGAAGGCCGACGGGATCGAGTACGAGGAGCGGATGGCGCTGCTCGACCAGATCACCTGGCCGCAACCTCTCCTGGAGCTCCTCGAGGCGACGTACGCGATGTACCGCCAGACGCACCCGTGGCTGCCCGAGGACGCCCTCGGCCCGAAGTCGGTGCTCCGCGAGATGTGGGAGCAGGCGATGGGGTTCACCGACTTCGTCCGCCGCTACGAGCTGGCCCGCTCCGAGGGGCTGGTCCTGCGCTACCTGAGCGACGCCTACCGGACGTTGCGGCAGACCGTGCCCGACGCGCACCGCTCGCCCGACCTCGAGACGATCATCGAGTGGCTGGGGGAGACGATCCGTCAGACCGACTCGTCGCTCATCGACGAGTGGGAGGCGCTCAGCCACCCCGACGAGGTGCTCGCGCACCGCGATGAGCCCGCACCGCCTCCTCGGCCGCTGTCGGCCCAGGAGCGAGTGCTCACCGCGATGGTGCGCAACGCCATGTTCGCCCGGGTGGCCGCCTGTGCGCGCGACGACCTCGACGGGCTGATGCGCCTCGAACGCGCCGCCGCCGACCGCTTCGAGCCGCCCCGTGACGTGGTGCTGACCCGGTCCCGGTGGGACGAGGCGCTCGAGGACTACTACCGCGAGCACGAGACGCTCGCCACGGACGGGGACGCCCGCGGCCCGGCGTACTTCTGGATGGGCGCAGAGGAGATCGGCGAGCCGCCCGGCGCGGAGGAGGGTACGACGGCCCGGCTGCGGCAGGTCCGACAGACGCTGGCGGACCCCGCCGACCACCGGGACTGGGTGATCGAGGCGGTGGTCGACCTGGACGCCACGGACGCGGCCGGCGAGCTGGTCCTGGCGGCGACCGCCTGCCGTTCGCTCACCGGCGCGGCCCAGCACGAGCCTGTTCACCAGGCTGGGCCATAGCCCGAACGGACCAGATCAGACCACCCGTTGGAGTCAGTTCCGCCGATCTGTGAACAGGGAGGTCGGCAAGTCCCTAGCGTGTTCGGGACGGGACATACCACGTGACCGTCACCATCGGCCAGACCGGTGGTCGCCCGAGCTTCGCCCTACCCCCCGGGGGCCAGAGGTTCTCCAAGAGTCGCACCGACGCGGCCTCTCCGAAGGCTGCCCCAACGTCGGCCAAGAACTCATCGTCGTCGAAGCCGGCCGGCGCCGACAAGGTGAGTCGTGCCGAGAAGCGCGCGGAGAAGCGCGCCACGAAGGCAGGCGAGAAGGCGGCCTCCCAGGTCAACGGCAAGGTCGGCACGGCCGACCGCCTCGCCGCGGCCCGCGCCGCCGCGTCCGCCGTCACCGACGAGATCACCAGGGGCCGGGCCACCAAGCGGGCCGAGAAGAAGGCCGCCAAGGAGAGTGACACGCCGGTCTACGCCCCTGGTGAGGAGCCCTCGTTCTGGGACCTCTCCGAGTGGTCCCTGCGCCGCAAGGTCGCGCTGGTCCTCGCCGTCCCGGTCACCCTGGCAGCCGTCTTCGGCGGCCTGCGCGTGAACGCCGAGCGCCAGCTCGCGAACAACTACGCCGCCAGCGCCTCGCAGGTCACCGTCCTCGGCCCGGCGATCGCCTACCTGGCCGCCGCCGAGCACGCCGCCGTGGTCGCTCGTGCCGAGGGCATCGACAACCCCAAGCTCGACGCCGCCCAGAAGGAGGTCGTGGACGCCGGGACGAAGCTCGTCGAGGCGCGCGACCAGGCCGACCTCACCCCGACCCAGCTGCGCCAGGTCAACGACGTGATCTCGCTGAGCGAGCAGATGCGCAACGGCATGGCGTACGTCAGCCTCACCTCCTCGGTCTCGCAGGTCCGTCAGCTCGAGCGAGGCGTCACCCAGATCATCAGCACCATCATCGACGAGCAGACCCGCCCGGACCCCGGGCTGCTGGTGCTCGCCCAGGCCCTGGACGGTCGCCTGTCGGTGGCGCTGCAGGAGATCCAGGTCTCCAACAGCAAGACCATCCCGGCCAACCCGGTCGAGCTGTACACGGAGTTCGGCGTCGAGCTCGCCTCGATCGACCGGCTCGCGATCTCCCTCGGCCAGACCGACCCGCGCGTCCTCGAGATCCGCCAGGGCAACGCCCAACGCGTGGTCAACGCCCGCGGCGGCAACACCAAGATGGTCGGCGCGACCTACGACGCCTACGACACCCTCATCGACGACGTGCTGACCGACGTCGAGAACGGCCTGGCGACCTCCACGCGGAACGCCAAGGTGCTCACCTGGGTCGACTCGATCATCATCGGCCTGGCCCTGCTCGCCGCGATCATCCTGGCCCTGCTGGTCTCGCGGCTGCTGGTCGGCCCGATCCGCCGGGTGCGCGCCGGTGCCCTCGAGGTGGCCCACGAGCGGCTGCCCGAGGCCGTGGCCAAGATCCGCGCCGGCGAGGACCCGGGCGAGATCGAGCCGATCGCCGTCACCACGCACGAGGAGACCGGCCAGCTGGCCCGCGCCGTGGACGACCTGCACCGCCAGGCCGTCAAGCTGGCCTCCGGTGAGGCCGACCTCAGGGCCCAGGTCGGCGACATGTTCGTCACGCTCTCGCGCCGCAACACCTCGCTGATCAACCAGCAGCTCGGCCTGATCGAGACGCTGGAGAGCGACGAGGAGGACCCGCAGCGCCTCGAGAGCCTGTTCCGCCTGGACCACCTGGCCTCGCGGATGCGCCGCAACGCGGAGAGCCTCGTCATCCTGTCCGGTGCCCCGACCCGGGCCACCGAGCAGGACGACCTCTCGCTGACCGACGTCCTCCAAGCGGCCATCGCCGGTGTGCAGGACTACCGCCGCGTGCAGCTGGACGCCGCACCCGCGCAGCGCGTCAGCGGTGAGGCCTCCGCCGACGTGGTCCACCTGCTCTCCGAGCTCGTCGACAACGCCCTGTCGTACTCGCCGCCGAGCTCGAAGGTGCTGGTCACCTCGTCGTTCACCCGCGGCGGGGTCATCGTCCAGGTGACCGACGGCGGCCTCGGCATCGCCGAGGACGCCCTGTCCGAGCTCAACGAGAAGCTCCGCTCCGGTGGCGAGGTCACACCCGACACCGCCCGCCGGATGGGCCTCTTCGTGGTCAGCCGGCTCGCCCTGCGGCACGGCCTCACCGTCCAGCTCGACCACAACGACCGGATGGGCATCACCGCCACGGTGTTCCTCCCGACCAGCGTGCTGTCCGACACCGCTCGGCTGGAGGCCGGCTCCGGCGGCGCCCAGGTCATCGAGCTCGGTGCGACCCAGGCCGTCGAGACCGACGACGACGAGTACGAGGGCTACCCCGGGTACGGCGAGAGCGACGAGCGGGTGGACGCCGACGTGGTCGCCTACCGTCGTCCCGAGCCGGAGCCCGAGCAGGCCCCCGACTACGACCCGATCACGGCCGCGATCAACGCCTACGGCCTGCCGCAGCGTCGCCCCGGGGCCTCGGGTGCCGGCAACGACACCGCGCCGGTGTCGATGGGTGGCGGCTTCTTCGACCGGGTCGTCTCCGAGGAGACGGTCCCCGAGGTCGAGGTCGAGCTCGCGGTCGAGGACGACGTCGTCGACGCCGTCGTGGTCGAGACCGACGTGGTCGAGGAGATCGACGCGCCCGAGGAGGAGGTGCGCGCGGCGATCGCACTCGGTCCGGTCTCCGAGGACGAGCCCACCGACGAGGTGGCCGACGAGCACACCGACGAGATCGTCGAGACGGACGAGACCGAGGTGGTCGAGCCCGCGGAGGC
>JAICRP010000053.1 GCA_025966445.1 Nocardioides sp.
GGAAGCCCTCGCGCGGCGGCCGCCACCAGTACCAGTCGCGCTTGGGGTTGTCGGTCGAGGACCGCGACTCCGCGAACCACGCGTGGGCCGAGCTGGTGTGGTTGACCACGAGGTCCATCACCAGCTTCATGCCGCGCTCATGCAGCCCGGCGATCAGCTCGTCGAGCTGGTCGAGCGAGCCGAAGAGCGGGTCGACGTCCTCGTAGTCGCTGATGTCGTAGCCGTTGTCGGCCATCGGCGACTTGTAGACCGGGCTCAGCCACACCACGTCGATGCCCAGACGCTGGAGGTAGTCGAGGCGGGCGATGATCCCGCCGAGGTCGCCCACCCCGTCCCCGTCGCTGTCGGCGAAGCTGCGGGGGTACACCTGGTAGACGACGGCCGACTTCCACCAGTCGCGCGGGGTCGTGTCGAGAGGAGTCACGTCGGGCAGTCTTGCGGAACCTGGAGCCGACCCGCGAACGTGGGACCTTCACCGAGGAGGCCCCATGAGCGTCGAGCTGAACCACACCATCGTCCACGTCAGGGATCGCTGGGCTGCGGCCCGCGACGTCGGTGGCGTGCTCGGTCTGCCGGAAGCCCAGGCGTACGGCCCGTTCGCCGAGCTGAAGCTCGACAACGGCGCGAGCCTGGACTTCATGGACACCGATGGTGAGGTCCACGGGCAGCACTACGCCTTCCTCGTCGGCGAGGACGACTTCGACCTCGTCCTCGGCCGGCTGAAGGCCGAGGGCCGTACCTGGTGGGCCGACCCCTACAAGCGGCAGCCGAACGAGATCAACCACGGCGACGGTGGCCGGGGTCTCTACTGGGAAGGTCCCGACGGGCACTGGCTGGAGATCATCACCCGCCCCTACGGCAGCGGCGGCTGAGCTCTCAGCGAGGCACGCGGACCAGCAGCCGCCCGTGCACGCACTGCATCCGCAGCTCGCGACCCGGGCCGACGGTGTCGCCGTCGAGCTGGCGGGGCGTGTCCGCGCTGGCGCGGACGACGACGGACTGGCCCGTCAGCCGGCCGATGGTCTCGTCGGTCCGCTTGCCCTTGCTGATCACCCGGGCGGCGAGCGGCACCCAGGACAGGAACCGCTTGGGGTGCAGCACCACCACGTCGAGCACGCCGTCGTCGATGGCGGCGTCCGGCAGCAGCGGCATGCCGGCCTGGAGGAAGCCGACGTTGCCGACCACGACGGTGACCGCCTTGTACGTCGTGAACTCACCGCCGTCGACCGCGATCTCGACCTTCACCACCGGTGACATCAGGGCCTTGAGGCCGGAGAGCACGTAGGCGATCCAGCCGACCCGGCGCTTGATGTCCTCGTTGACGCCCTCCATGATCGCGGCGTCGAGCCCCATGCCGGCCATCACCATGAAGTGGGTGTCCTCGAAGCCGTCGCCACTGACCTCGACCAGGTCGATGGCGCGGTCCTGGCCGTTGAGGGCGACGTCGACCGCGGAGCGCAGGAACAGCGGGATGGCCAGGTTCCGGGCCAGCAGGTTGCCCGTACCCGCGGGCACGATGCCCACGGGGATGCCGGTGCCGGCGAGCTCGGCGCACACCTCGCGGACCGTGCCGTCGCCGCCGCAGACGAGGACGAGGTCGGCTCCCGACACCGCCGCCGCCTCGGCCATGCCGGTGCCCGGGTCCTCGACGGTGGTGTAGAGCCAGGTGGGCTCGGACCAGCCGGACTCCTCGGCCTGGGCGGCGACGATGGAACGGAAGCGGTCGACGTCCTCGACCTTGCTCGGGTTGAGGATCACCGTCAGCTGGCGACTGCTCGGCACCGCCTCGTGCAGAGGCTCGGCGTGGGCCGCGTGGCTGCGGGGCAGAGGGCTGAAGACGGCGAGCCAGAAGAGGGCCATCCCGATCGCCAGGAACGTGCCGCCCAGGACGTCGGTGGGGAAGTGCCGGCCGAGCAGCACCCGGTCGAGCCACATGACGACGACCTCGAGGGCGCACAGGACGTAGACCAGCCGGCGCACCTGCGCGCGTCGGATCAGCATGGAGGCGAGCACGCAGAGGACCGCCATCAGGGCGGCGTTCGCGGACGTGTGCCCCGACGGGTACGAGCGGCTGTCGACCAGGCCGACCGTGTCCTGCCACTCAGGCCGACCGCGGCCGATGGCGATCTTGAGCGCCGTCGTGACGATCCAGGTCGAGAACACGACGAGGAGGGCGTAGATCGCCGCCCGGCGATGGTGTCGGGCGAACAGGAGCGCCGCGAGCACCACGGTGAGGACGAGGATCGGGAGCTGGTTGAGCCACGTCTCGATGAACCGCAGCACCTCGCGCAGCGCGTCGTGCTCGTCGGCCCAGTCCTCCAGCTGGCGGCCGAGGTCGTCCAGGGGGCCGAGCGGCGTCCGTTCCCCGGTCACGGCCAACGCGAGCAAGGCGGACAGCCCCAGGAACAGCGCGGCCCAGGCCAGGGTGATCTTGCGGGGCCGGTCGAGCACGGGCGCCAGTATGCCGGGGCGGCGCGAGCCTCTCCGCATCCGCCGGGCGGACGGCGAGCGGCACGATCTCGTGTGCGGTGCCGTACGCCGCGCGGATAGCCTCATCCCATGATCGACCCTCGGCTGCTGCGCGACGAACCCGACCGCATCCGTGCCGCCCAGGCCAAGCGCGGCCTGTCCGACGAGGTGGTCGACCGGGCGGTCTCCGCCGACGAGACCCGGCGCGCGGCCATCGCCGAGTACGAACGGCTCCGGGGCGAGCAGAAGACCCTCGGCAAGCTGATCCCGAAGGCCGCGCCGGAGGAGAAGGCGTCCCTGCTCGAGCAGACCAAGGAGCTCGCCGGCAGGGTGAAGGCCGCGGAGGCGGCCCAGACCGAGGCCGAGGACCTCTGGCGCACGACCTTGATGGAGATCCCCAACCTCGCCTCCGACGAGTCGCCCGCGGGCGGTGAGGAGGACTACCGGGTCATCGAGACGGTCGGCACCAAGCCCGAGTTCGACTTCGAGCCGCGCGACCACGTCGACCTCGGCCGGATGCTCGGCGCCATCGACCTCGAGCGCGGCGCCAAGGTCTCCGGGTCGCGCTTCTACTTCCTCACCGGCATCGGCGCCCAGCTCGAGTTCGCCCTGATCAACATGGCGATGGACCAGGCCCGCAACGCCGGCTTCACGCAGATGATCGCGCCGTCCCTGGTGAAGCCGCGGGCCATGGAGGGCACGGGTTTCCTCGGCCAGGCAGCCGACGACGTCTACCGGATCGAGGGCCAGGACCTCTACCTCGTCGGTACGTCGGAGGTGCCGCTCGCGGCGTACCACTCCGACGAGATCCTCGACGCCGGCGCGCTGCCGCTGCGCTACGCCGCGTTCAGCCCGTGCTTCCGCAAGGAGGCCGGCTCCCACGGCAAGGACACCCGCGGCATCTTCCGCGTGCACTGGTTCGACAAGGTCGAGATGTTCGTCTACACCACCGTCGAGGAGTCGTACGCCGAGCACCAGCGGCTGCTGGAGTGGGAGAAGGAGTTCCTCGACAAGCTCGAGCTGCACTACCGCGTCATCGACGTGGCGGCGGGCGACCTCGGGACCTCGGCCCAGCGCAAGTTCGACTTCGAGGCGTGGATCGCCTCGCAGGGTCGCTACCGCGAGCTGACCTCGACCTCGAACTGCACCGACTTCCAGACGCGCCGGCTCGACACCCGGGGCCGCTTCGCCGACGGCACGGTCGGGCCGATCGCCACGCTCAACGGCACCCTGTGCTCCACCAACCGCCCGATCATCGCGCTGCTGGAGACCCACCAGCAGGCCGACGGCTCGGTCCGGGTGCCGCAGGCCCTGCAGCCCTACCTCGGCGGGCTGGACGTCATCAAGCCAGTCGCGTGACGTCGCGTGCGTCGTGGCGGCCCCGGCTCGTCGCGCTCGACATCGACGGCACGCTGCTGAAGTGGATCGAGGGTGCCGGCCAGACCCACGAACAGGTCGCGCCCGCTGTCCACGACGCGGTTCGTCGCGCGCACGACGCCGGGGCGCACATCGTGCTGGCCAGCGGCCGGTCGCCGCACGGGATGACCACGATCGCCGACCTGCTCGACCTCGAGGGCAGGGAGCCGGCCTGGGTGGTGGCGTCGAACGGCGCGGTGGTCTTCCGCTACCCGCCGCTCGAGGTGGTGCACGAGGAGACCTTCGACGCCCGCCCAGCCGTCGAGGCGATCCTGCGTGAGCACCCGGGCGTCCTGGTGGCGGTCGAGGAGCGCGGTGTCGGGTACCGGGTCAACCGCCCGTTCCCCGCCGGCGAGCTGTCCGGCGACATGCTGATCACCGACGTGGCCGACCTGGTCGCGCAGCACGTCAGCCGGGTGATCATCCGGGACCCCGACTCGACTGCCGAGGACTTCCTCGACCTGGCCGGCCGGCTCGGCCTGCACGGCACCGACTACGTCGTCGGCTGGACGGCCTGGCTCGACCTCGCTCCCGTCGGGGTGAGCAAGGCTTCGGGGCTGGCGCACGTCGCCGAGCGGCTCGGGGTCGCCGCCGCCGACGTGCTCGCCATCGGCGACGGCCGCAACGACATCGAGATGCTGCAGTGGGCCGGCCGTGGCGTCGCCATGGGCCAGGCCGTCGAACCGGTCATCGCGGCCGCCGACGACGTCACCGGCACCGTGTACGAGGACGGCGCCGCCACCGAGATCGCCCGCTGGTTCCCCGATGCCTGAGACCTGGACGTTCACGGCGCCGCTGTGGCGCTGGAACGCCAAGCAGGAGTCCACGGACCCGGGTGCGTGGTCGTTCGTCACGCTGCCGACCGACGTCGCCGAGGACATCCGGGACGTGATGGTCGAGCCACCACGAGGTTTCGGTTCGGCGAGGGTGCAGGTCGTGGTGGGCGAGGAGCGGTGGAGCACGAGCGTGTTCCCCGACAAGGAGTCCGGCAGCTACGTGCTCCCGGTCAAGCAGGCCGTCAGGCGTGCCGTCGGCATCGAGGAGGGCGACCCGGTCACGGTCACCCTCTCCCTGGAGCTGGGCGGGTGAGCACCCCGCGCCTGGTGGCCACCGACCTCGACGGGACGCTGGTCCGCTCCGACAACACCGTGTCGGCGTACACGCAGCGGGTCCTTGCCGAGCTCGACCGGCGCGACGTCCCGGTGGTGTTCGTCACCGGGCGCCCGCTGCGGTGGGCCGAGGACGTCTTCGACCACGTCGGCCGACACGGGCTGGCCGTGATCTCCAACGGCGCGCTCGTCTGGGACGTGGCCGGCGACCGGCCGGTGGCCATGCGGGGCATCGAGCCGGAGGTCGGCCTCGAGGTCGCCGAGCGGATCCGCGCAGCCGTACCCGGCAGCGCGTTCGCCGTCGAGACGCTGGACGGCATCTCGCTGGAGCCCCAGTACCTCGAGCGCCATCCCCTGCCCTCCGACAGCCGTCGCGCCCCGATCGCCGAGCTCCTCGGCGGGCAGCCGGGGACGATCCTCAAGCTGATGACGCGGCACGAGGAGCTGGGCTACCAGGAGTTCTGGGACCTGGCGGCCCACGCCGTCGGCGACCTGGCCGTGATCACCTGGTCGTCGACGTCGGCGATGCTGGAGATCAGCGCCGCGGGCGTGACCAAGGCGACCACCCTGGCCGTGCTGTGCGAGGACCTGGGCGTCGAGGCCGAGGAGGTCATCGCGTTCGGGGACATGCCGAACGACATCGCGATGCTCGCCTGGGCCGGGACGTCGTACGCCATGGCAGACGCTCACCCGACCGTCGTCGAGGCCGCGACCTACCTGGCGCCGAGCCACGACGACGACGGCGTGGCGCGGGTGCTGGCCTCGGTGTTCGGGCTCGAGCCGGCCCCTGTGGTCGAATAGGGCCATGCTCAGGCGCCTGCTGGTGCTCGTGGTCGTCGCGCTGACCACGGTCGTCGTGTCCGATGCGTCGGCGCACGCCGCCTGCCGCTGCAAGGACCTCTCGCTCCCGCAGCAGGTCAACAACGCGGGTGCCGTCTTCTCGGGGACGCTGACCATGGCGTCGGGGCCGACGACGTCCGGCGACCGGCAGACGATGTCGTACGACGTGAAGGTCGACCGCGTCTACAAGGGTGACATCACCTCCCCCCGCGTGACGGTGAAGTCCGACGCGTCCGAGGCGGCCTGCGGGCTCTCGGGCATGACTGCGGACACGCGCTACCTGTTCTTCGTCCGGGTCTCCGACGTGGACGCCGCGGACCTGTTCGCCAACAGCTGCGGCGGCACCGGCCCGGCCAAGAGCGCGCGCACCCAGAAGGTCGTCGCCCTGCTCGGCCCGGGGTCGACGCCGAACCCGCCGACGCCCGAGGAGGCGACGTTCACGCCCGTCGCCGACGCGGAGCCCTACACCCTCACGCGGCTGGCGGCGCCAGGTGCCGCGATGGTGCTCGTCGGCCTGCTCGGCCTGATGGTGTTCGGCGCCCTCGGCCGTTCACGCGGCGGCAGGACCTAGAGGTACATGCCTCCCGAGCCCGGCCCGGTCTCGGGCTCGCCCTGCGCCGGCTGCCCGTCGGCACCCGGGTGACCGGGCTGGCCCGTGGCGATCTGGACGCCGGGTGGCAGCGCCCGGCGGATCTGCTCGAACTGCGCCCGCGCCGCCATCTGCTGGGCGTAGATCGCGGTCTGGATGCCGTGGAAGAGGCCCTCCAGCCAGCCGACCAGCTGCGCCTGGGAGATCCGCAGCTCGGCGTCCGAGGGGGTCTCGTCGCCGGTGAACGGCAGCGTCAGCCGCTCCAGCTCCTCGACCAGCTCGGGCGCCAGCCCGGTCTCGAGCTCCTTGATGGAGCGGCGGTGGATCTGCATCAGCCGCTGGCGGCTCGCGTCGTCGAGCGGGGCCGACTTCACCTCCTCCAGGAGCTGGCGGATCATGCTGCCGATCCGCATCACCTTCGCCGGTTGCTCGACCAGGCTCGTCAGGTCCGACTCGTCGGAGTCGTCGCGCTCGCCGGCCTCGGTGCCCTCCGGACGCGGCCGGGCCGATGCGGGTACGGCGGCCACCGGCTGTCCGTCGGGACCCACGATCACCACGCGGCGCGCCTCGGTCTCCGCGGCGCGGGAGTCGTCGGGCTTCTCGGGCTGCTCCTCGGTCATGCCTCCACCCTAGGGCGGGTCGGGTCACGACACGGTGAGGAGGATCTTTCCCGACGACTCGCCCGACTCCATCAGCGCGTGGGCCCGCCCGGCCTCCGCCAGCGGCAGGGTCGTGCTGACGACCGGCCGTACCGTGCCGTCGGCCACCAGCGGCCACACGTGCTCGACCACGGCGGCGCAGATCGCGGCCTTCTCCGACACCGGTCGCGGACGCAGACGGGTCGAGACGATGGCCGCGCGCTTGCCCATCAGCTGGTTGAGGTCCAGCTCGCCCTTGGTCCCGCCCATCAGCCCGATGACGAGGAGGCGGCCCTCGGTGGCCAGCGCCTCCACGTTGCGACCGAGGTACGACGCCCCCATCATGTCGAGGATGACGTCGGCGCCGTGCCCGTCGCTGGCACCCATCACCTCGGACACGAAGTCCTGCTGCTTGTAGTCGATGGTCACCTCGGCGCCGAGGGCCGCGCACTGCTCGAGCTTCTCGGCCGATCCGGCGGTCGTCATCACCCGAGCACCGAGTGCGGCGGCCAGCTGGATGGCCATCGAGCCGATGCCCCCCGCCCCACCGTGCACGAGGATCCACTCGTCGCGCCGCAGGCCACCGATCATGAAGACGTTCGACCAGACCGTGCAGACCACCTCGGGCAGGCTCGCGGCCTCCTGGAGGGACACCCCGGCGGGCACGGGCATCACCTGGCCGGCGGGGCAGACGACCCGCTCCGCGTACCCGCCGCCGGCCAGCAGCGCGCAGCACTCGTCGCCGACGGACCAGCCGGTCGCGTCGTCGCCGACGGCCGCGATCGTGCCGCTGCACTCGAGACCGAGGACGTCCGTCGTGCCCGGAGGTGGGGCGTAGTGGCCCATCCGCTGCAGCAGGTCCGGCCGGTTCACGGCGGTCGCGGCCACCGCGATGGCGACCTCGCCGGGTCCGGGCTCGGGGTCGGGAACCTCGCCGAGCGACAGCACCTCGGGCCCGCCAGGGCCCGAAGCCACCACCGCCCGCATCAGTCGTCGAACCGGTCGCCGGTGTGGTCCACCGTGCTGTCGTCGGGCACAGCGTCGTCGATGTCGACAGGGTCCTTGGCGTCCCGAGGCCGGTCCCAGCCCTCCGCGAGCAGCTGGGCCCTCGCGGCCAGCTTCTCCACCTCCAGGGGATCCGCCTCGTTCAGGCCGGCGGCGTACCCGAGCAGGTAGGTGCTGATGGGGGCGGCCTTGCGGACGACGTTGTCCGCGACCACCTTGGCGAGGTCGAGCACCAGGGCCTCGTCGACCTCGGTGTCGATGTCGAGGACGTCGCACAGCTCGTCGATCCAGTCGTGCAGGTTCACGGATCCAATCTTGCGAACCCGGTCCAGACCCGCAAGCACTTCGGCAAGGTCGGCCCATGAGTCGACGTCGCCGGACTCCGCCTCGAGGGCCGGGACGTCCGCCAGGTCGAGCGCCTCCCAGAGGCCCCGCATCGCCGCGCCCTCGACCGGGTCGGGCCGCACGGCGTCGAGCGCCGCCGCCGTCACGGCCATCGCCAGGTGCGGTCGCCCGCCGTCGACGAGGACCGCGCCGTCGTGGCCGTGCGCCGCGGCGACCAGGCGGCCGACGGTGGCCGCCGAGACGGCGGGCATGTCGACGGCCAGCACCACGATCAGGGCAGTACCCCGCCGCAGGGCGTCACGACCGGCGTACGTCGCCGCGACCGGGCCGCCGTACGCCGGCCGCTCGCGCGTCCACACCACGGGGACGCCGGTGGGCCGCTCGTCGCCGACCACCACGACCGTCCGCGCCCCCGCGACGGCGCGCAGCGCGCGGTCGAGGAGGGTCGCCCCGGCCACGTCCAGGGCGGCCTTGTCCGCGCCGTCGAGCCGCTCGGCCCGACCGCCGGCCAGCACCACGGCGTCGAAGTCCATCCCAGGAGTCTCGCCTGCCCGCCCGGCCAAGCACACCCGGGTCCCCACCGGGGTCCACACTGGGAGGATGCAGGTGACCCTGGTGCAAGAGGCATCGACCCTCGACCCGGCGGCGAATCGGGCCCGGCTCGCGGAGCTCACGCCGGAGGGCAGCGACCTCGTGGTGTTCCCCGAGGCGTTCGCCCGCGACTTCGGCGAACCGGGCTCCGACCTCAGCGCGGCGGCCGAGCCGCTCGACGGACCGTTCGCCACCGAAGCGGCCAAGGTGGCGGCCGAGCGCGGTACGACCGTCCTGGCCGGCATGTTCGAGCAGGGCGACGACCCCGCCCGGCCCGTCAACACCCTGGTGCTGCGCGGCGCGGCCGACGCGGAGTACCGCAAGATCCACCTCTACGACTCCTTCGGCTACCGCGAGTCCGACCGCATCGCGGCCGGTCCCCGCACCCCGGTCACCGCCGACCTGGCGGGCTTCCGGCTCGGCTTGATGACCTGCTACGACCTGCGCTTCCCCGAGCTCGCCCGTGCTCTCGTCGACTCCGGCGCCGAGGTGCTCGTGGTGCCGGCTGCGTGGGTGGCGGGGCCGCGCAAGGTCGACCACTGGACCACGCTGGTCAGGGCGCGCGCGATCGAGAACACGACGTACGTCGTCGCCGTCGGCCAGCCCGGCCCGCGCTACTCCGGGCACTCGATCGTCGTCGACCCGTGGGGCGAGGTGCTGGCCGAGGCCGGTGAGCACGCCGAGACGCTGACGGTCGCCCTCGACCGGGACGTCCTCGACGAGGCTCGCCGCACCAACCCCTCCCTCGCCAACCGCCGTCTCTGAGGGCTGGGTACCCTTCCCGCCCGTGCCGACCACCGCCCCCCGCCGCCGCGCCGAACGAGCGCCCCGCCGCTCGCGGCTGCGCCCCGGTCGCCGGTTCGGGGTCGGTGCGTGGGTGCTGCTGCTGCTCGTCGGGATCGCCTGCCTTGCCCTCGGCGCGACACCCGAGGCGCAAGCGTGGGTCGGTGAGGCCGGCGGGGTGCTGGTCGCGGTCATGTTCACGGCCGGGCTGGTGGCCCGCACCGGCGGCCGGACGTACGTCTACGGCTCGCTCGCCCTCGCTCTCGGGGCCGCGGCCGTGGTGACCGACGAACCCATGCTGCGTACCGGCGCCGCGGTGCTGACGTGCGTGGTCACCGCGGTCTTCGCGGTGATGGCGACCGTCCCTGCGGTGACCACGCTCCACGCCGTGCGCGAGGTGCTGGTGGCGATGCTCATCGGCCTGGTCGGGGCGGCCGCTGTCGTCGGGCTCGAGCCGACGATCAGCCTGTCCCGGTTCGCGTACACGACGCTCGGAGCATCGCTCGCGCTGGCGTTCCTGGTGGTGTTCCGACTCGGCGCAGGGTTGCACGGACTCGGCCGACGAGGACTGGTGGTCGTGCTCATCGGCAGCGTGGTGCTGGCGTTGACGCTGGCCTACGCCGAGGTGCTGCGCCGGTACGGCGCCCCCGAGCTCGTCGACACGTTGCTCGACGGCCGCCAGTGGGCGCTGGAGACCTTGCACGGCGCCCCGCGCCCGGTCCAGGCGTTGCTGGGCGTCCCCGCCCTGATGTGGGGCGTCCACATGCGGGCACGTCGTCGGCAGGGCTGGTGGGTCTGCGCGTTCGGCGTGACCGCGGCCGCCCAGGTCACCCACACGTTCCTCGACCCGTCGCTGACGCTCGCCGAGGCCGGGCTCACCACGCTGTACTCGGTGATCCTCGGCGTGCTCATCGGCGCGGTCATCATCCGCCTGGACCTGCTGCTGACCGGATCCCGCCCGGGCCGTCGCGCGCGGACCGACGACGCGGTCGCGACCCTGCGTCCCGAACCGGGCCGCACCCAGCCGCTCCTGTAGGTCCGCCGGTCGGCTAGTTTCTGGCCGTGGCCCGCGAACAGCGCATCGAGATCCTCGCCGAGATGGTGGCGAACGTGCTGGTCGTGGAGGTCGCGGTGGGCGACGCCGTCGACATCGGTGACACCGTCGTGCTGCTCGAGTCGATGAAGATGGAGATCCCGGTCATGGCCGAGGCCGCCGGCAAGGTCACGGCCGTCAAGGTCGCCGCCGGCGACGTCGTCCAGGAGGGCGACCCGCTGGTCGAGCTGAGCCGCTGAGCAGAGGGGGCGGGATTCGAACCCGCGGCTGACATCTCTGCCAGCGACCGCTTTCAAGGCGGTTCCGATCGGCCACTCCGGCACCCCTCCGTGGCCGCGCCGCCGAGGCGTCACGACCGGGGGCGAGTCTAAGGGCGACTACTCCGAGCCGCCGATCTCCTGCTCCACCTCGTCGTAGGCCAGGTCGTGCTGGCGCTGGACGTGGTGTTCGATGTCGGCCAGCAGGCGCTTGAGCCCCTGGCGGACCTCGTCGACGTCGGGGTGCTCGAGCACGACGGGCCCGTACGCGGCCAGCCGGCGCACCAGCGCGGCCTGCTCGCGCAGTGAGCGCCCGTGGCGGGCGGACTGCCAGCCGTCGGCGGAGCCGTGGTACTCACGTTCCAGGGCGTCGCGCACCGGCCCCATGGCCCGCCGTACGGTCCATCGCCACCCGCCTGCCTCCGTCGCGGAGAACGGTGCGTCGAGGGCCCGG
This sequence comes from Nocardioides sp., assembly GCA_025966445.1. Taxonomy (GTDB): domain Bacteria; phylum Actinomycetota; class Actinomycetes; order Propionibacteriales; family Nocardioidaceae; genus Nocardioides. The sequence goes on from JAICRP010000053.1 coordinate 11,551, forward strand.
TGCAGGCCGGCCAGAGCGGCTGCGGTGCCGGTCGACGGGGCGATCGGTTCGCTGCTCGACGTAACGGTCATCATGACCTCCGCGACGGGGCGGCTTCGGGGGGTTCGAGTGTCACCCCGGACCAGCGGACAGGACAAGGTGCGCCCCCGAAGTCGGGAAGAATTGTGGTCAACGGGCGAAGTCACGGTTGAATCCGCGCGTGGACCAGGAGAATGCGGTGGCCGAGTACCGCCTCGCCCCCGCGGTCGTGCTGCGCTCCGCCGGCGCGGCGTTCGTGCTGCTCGCCGTGGCCGTGCTGGCGCTCACCGTGGTGACGGCTCTGGCCGGGTGGAGCTTCCTCGCGGTCGGCGTGGTCGCCGGCATCGGGCTGCTGGGCGTGGTCGGCGGCGCCTGGTGGGCGGTCAACCGTGCGTACGTCGTCCGGCTGGACCACTTGGGGTACGAGGTGCGGCTGGTGCGCGGCGCCGGCGTGAAGCGGGCCCGCTGGGCCGACGTCGCCCAGGCGTCGACGGCCGAGGTGCGCGGGCAGCCGTGCGTCGTCCTTGCCCTGCGCGACGGACGGACCACCACGGTGCCGGTCGGGGTGCTGGCGGCCGACCGCGACCAGTTCGTGACGCGGGTTCGCTCGCTGCTCCGCGGGTGACCCCACGTGTGCCGCCCCCCCCGTGATCTAGCCTGATTCGGTCCGGACGGACGGGTGCTTGTAGCCTGTCCTCGCTTCGGGGAGGCGTCGCCTAGCCCGGTTTATGGCGCCCGCCTGCTAAGCGGGTTGAGGTTCACCCCTCTCGCGGGTTCAAATCCCGCCGCCTCCGCAGCGAGTCGGTCCTCTCGGCCAATCTTCGGAAGGGGCGAGAGGACCGGCTCAGCCCTGCGCCCGGTTGTTGCAAGGTTCTGCAATGCAATTAGATGAACCAACTGTGGGCTGACGGCAGTCCCTCCGCGCCGACACACTGAAGGTTCGGAGGGTGGCACCAACCAGGGACACCGCACCAAGGGAGACACTCGATGAACTTTCTTCGCAAGGCCGCGATCCTCGTGGCCACGGCCGCGATGACGATCGGGCTGGCCGGAGTGAGCTCACCAGCGAACGCCGCAGACACCGGCTGGGACTGCCCCGGCTGCCGAAACGCTCTCGGCGGACCCAGGTAGGACGCGGAGAGCCGGCCACAACTTCACAGGCTTGAGACGGGAACGCCGGCCAACCCCCCATGGTCGGGCTCCTGAAGGCCACCCCCCCGGCCGGTCTCATGAACGAGGGCAGCGCCCCTGGCGCTGTCCTCGTTATTTGTCCCCGTTATTTGTCCTCGGGTTCCGCGCGTTCGTTGCCGGACATGCCGAGCTGACCCATCGTGTAGCCGAGCTGGAAGCGGGTCTCCGCCTCGAACTCCTCCTTGAGGTCCGCGATGTAGCCGGCGTACGTGCGCGGGCTGACCCCGAGCCGCTTCGCGCTGGCCGGGTCGGCGTGCCCCTCGATGAGCATCCGGATCGTCATCTGGCGCTGCTCGTGGGCGATGTCGCGCTGGGTGGCGCTGCCGCGGTTGGTGAACGGGCGCGACCGTTCCCAGGTGCGCTCGAAGATGTCGACCAGGTACGCCAAGAGGTTGGGCTCGCGGATCAGCAGCGCCGTCGCCGGCCCGCTGGATCCGGGGATCACCGCCAGCCGCCGGTCGATCACGATGATCCGGTTGAAGAACTCGTCGAGGGTGCGGACCTCCGCGCCGCGGGCGGTGACCGCGGCGACGTACTTGTGCGTGATCGAGCTGCGGCGGGCGCTGTGCTGGTAGAGGCTCCGCATCTTCACGCCGCGCTCGAGGGCCGCCAAGTCGCGCCGGGCCGCGGCGTCGAGCGTCGCGCCGTCGCGCAAGCCCTGCGGCTGGGCGGTGAGCAGCTCCTCCTCGGCGTCGGCCACGCTGGAGACCAGGAAGGCGCGGATCGCGTCGACACCCCGGATCTCGGTGAACGGGCCGCGCTCGCTGATCGAGGTACGTCGCCACGACTGCGCCAGGCCCGCGAAGGCACGCGCCCACTGGGTCGACTCCGAGAGCAGCTCCGCACCCTGGGCGCCCATGGGCGTGACGACCTGGGACTGCACGGTCGCCGGGTCGACGGCCTGCCAGACCTGGTCGTCGCCCTCGACGGTCAGCAGGTTGAGGCGGACGAGCAGTTCGAAGGCGGCCTTGGAGTCCGCGTCACCGGCCACCCGAGGGTCGTCCGCCTTGATGCCGCCCGAGGCGACGACGATCTCGTAGAGCTCCGTGGCGCGCGCCTCGAAGACCGCACGGTCCTCCGGGCCGAACTGCGGCACCCCACGTCCCCTTCCACCTGCCCCCGATCGGATCATGGCACACGCCGGAACAGCACGAGAACCGGACCGTGGGGCTGGTGGTCCGGGCCTCGTGGAGGTCCGACGAGGCGGGTCAGGGGCTGGTTCAGGCGCCGAGCCGGGCCCTCAAGCCGTCGAGCTCGGTCCACAGGACGGCCGGGAGCTGGTCGCCGAACTTCTCGAACCACTCCTGGATCTGGGGCAGCTCGGCCTTCCACTCCTCGGGGTCGACGCGCAGTGCGGCCTCGACCTGCTCGGGAGTCATGTCGAGCCCGTCGACGTCCAGGGAACCGGGCGCGGGGACGTGGCCGATGGGGGTCTCGACCGCGGCGGCCTGGCCCTCCATGCGCTCCACGACCCACTTCAGCACCCGGCTGTTCTCGCCGAAGCCGGGCCACAGGAAGTCGCCCTCCTCATCGCGGCGGAACCAGTTGACGTAGAAGATCTTCGGCAGCTTGGACGCGTCGTTGTCCTTGCCGATCGAGATCCAGTGGTTGAAGTAGTCGCCCGCGTGGTAGCCGATGAACGGCAGCATCGCCATCGGGTCGCGGCGCACCACGCCGACCTGGCCGACGGCCGCCGCGGTGGTCTCCGACGAGAGCGTGGCGCCCATGAACGTGCCGTGCACCCAGTCCCGGGCCTCGGTGACCAGCGGGATGGTGGTCTTGCGGCGGCCGCCGAAGAGGATCGCGTCGATCGGGACGCCGCGCGGGTCGTCGTACTCGGGCGCCAGGATCGGGCACTGCTTGATCGGCGTGCAGTAGCGCGAGTTCGGGTGGCTGGACAGCTCGCCGGAGTCGGGGGTCCAGGACTCGCCCTTCCACGAGGTGGCGTGGGCCGGGGTGTTCTCGAGGCCCTCCCACCAGATGTCGCCGTCGTCGGTCAGCGCGACGTTGGTGAACACCGAGTTGCCCTTGTTGATGGTGCGCATCGCGTTGGGGTTGGTGTGCTCGTTGGTGCCGGGCGCGACGCCGAAGAACCCGAACTCCGGGTTGACCGCCCAGAGCCGGCCGTCGTCGCCGATGCGCATCCAGGCGATGTCGTCGCCGATCGACTCGACCGTCCAGCCGGGGATGGTCGGGGCGAGCATGGCGAGGTTGGTCTTGCCGCAGGCGCTCGGGAAGGCCGCGGCGACGTACTTGGTGATGCCGGCCGGGCTGGTCAGCTTGAGGATCAGCATGTGCTCGGCCAGCCAGCCCTCGTCGCGGGCCATCACGCTGGCGATGCGCAGGGCGTAGCACTTCTTGCCCAGCAGCGAGTTGCC
>JAICRP010000219.1 GCA_025966445.1 Nocardioides sp.
GCCGACGTGAGTCCCGGAGACCTGATCGCCGTGCCCGGGACGGGCGCCTACTGTCGGTCGATGGCCTCCAACTACAACCACGCGCTGCGCCCGCCGGTGATCGCCGTGCGCGATGGACGGGCCACCGTGCTGCTGCGTCGCGAGACCGAGGATGATCTCCTCGCAACCGACCTCGGGGCAACGGACATGGGACCAACAGGGGAGCACGCATGAAGGTGGCCGTCCTCGGCTGCGGCTCGGTCGGCTCGCAGGTGGTCCGACTGCTCGTCGAGCAGGCCGACGACCTCGGGGCGCGCATCGGCGCGACCGTCGAGCTGGCCGGCGTCGCCGTCCGCCGCATCGACGCGCCGCGCGAGGTCGACGTGCCCGAAGGGCTGCTCACCACGGACGCCGCCGGACTCGTCGCCCGCGACGACGTCGACCTCGTCATCGAGGTGATCGGCGGGATCGAGCCCGCCCGCACGCTGATCCTCTCCGCGCTCGAGCACGGCAAGTCGGTCGTCACCGCCAACAAGGCGCTGCTGGCCGAGGACGGGCCGACGCTCTTCGAGGCGGCGGACAAGGCCGGCAACGGAGAGGGACGCGACCTCTACTACGAGGCCGCGGTCGCCGGCGCGATCCCGATCCTGCGGCCGCTGCGCGAGAGCCTCGCTGGCGACCGCGTCACGCGGGTGCTCGGCATCGTCAACGGCACCACCAACTTCATCCTCGACCGGATGGACACCTCGGGGGCGGGCTTCAACGAGGCGCTCGAGGAGGCGCAGGAGCTCGGGTACGCCGAGGCCGACCCGACCGCGGACGTCGAGGGCTTCGACGCCGCCGCCAAGGCGGCGATCCTGGCCAGCCTGGCCTTCCACACCCGCGTCACCGCCGCCGACGTGCACCGCGAGGGCATCAGCGAGGTCACGGCCGCCGACGTCGCGTCGGCGCGGGACATGGACAGCGTCGTCAAGCTGCTCGCCATCGCCGAGCTCAGCGGCGACGCGGTCGCCGTGCGCGTCCACCCGGCGATGATCCCGAGGTCGCACCCGCTGGCGTCGGTGCGCGAGGCGTTCAACGCGGTCTTCGTCGAGTCCGAGGCCGCGGGCCAGCTGATGTTCTACGGCCCCGGCGCGGGCGGCGCGCCCACCGCCAGCGCCGTGCTCGGCGACCTGGTCACCGTCGCCCGCAACCGCCTGGCCGGTACCCGCGGCGCCGGCGAGTCTGCCTACGCCGATCGTCGCGTGCTGCCGATGGGGGAGACCGTCACCCGCTACCACGTGGCCATCGACGTCGACGACCGCGCCGGCGTGCTGGCCTCGGTCGCGACCGCCTTCGCCGAGAACGGCGTGTCCATCCAGACCGTGCGCCAGGAGGGTCGCGGCGCGGACGCCCAGCTCGTCGTGGTCAGCCACCAGGCCACCGACGCCCAGCTCTCGGCCACCGTCGCCGCGCTGCGCGACATGGACATCGTCCGCGAGGTCACGTCGGTGATGCGCGTCGAGGGCGAGCCCGAGTGACCAGCGTGAGGCCGGCTCCGCACCAGTGGCGCGGCGTCATCGAGGAGTACCGCGAGCTGCTCGACATCCCCGCCGGCGTCCCCGCGATCACGCTGCGTGAGGGCGGCACCCCGCTCGTACCTTCCGCCTGGCTGTCCGGGCTCACCGGCGGCGAGGTCTGGCTCAAGGTCGAGGGCGACAACCCGACCGGCTCCTTCAAGGACCGCGGCATGACGACCGCGATCTCCTGCGCACTGGCCGAGGGCGCCGAGGCCGTGGTCTGCGCGTCGACCGGCAACACGTCGGCGTCGATGGCGGCGTACGCCGCCCGGGCCGGCCTCAAGCCGCTCGTGCTCGTGCCCGAGGGCAAGATCGCCGCCGGCAAGATGGCGCAGGCGCTCATGCACGGCGCCCAGGTGATCATGGTCCGCGGCAACTTCGACGACTGCCTGCGGATGGCCCGCGAGATGGCCTGGCACTACCCGGTCGCCCTGGTGAACTCGGTGAACCCGGTGCGGCTCGAGGGCCAGAAGACCGCGGCGTTCGAGATCGTCGACTTCCTCGGCGACGCCCCCGACTATCACCTGCTGCCGGTCGGCAACGCCGGCAACATCTCGGCGTACTGGCTCGGCTACCGGCAGTACGAGGCCCTCGGCCGGGCCACCAAGCGACCGGTGATGCGCGGGTTCCAGGCGGAGGGGGCAGCCCCGCTCGTCACCGGCGAGCCGTTCCCCGACCCCGAGACCAAGGCCACCGCGATCCGGATCGGCAACCCCGCCTCGTGGAAGCTCGCCGAGGAGGCGCGTGACGAGTCGGAAGGAAGGTTCGAGTCCGTCTCCGACGCGCAGATCCTGGCCGCCCAGAAGGAGCTCGCCTCGCGCGACGGCGTCTTCGTCGAGCCGGCCTCGGCCGCCGGCATCGCCGGGATGCTGCAGGACATCGCGCAGCGCGAGTCGTACGTCGGCACCACGGTCGTGGTGACCGTCACCGGCCACGGGCTCAAGGACACCGCCACCGCGCTCGAGGGCTTCGGCTCGGTGGTCGACGTGGTGGTGGACGCCGACGTCACGTCCGCCGCCGAGGCCGCCGGTCTCGAGCGGATCTCCACATGACCTTCGTCGGCGGTGCGGTGCGGGTCTCCGTGCCGGCCACCTCGGCCAACCTCGGCCCCGGCTTCGACTCCCTCGGGCTCGCCCTGGACCTCCACGACGAGCTCTCCGCCGAGGTCACCGACGACGGGCTGGTCGTCGAGGTCGACGGGGAGGGCGCGGGCACGCTAGCCCTCGACGAGAGCCACCTCGTGGTGCGGGCGATGTGGGCCGGCTTCGCCGCCGTGGGGGTCGCGCCGCCCGGCATCCGGCTGCACTGCCGCAACGTCATCCCGCACGCGCGCGGCCTCGGCTCGTCCTCCGCCGCGATCGTCGGCGGGCTCGCCCTGGTCCGGGCACTGGTGGCGGAGGACCGGCTCCCCGACGACGAGCTGATCCACATCGCCGCCGACCTCGAGGGCCACCCCGACAACGTCTCCCCGGCCGTGCTGGGCGGCTTCACGATCTCGGGCCGCGAGGCGACGAGCTGGTACGCCGTCCCCGCGCCCGTCGACGAACGCGTACGGGTGGTGGTCCTCGTCCCGCCCCACGCCCTGTCCACCGAGCTGGCGCGCGGGCTGCTGCCCCACGCCGTACCGCATGCGGCCGCCGCGGCCGACGCCGGTCGCGCGGCCCTGCTCGTCGCCGCCCTCGGTTCCGAGCCCCGGCACCTGCTGACCGCCACCCGCGACTACCTGCACCAGGAGTACCGCCGCGCGGCCATGCCCGGCTCGCTCGCCCTGGTCGACGCGCTGCGCGCTGACGGGGCGCCGGCGGTCGTGTCCGGAGGCGGCCCGACGGTGCTCGCCTTCGTTGCCGACGGCGTCCCGGAGCTGCCCTCGGCCGACGAGGTGCTGAGGCACTGCCCCGAGGGCTGGACCAGGCACGTCCTGGGAGTCGATCGGGTCGGCGTACAACGCGTCTGACCTGGTGCTAGGGTTGGCGCCGCGTCCGAAGGCCCCGGACGTCCCTGACCCGGACCTCGACGCACTCTCATCTCTCTCGTGCCGGTCAACGGCACAAGCCGACGGCGTCTGCCGGACGGCACTGACGTGGGAAGGACCTCACGTGACGGAAACCAACGAACCCACCGGCCCCGCGCAGAAGAAGCGCAGTGGTGGGCTCAGCACCATGCTCGTCGCCGACCTGAAGGCGATGGCGGGTGGCCTCGGCATCAGCGGCGCCGGCTCCATGAAGAAGCCGCAGCTGGTCGAGGCGATCAAGGCGGCCCAATCGGGTGGCCAGTCGGGTGGCCGGCCCAGCAGCCAGAAGACCGCTCCGCCGGCCGAGCCCGCTCCCGTGGCCGACGAGCGCCCGGAACGCCAGCCGGAGGCCCAGTCGAATGATCAGTCGAGTGATCAGTCGAGCGATCAGTCGAGCGATCAGTCGAGCGATCGGTCGGGTGGTCAGTCCGGTGGCTCGAAGAAGGACCGGAAGAAGGACAAGGCGCGGCGGCAGGACCAGCCCGAGCGGGCCGAGAAGCCCGCGGAGTCCCGGTCCGAGGAGCCCCGCGAGGAGCGCCGCCAGCAGGACCAGAGCCGCCAGCAGGACCAGTCCCGCAACCAGAACCAGCAGGGCCAGCAGCCGCAGCAGGGTCAGGCCGACGCGGAGGGCGGCAGTCGTCGCAACCGCCGCCGCCGGGGGCGCGACCGCGACCGCACCCCGGGCACCCAGGGCGGCCAGGGCGGGCAGGGCCCCCAGGGCGGCCAGCCGCAGGGCCAGCAGGGAGCCGGCCAGCATGGCCGTAGCCCGCGCAACGAGCCCGACACCACGATCCTCGACGACGACGTCCTGGTGCCCGCGGCCGGCATCCTCGACGTCCTCGACAACTACGCGTTCGTACGGACCAGCGGCTACCTGCCCGGCACCGAGGACGTGTACGTCTCGCTGTCGATGGTGCGCAAGTACGGGCTGCGGCGCGGCGACGCGATCGTGGGCCAGGTGCGCCAGCCCCGTGAAGGCGAGCGCCGGGAGAAGTTCAACCCGATGGTGCGCATCGACGCCGTCAACGGCGCCGACCCGGACTCCTCCAAGCACCGGCTGGAGTTCGAGAGGCTGACGCCGCTGTACCCGACCGAGCGGCTGCGCCTGGAGACCGGGCCCGACAACCTCATCGGACGGGTCATCGACATCGCGGCACCGATCGGCAAGGGCCAGCGCGGCCTGATCGTGTCCCCGGCCAAGGCCGGCAAGACGATGATCCTGAAGTCGATCGCCAGCTCGATCACCCAGAACAACCCGGAGTGTCACCTGATGGTCGTGCTCGTCGACGAGCGGCCGGAGGAGGTCACCGACTTCGAGCGCTCGGTGAAGGGCGAGGTGATCGCCTCGACGTTCGACCACCCGCCGATCGACCACACCGGCGTCGCCGAGCTCGCCATCGAGCGGGCCAAGCGGCTGGTCGAGCTCGGCCACGACGTCGTCGTGCTGCTCGACTCGATCACGCGGCTGGGCCGGGCGTACAACCTGGCGGCGCCGGCCTCGGGCCGGATCCTCTCCGGTGGTATCGACTCCACCGCGCTCTACCCGCCGAAGCGGTTCCTCGGCGCCGCCCGTAACATTGAGAACGGTGGTTCGCTGACCATCCTGGGCACCGCGCTGGTGGAGACCGGTTCCGTGATGGACACGGTCATCTTCGAGGAGTTCA
>JAICRP010000068.1 GCA_025966445.1 Nocardioides sp.
CCGGGGTTTTTGGATGGCGGGGGTTGTTTGGCGGCCTCGGCGCCGCGCCCCCCCCCCCCCCACCCCCCGATCGGGGGTTGGTGTGGGTAAGGCCGACCGGCCTTGCGCCTCTAAACCACGCCACCAGTGGGACGATGGGAGCGTGACCGACCAGCCCGCGACCAGCCCGCTCCTGGAGCGGATCCGCGCGGCCGTCATCGGGGACGACCAGGTGATGCCGGGGCCGTACGGCCCGCGGCGGGTGACGTACGCCGACTACACCGCGTCCGGGCGGAGCCTGACGTTCATCGAGGAGTTCATCCGGCACGAGGTGCTGCCGAGGTACGCCAACACCCACACCGAGGCGAGCGGCACCGGCCTGCAGACCACGCGGCTGCGCGACGACGCGCGCCGGATCATCCGCGACAGTGTCGGCGGCGACGACGACACCTGCGTCATCTTCACCGGCTCGGGCAGCACCGCCGCCATCGACAAGCTGATCGGCGTGCTGGGGCTGCGCATCCCCGCCGAGCTCGACGACCGTTACCACCTCACCGACATGATCCCGCCGGAGGAGCGGCCGGTCGTCTTCATCGGCCCCTTCGAGCACCACTCCAACGAGCTGCCCTGGCGCGAGTCGATCGCCGACGTGGTGACCATCCACGAGGACGCGGACGGCCACATCGACCAGACCGAGCTGGCCGCCGAGCTCGAGAGGTACGCCGACCGGCCACTGAAGATCGGCTCGTTCTCCGCCGCCAGCAACGTGACCGGGATCGTCTCCGACACCTTTGGCATCGCGTCGCTGCTGCACGCCCACGGGGCCCTGTCGTTCTGGGACTTCGCCGCATGCGCGCCGTACGTCGAGATCGACATGTACGCGCCCGAAGGCGTCGACGCCTCGGCGTACAAGGACGGGATCTTTCTGTCGCCGCACAAGTTCATCGGCGGCCCCGGGACGCCCGGCGTCCTGGTCGTGCGCCGCGAGCTGATGACGAACCGGGTGCCGGTCGTGCCCGGCGGCGGCACGGTCATGTACGTCAACCCGGTCGAGCACCGCTACTACGACGACCCGGAGCACCGCGAGGAGGGTGGCACCCCCGCCATCGTCGAGTCGATCCGTGCCGGGCTGGTCTTCCAGCTGAAGACGGCCGTGGGCACCGAGACCATCCAGGCGCACGAGGAGGCGCTGCTCGAGCGGGCGGTGACCGCCTGGCAGGACGAGCCCCGCATCGAGATCCTCGGCAACCTCGAGGCGCGCCGGCTCTCGATCGTCAGCTTCGTGGTGCGCGCGCCGAGCGGCGACTACCTCCACCACAACTACGTCGTCGCGCTGCTCAACGACCTCTTCGGCATCCAGACCCGTGGTGGCTGCTCGTGCGCGGGACCGTACGGCCATCGGCTGCTGCACATCGACCTCGAGCGCTCCCACGAGTTCGAGCGGCAGATCGCCGGCGGCTGCGAGGGCATCAAGCCCGGCTGGGTGCGGGTCAACTTCAACTACTTCGTCGACGAGCGGGTGGTCGACTACGTGATCGAGGCCGTGCGGATGGTCGCCCACGACGGCTGGCGGCTGCTGGGCGACTACGGATTCGACCCGACGACGGGGTTGTGGCGGCATCGTGCCGGTCCCGTCGAGCCGCCCATGCGTCTGCGCGACGTGTCGTACGACGAGACCGGAGCGATGACCTACCCCCACCACGGCGACACCGCCGACGTGACCGAGCTCGCGGCGTACCTCGTCGAGGCGCGCCGGATCCTCGACGCCGCCGAGCCGCCGGACTGCTCGCACCAGGACCACCTGACCGAGGACTTCGACGCGCTGCGGTGGTTCGAGCTTCCCGAGGGCAGCGTCAGCCCGTAGGCCGCCCCAGCCCCTCGACGACCTCGGCGCCCGGCAGGTCGCCCAGCGCCGAGCCGGGCAGGATGATCTTGGAGCGGCGCACGCCCGAGCCGATCATCGCCGCGGGCACCGTCAGCACCGCCGCGTCGACCAGCACCCGCCACGCGGCGGGCAGCCCGATCGGCGTGATGCCGCCGTACTCCATCCCGGACTCTGCGACGGCCCGGTCCATCGGCAGGAACGACGCCTTGCGGACGTCGAGCAGCTTGCGGACGACCGTGTTGACGTCGGCGCGGGTGTCGGCCGCGACCAGGCACGCAGCGATCCGCTCCTCGCCGCCCCGGCTGCCGGCGACCAGCACGCAGTTGACGCTGGCCTCCAGCGGGAGGGAGTACGCCTCGGTCAGTGCGGCCGTGTCGGCGAGGTCCGGGTCGATCTCGACCACGGCGGCCTCGTCGGTGCGCGCCCAGTCCGCCAGGGCGGACGCCACCGGAGCGGCCACCAGGTCGAGATGCTCGCGGGCGGGCAGGGAGTCGAGTCCGTCGAAGGCGGGCAGTGGCATGGGCCCATCCTGTCGTGTCGGATCGTTTGGCCGGAGAATGGGCGTGTGTACGTGCCGCGCTTCAACGCCCTCGACGGCGTCCCCGAGATCCAGTCCCTCGTCATGCAGGTCGGCTCTGCCCAGCTGGTGACGACAGGCCCCGACGGCTTCCCGCTGGCGTCGATGCTGCCCGTGATCTGGGAGCCCGCCGGCAGCCGTCTCGTGATGCACATGGCGAGGGCCAACCAGCACTGGAAGGCGATCGAGCCGGACACGCCCGCGCTCGCGGTGGTCACCGGGCCGGAGGCGTACGTCTCCCCGGCCTGGTACGCGACCAAGGCCGAGCACGGAAAGGTGGTGCCGACCTGGAACTACTCCGCCGTCCACTTCACCGGACGGGTCACCGTCAACCACGACGCCGACTGGTTGCACGAGGCCGTCAGCTGGCTGACTGACCTCCACGAGGCCCGGCGGGAGTCGGCCGGCTTCGAGGCGTGGTCGGTGGACGACGCCCCCGAGAAGTACGTGGCCGGTCAGCTGCGGGCGATCGTGGGCATCGAGCTGGTGGTCGAGAAGGTCGAGGCGAAGGCCAAGTACAGCCAGAACCGCTCGGACGCCGACCGGGCCGGCGTGGTCGCCGGGCTGCGCGCCGAGGGTGGCCGACGTGGCGAGGCCCAGGTCGCCGACCGGATGGCCGACGACCTGGGCAGGTGAGGAGGCCTGCCCCCGGGTCACGCCTCCGGCATGAGCAGCCACGCGAGGACGTAGGCGACGAGCAGGGTGCCGAACCCGAGCACCGTGCCGACGACTACGGCCAGGCGGACGATGGTGGGGTCCACGCCGAGGTAGTCGGCGATGCCGGAACAGACGCCCGCGATCATCCGGTCGTCGGTACGGCGCACCAAGCGGCGGCTCGTGGTGGTGTGGGGCGTGGTGGTCATCGGTCTTCGTCCTTCTCGTCGGCGGGGTCAGCGGGGTCGGCGGGGTCGGCGGGGTCGGCGGGCTCGGCGAGGTCGGCCGGGTCGGCGGGATCCGCGGGCTCCGGCTCGGCCGGCACGACGGCCTGGGCCTGGGTGACGGTCTGGGTCTCGCGCTCGGCGCGGGCGAGCTTCTCGTCCAGGTCGTCGTACGGCACGTGCTGGTCCGCCTCGACCGGCGCCGGCGGCTCCTCGTGCCCGACCCAGCCGCGGTGCGGCGTGTCGTACGTCACGCTCTCCGGGTGCTTGCGGCGGGTCGTGGCCAGCAGGCCGGCGACGCCGGCCAGCACCCAGGGCACCGGCAGCAGCCAGCGGATGTCGTCGCCGGTCACGGCGTCGGCCTCGATGAGGATCCAGGTGAGGACGATGCCGAGGAAGGCGATCCCCATCACGAAGTGGCCGACGTTGATCGGGTGACGACCGCTGCGCTTCGCGGTCGGGGTCCCTGTGTCGGCTGCGGTGTCGAAGGTGGTCATGGTGTTCTCCTGGTCAGGTCGGGGCGGGTCAGCGGGTGCGGACGTCGATGTGGCCGACCTCGAGCTCGAGGTCCAGCGTCAGCTCGGGGACGTCGGTGCCGCCGTCGTGGCTCTGCGTGGCGGTGTGGTCGATCCCGCCGGACTCCTCACCGAAGAGGGTGGTCCCAACCGGGCCGTTGATGGTGCAGGTCACCCTGACGTCCATTTCCGACGGCACGATGACGGCGAGCTCGCCGACCTCGGCGGTCATGGTGATGGTGCGGCCGTCGAGCTCCTCGGGGTCGGTGAGCATGCTCAGGTCGAGCTCGTACTCGCCGACCTCGTAGTCGTAGGTCGAGAGCACCTCGCTGGACGAGGCGGGCACGATCTCGACGCGCTCGCCGTCCCACTTCTCCGCGCCGAGCGCCGCGGCCGTGGCCCCGGTGGCGAGCAGCCCGACGAGGATGAGCCCGCCGGCACGGCCGTACAACGAGCCGACCAGCAGCATCACGCCGACCACACCGACGACGACCGCGGGGTAGGTCGAGCCCGCAACCGGCGCACCGGAGACGTCGACGATGCCGACGACGCCGACGGCCAGCGCCGCGACGGCCATGGTGAACCAGAACAGGATCGGCCCGCGCTTGCGGGGGTTGCGCGGCGACGGCGCCACGTAGTGCGTGGGGTACGTCGGCGCGGCCGGCGGCGGGTAGTCGGTCTGGGGGTAGGTCGGCTGCTGGTACGCACCGCCGTCGTACGGCGTGGGCTGCTGCTCGACGGGGAGGTCGTGCGTCGGCGCGACGGCGGTCTGGGCGGGCGCCCAGCGCTGCTCGGGCGTGACGGCGTCGGGGCCTGCGTTCGGGACGCCCGGAGGGGGAGCGAAGCTCCCGGCGGCCGCGGTGTCGTTGCGTCGGGACATGAACAGCCAGACGACCAGCGCGACCAGGATCAGTGGGCCGGGCACCCAGAACCAGTCCCACTGTCCGACGAGCAGCGCGATGCCGAGGATGCCGACGAGGATGAGGGCGACGCTGCGGCTGCGCTCGTCGAGGCCGAGCGGCGGGTTCACCTGGCCGTCCTCCGGGAGGAGGATCCAGCAGGCGGCGTAGACGATGACGCCGGCGCCACCGAAGAGGGACAGCACCACGAACGCCACGCGCACGATGAGCGGGTCGATGTCGAGGTGCCGGGCGATGCCGCCCGCGACGCCGGCGACCTTGCGGTGGGCGGCGATGCGGCGGAGCCGGCCGAGGTCGCGGACCTGCTCGGAGGTGACGCGGGGGCCGGCGTACGCGGCGGGCTGCTGGTAGGCGGGCGCCTGCTCGTAGGCGGGGGGCGGCGTCTGGTCGGCAGGGGCGTCGGGCCCCACCGGAGGCGTGGCCGACGAAGGAGTGCTGGTCATGCCATCAACTCTGCGGGTCGGCGGAGCCCCGCACCATCGGGGACGACCCTGATCCGGCCCCTGTGACCCCCGATCAGGGTGGGGTCAGGGTCCCGCCTCATGGTCCGGCGACGGTGCATTTGCGACGATGGACGCACGATGAGCAACACACCCACCCTCGACGCGCCGGCCGCGGGCCGACCCGAGCTCCCGGGCGGGCCGACGTACACGTTCCGGCGCGCCACCCGCGACACCCAGGATCGCGTCATCGGCGGCGTCGCCGCCGGCCTGGCCGCGCACCTCAACCTGCCCGTGCTGTGGGTGCGGGCGGCGTTCGTGGTCGCGGCGGCGCTCGGCGGTGCGGGCGTCGCGATGTACGCCGGCCTGTGGATGGTGCTGCCCACCGACGAGAAGTTCGCCGAGAGTGCGCCCGGCCTCGAGAGCGCCAGCCGGCGGGGGGCGCGGCCACGGCGAGTACGCCGGCTGGTCGACGCGGGTCCGGCGATCGCGCTCGGCGCGCTCGGCTTCGGGCTGCTGCTGATCGTGCAGGGCTTCCTCGGCGCGGGCGCGGTGTTCTGGCCGCTGCTGATCGCGACCGTCGGCATCGCACTGCTCTGGCGGCAGGCCGACGAGGCGCAGCGTGAGCGGTGGGTCGACTCGACGGGTCGGATCGACCCGGTGCGGATGGTGTTCGGGTCCGGCAGCTGGCAGGCCGTCGCCCGGGTCGTCGCCGGAGCCCTGCTGATCGTGCTGGCCATCGGCGTGTTCGCGCTTCGCGAGGGCCAGATGGGCGACGTCTACAGCATCATGCTCTCGGCCGCCGTCGGCTTCCTCGGCCTGGCCATCGTCATCGGCCCGTGGATCTATCGCTTGGCCGGCGACCTGACGGCGGAGCGCGCCGAGCGGGTGCGTACCCAGGAACGGGCCGACATGGCCGCCCACCTGCACGACTCGGTGCTGCAGACCCTGGCCCTGATCCAGAAGAACTCCCAGGACTCCGCCCTGGTCGCCCGGCTCGCCCGCTCGCAGGAGCGCGACCTGCGCGCCTGGCTGTTCGAGGGCGAGAGCAAGGACTCCGACACTCTCGCGGGCGCGATGCGCACCATCGCCGCGGAGGTCGAGGACAACCACGGTGTCGACGTCGACCTGGTGTGTGTCGGCGACTGCCCGTTCACCGAGCGACTCCGCGCGCTCGTCAACGCCACCCGCGAGGCGCTGGTGAACGCCGCCAAGCACGCGGGCACCGGCAAGGTCGACGTGTACGTCGAGGTGTCCCCCTCCGCGATCGAGGTCTTCGTCCGCGACCGCGGGGTCGGGTTCGACCAGGACGACGTCCCGGAGGACCGGATGGGCGTCCGTGGCAGCATCGTGGATCGCATGGACCGCCACGGCGGCAAGGCCGAGATCAGGTCGACGCCGGGCGAGGGCACCGAGGTGCGCCTGCGCCTGCCCCGCGAGAAGTCGGAAGAGGAGCACGATGGCTGAGCCAGGCAGCGCCAAGGTCCGGGTCGTCATCGTCGACGACCACGCGATGTTCCGGGTCGGCGTCAGGGCCGAGCTCGGTGACGCGGTCGACGTGGTCGGCGAGGGGTCCGACGTCGACAGTGCCGTCGCGACGATCGACGCGCAGCAACCAGCCGTCGTGCTCCTCGACGTGCACCTCCCCGGCGGCGGGGTCGAGGTGATCCGCCGGGCCCAGGCCCACGACACCAAGTACCTCGCGCTGTCGGTCAGCGACGCCGCCGAGGACGTCATCGGCACCATCCGCGGCGGCGCCCGTGGGTACGTCACCAAGACCATCACCGGCCCCGAGCTGGTGGACGCCATCAAGCGGGTCGACTCCGGGGACGCGGTGTTCTCCCCGCGGCTTGCCGGCTTCGTGCTCGATGCCTTCGCCGGCTCGATCGAGGTGGCCAGCGTCGACGAGGACCTCGACCGCCTCTCCGAGCGGGAGCGCGAGGTGATGCGGCTGATCGCCCGCGGCTACGCCTACAAGGAGGTCGCGAAGGAGCTGTTCATCTCCATCAAGACCGTCGAGACCCACATGTCGTCGGTGCTCCGCAAGCTGCAACTTTCCTCGCGCCACGAGCTCACGAAGTGGGCGTCCGACCGGCGCCTTCTGTGAGGATCTGACGCATGGACGTCGCCCACGTGGTGCTGCTGGTGCTCCACATCGGCGGCGTGGTGGCGCTGCTGGCCGGGCTCCTGGTGCAGGTACGCCGCCCGGAGAAGAAGGTCAACGGGCTGATGCGCGACGGCGTCGGCACCGCGTTCGTGGCCGGGCTGTTCCTCGTCGGCGTCCTCGAGGCCGGCGACGACCCGGTCGACCACACCAAGATCGCCGTGAAGTTCGCCATCGGCCTCGTGCTGCTCGTCCTGGTGATGGCCAACCTCCGCAAGGAGTGGATCCCCGCCGGCCTCTACTGGGCGCTCCTCGTGCTCACCCTCGCGAACGTCGGGGTCGCGCTGGCCTGGAACTGACGAGTAACCACCCGTACGACCCACTGGTAACCCGCTCGAGCGGGTCACCAGTGGGTCGTACGGGTGGTTACTCACCGGCGAGCGGGACCAGGGGGTGGGGCGGACGTAGGGTTGGGGCCGTCATGACCGAGGCCCTGTCGATCCCCGAGCTCGAGAACGCCGGTGTCCCCGAGGCGGCAACCGAGAAGCGCCATCAACCGACCAAGGACGAGCTGCTCGAGGGGCTCAACGAGCCGCAGCGCGCGGCTGTCGTGCACCACGGCGCGCCGCTGCTCGTGGTGGCCGGCGCCGGGTCGGGCAAGACCCGGGTGCTCACCCGGCGCATCGCGTGGCTGATCACCGTGCGCAAGGCGCACCCGGGCTCGATCCTGGCGATCACCTTCACCAACAAGGCCGCCGCCGAGATGAAGGAGCGCGTCGAGGCGCTGGTCGGCAAGCGCGCGCGGATCATGTGGGTCAGCACCTTCCACTCGGCCTGCGTGCGCATCCTGCGCAAGGAGATCGACAAGCTGGGCTTCAAGTCGAGCTTCTCGATCTACGACGCCGCCGACTCCAAGCGGCTGATGACGCTCGTCCTCAAGGACCTCGACCTCGACCCCAAGCGCTACCAGCCCGGCGCCGTCCTGCACTGGGTCAGCAACCACAAGAACGACCTGCGCGACCCCGAGGACGCCGCGAAGGACACCCGCAACCGCTTCGAGGAGTCGATGTCGGCGGCGTACACGATGTACCAGCGCCGGCTGCGCGAGGCCAACGCCCTCGACTTCGACGACCTGATCATGTTCACCGTCCACCTGTTCCAGCAGTTCCCGGACGTCCGCGAGACCTACCGCCGCCGGTTCCGCCACGTGCTCGTCGACGAGTACCAGGACACCAACCACGCGCAGTACGCCCTGATCCACCAGCTCTGCGCCGACCAGCTCGAGCAGACGCCGTACGACGGGGACCTCCCGCCCGAGGAGGCGCCCGACCGCGTCCCGCCCGCCGAGCTGATGGTCGTCGGCGACGCCGACCAGTCGATCTACGCGTTCCGGGGCGCCAACATCCGCAACATCATGGACTTCGAGCAGGACTTCCCCGACGCCACCTCGATCCTGCTCGAGCAGAACTACCGCTCGACGCAGACGATCCTCAACGCCGCGAACGCGGTGATCGGGCACAACCAGGGCCGCAAGCCCAAGAAGCTGTGGTCCGACGCCGGCGACGGCGCCCGCATCGTCGGCTACGTCGCCGACGACGAGCGGGACGAGGCGCGCTTCGTCTCGGAGGAGATCGACCGGCTGACCGACGACAAGTCCGCGCGGCCGGCCGACGTGGCGATCTTCTACCGGACCAACGCCCAGTCCCGCGTCTTCGAGGAGACGTTCATCCGCGTCGGCCTGCCCTACAAGGTGGTCGGCGGTGTCCGGTTCTACGAGCGTCGTGAGGTGCGTGACGCGCTCGCCTACCTGCGGATGCTCGTCAACCCGGCCGACTCGGTCTCCCTGCGCCGGATCCTCAACACCCCCAAGCGCGGCATCGGCGACCGTGCCGTCGCGTGCGTCAACGCGTACGGCGAGCGCGAGCGGATCACGTTCTGGGAGGCCCTCCAGCGGGCCGACCAGGCGCCCGGGCTGGCCTCGAGGTCGCTGAACAACATCCAGGGCTTCGTGGCGATGGTCACCGAGCTCCAGTCGATGGCCGACGCGGGGGAGCGGGCCGACGTGATCCTCGAGACGGTGCTCGCGCGGTCGGGCTACCTCGAGGAGCTCGAGGCATCCGACGACCCCCAGGACGCCACCCGGGTCGAGAACCTCGCCGAGCTCGTCGCCGTCGCCCGCGAGTTCTCCGACGACCCCCAGGCCGGCCCGTCGGCCGACCCGGCGGACGTCGACGCCGGGAACGTCGCGCCCGGGCTGACCGACTTCCTCGAGCGGGTGGCCCTGGTCGCCGACGCCGACCAGATCCCCGACGACGAGGGTGACGCCGGCGTGGTCACGCTCATGACGCTCCACACCGCCAAGGGGCTCGAGTTCCCCGTCGTGTTCCTCACCGGCCTCGAGGACGGCGTGTTCCCGCACTCGCGCTCGCTCGGCGACCAGCCCGAGCTCGAGGAGGAGCGCCGGCTGGCGTACGTCGGCCTCACCCGCGCGCAACAGCGGCTGTACGTCTCGCGGGCGCTGATGCGATCCGCCTGGGGCGCGCCCGCGCACAACCCTGGCTCGCGGTTCCTCAACGAGCTGCCGGTCGACCTCGTCGACTGGAAGCGCACCGAGGCCGCCCAGACGATGTGGTCGCGGCCCGACCTGACCGGTGGGGGCAACCGCGGCATGGGCGACCCGACGCCCGCCGGGCGGCGCAACTTCTCCTCGGCCGCCGCCCGGGCCGACGCCGCAGCCAAGGCCAAGCCGGCCCGTGAGATCCCGTCGCTCGAGCCGGGGGACCGGGTCCAGCACGACACGTTCGGCCTCGGCACGGTCGTCGCCCTCGAGGGGGTCGGCGACCGCTCCGTCGCGTCGATCGACTTCGGCTCCGACGGTGTCAAGCGGTTGCTGCTCAGGTACGCCCCGGTCGAGAAGCTGTAGCAGTCGTTCGCTGGTCGCGTCTCAGCTCAGGGCGTCACACCGTGCACGACGAGGGCGGAGTACGGGTCGACCGGGTCGCCGCCGCCGGGGCGCACCTCGAGGTGCAGGTGCGGGCCCGTGACGTGGCCGGTGGAGCCGATGTAGCCGATCAGCTCGCCGGCGCGGACGCTCTCGCCGCTGGAGACCGTGTAGGACGTCTGGTGGCAGTACCACAGCTCGGTGCCGTCATCGAGGGTCTGCACCGTCTTGTTGCCGTAGGCGCCGTCGTAGGAGGCGGAGGTGATCACGCCGTTGGCGACCGCGTAGATCGGGGTGCCGCTCGGGGCGGCGAAGTCGAGACCGGTGTGGTAGCTCGACCAGAGGCCGTACTGGCCGAAGGTCGCGGTCAGGTGGTAGCCGGCCACGGGGAGGCGCCAGAGGTTCAGCTTGAGCTTGGCGGCGTACTGCTCGGTCTGCTTGGCCAGCTCGGCCATCGCGGCGTTGCGTTCCTTGACCTGGGCCTCGGCAGCGGCGTAGACGTCGTCGCCGGCCGCGTCGGACTGGGCGTCGCGCCGCGAGTCGCGGCTGACGACCGGGCCGCGGGCGCCGGGCTTCATCGTGGTGGCCACGCCGCCGGTGCCGCTGAGGGCGCTGGCCTGCATGACCTTCGCCGGGGGCTTGCTGTGGGCGGCGCCGACGAGCTGCGGGTCGGCCATCGTGACGGCGCCGCCGGCGGAGACAGCGAGGGCGGCGATGCCCAGCAGGATCGGGGCCGACGGGAGCCCTCGGAACAGCGACTTGCGAGCAGCAGCACGGCGGCCCGGTGCGGTCCGGCGACCGGGGAGCGGAGGCGTCGGGGCCTGCTCGACCACGCGCTCGACGAGGGGCGCGGGCGGGGGCGCTGCGGCGGTGCGTGGCGCGGGCCGCGCGGCCCGTTTGCCGGCGGCACGTTTGCCTGCCTGGGAAGCGGGGTACTGAGGGATGGAGTGGGTCACCGGACTGCGACCGCGCGAGGCGCGCGTGTCAGCACGATGGTGAGCCATGGATTCTCCGGGATCAGGGGATTGAGGAGACGAAGCCACGACTGTAACGGATCGGTCACGGCCCCGGAAATCAGTGTCAAGGGGTTTGTGGAGTGATGGTCGGCATCATGTGTAGCAGCCGTGCAAGGGGTGACCATGGTCACCCCCCGTGTGAGCTCCGCCTGACCCGGTAGCCTGCGCTCATGACCTCGACCGCACCCTCCGGCGTGGGCCGGCTGCGCATCGTGGTCGGCAAGCCCGGCCTCGACGGTCACGACCGCGGCGCCAAGATCGTGGCCCGCGCGCTCCGCGACGCCGGTCACGAGGTCATCTACACGGGCCTCCACCAGACGCCCGAGCAGATCGTGGAGACCGCGATCCAGGAGGACGCCGACCTGATCGGTCTCTCGGTCCTCTCTGGGGCGCACATGACGCTCTTCCGCACCCTCATCGACCTCCTCGCCGAGCGCGACGCCTCCGACATCGCCGTCTTCGGCGGCGGGATCATCCCCGAGGAGGACATCCCCGTCCTCGAGGAGCTGGGCGTTCGCAAGGTGTTCACCCCAGGCGCGGCCACCACCGAGATCACCGGCTGGGTGGCGGAGTTCGGCTCGACGGCCGCCGGCTGACCTCGTACACCAGCTGGACGAGCTGACCACTCCGGTCGACGCTGCGCAGGTGCAGTCGCTCCGACGTGATCCGACGGGGCAGCAGGGGTGCGCCGGAGCCGAGCGTCACCGGCGTCAGGCCGAGCCGGATCTCGTCGAGCAGCCCGGCGTCGTCGAACTGACCCACCAGGTCGCCGCCTCCGACGAGCCAGAGGTTCTTGCCCGGCACGGCCGCGACGATCTCGTCGTGCACCGCCCGGACGTCGCCCCGCACGAAGGTCAGGTCGATGCCGGGGATGCGCGGGAGCTCGCGGTGGGTGAACACCCAGGTCGGCCGGTCGTCGTAGTACCCCCGCCACCTGTCGGGCGACTCCAGCATCTCGGGCTCGTGCCCCAGCACCCACTCGTACGTCGTCGCGCCCATCACCAGCGCGCCGATGCCGTCGATGAACTCACGCCAGGACCTGTCGTCCTCCTCGCGCTCGACGGCGAACAGCCAGTCGAGGGAGTTGTCCGCGTCGGCGATGAAGCCGTCGAGCGTGGTCGCCGTGAAGTACTGGACCTTCGGTCCCGGAGGGTCGGGCAGCATCTCGGGCACG
>JAICRP010000044.1 GCA_025966445.1 Nocardioides sp.
CCCGGATGAACGCGCTGTCGCCGGTCACGCCGCGAATCGTCGCAGGTCAGTCGGCGTGTTCGCACATCCGCGCTGGACTGCCGACCTACTGTTGGCCCCATGGTGGTCCGTCAGGAGACCCACCCGGGAACGGGTGCGGACTCGAGCCCCCCGGAATTCCGCGCGGCGGTGGCGACCATGCGCGCGGCCCGGCTGCGGCCCGAGGTGTTCTGCGAGGAGATGCCGGCCCCGCAGCGCATCGCCCCGTACGCCGCCGCGCTCACCGCCGACGTGACCGTCGACGGCACCGACCTCGGGACCGGACGGATCATCCTGCTGCACGACCCCGCGGGCAACGACGCCTGGGACGGCACCTACCGCTGCGTCGCCTACGCGCGCGCCGAGATCGAGCTCGACCTCGTCACCGACCCGATGCTGGCCGCGGTCGGCTGGTCCTGGCTGACCGAGGCCCTCGACGCGCACGGGGCGGCGTACACCGCCGCCTCCGGCACGGTGACGCGGGTGGCGACCGAGAGCTTCGGCGGCATGGCCGACGAGGGAGGGACGGCCCAGCTCGAGCTGCGCGCGTCGTGGACGCCGATCCAGGTCGAGGGCCCGCTGGGCGTGGACGTCGCACCGCACGTCGAGGCCTGGGGCGAGCTGCTCTGCACGGCCGTGGGACTCGAGCCCGTCCCCGAGGGCGTGACGGCCATCCCGAGCCGACGAGGGCAACGCGGCCCCGGCCGTTGACCAGCCCGTAGCGATGCCGCCCGCCGAGACCTCTTCCCCTGACGCTCCCGAGCCCGACGAGGGTTCCCCTCCCGCTGACGCACCGCTGCTCCGGCTGCGCGACGGCCTGGGCAGGATCGTCGAGACCGAGGCCGGGCTGGCCGAGGTGTGCGCGGCCATGGCGAGAGGCACGGGTCCGGTCGCGATCGACGCCGAGCGCGCGTCCGGCTATCGCTACTCCGCCCGCGCCTACCTGATCCAGCTGCGCCGCGAGGGTTCGGGCACGTTCCTGGTCGACCCGATCGCGTTCGACTCGATGGCGCCGCTGCAGGAGGTGCTCGAGGGCACCGAGTGGATCCTGCACGCCGCGACGCAGGACCTGCCCTGCCTCAACGAGGTCGGCCTGTACCCCACGAAGCTCTTCGACACCGAGCTCGCCGGCCGCCTGCTCGGTCACCCGCGCGTGGGGCTGGCCACGCTGGTCGAGACCCTCCTGGGCTACCGGATGGCCAAGGAGCACTCGGCCGTGGACTGGTCGACCCGGCCGCTGCCGGAACCGTGGCTCGAGTACGCCGCCCTCGACGTCGAGGTCCTCGTCGAGCTGCGCGAGGTGCTCGGCGCCGAGCTGGTCGCGGCCGGCAAGGAAGGCTGGGCCGCCGAGGAGTTCGAGTGGCTGAAGACGTTCACCCAGACGGTGCGCGTCGACCAGTGGCGGCGTACGTCGGGCCTGCACAAGGTGCGCGGCCGCCGGGCCCTGGGTGCCGTGCGCGCCCTGTGGACGACGCGCGACCAGATCGCGGCTGAGCGCGACGTCACCCCCAGTCGGATCATCCCGGACTCCGCGATCGTGGCGGCCGCGCTCGCGATGCCCACCACCCGCACGGCCCTCAAGGCCACCAAGGGCTTCTACGGTCGCGGCGCCGACCGGTACGCCGGCCGCTGGGTCGCCGTCCTCACCCAGGTACGCGACCTTCCCGAGGCGCAGCTGCCGACGCGGACACCGCGCTCCGAAGGGCCCCCACCGCCACGCGCCTGGGCCGACAAGGACCCGGTCGCCGCCCGGCGTCTGCTGCTGGCCCGCGAGGCGATCACTGCCACGTCGGAGGAGCTGAAGGTCCCCGCCGAGAACCTGCTCACGCCCGACTTCGTGCGCCGCGTGCTCTGGACGCCGCCGTCGCCGCGCGACCTCGAGCCGCTCACGCGGGCGATCTCGGTCGCGCTGCGCGACATGGGCGCCCGCGCCTGGCAGGTCCGGCTGACCGCACCGCTGCTGGCCGACGCCGTGCTGGCGGCCGACGAGCCGGTCACGGACTCTGGGTCGGATCCGACGCTTCGGTCTCCGGAGTCGGCGTCGTCGTCTCCGGACTGAGGATCGGCTGCGAGACCGCGTCGATCTCGGCGCCCAGCAGCGGCAGGTCGATGGTCGGCACGGCGAAGAACATCTCGAGCAGGTACGGCTCGACCGCGTCCTCCAGCTCGTCCCAGGTGTCGAGCAGCGGGGGGATCACCATCCGCCCGACGGCCTCGTTGAAGACCGCGCTGTTGAGGGGCTTCTCCTCGGGCTGGAGGAAGTCGTCGGAGAGCGCGACCTGCTGGTTGGCCGGCTGGAGGTAGCCCTCGCGCACGACCTCGCTCACCGCTTCGGTGCTGGAGGCGTAGACCATGAAGTCCGCGGCCGTGGCCGGGCTCTCGGCGTCCTGCGAGATGCAGAGGCCGCTGATCTCGCCGACGGTCGCGGCTCCCTCGATCGACGGGATCGGCATCACGTCGAAGCGAAGGTCCTGCACCGCGCGCAGCTCCGGGACCATCGCGCGGGTGCCGGTGATCATCCCGACCTTGCCCTCCTCGAACCACTCGAGCGGGGATTTCTCCTCGAGCTGCTCCTGGGACAGGGTCAGCTTGGGGTCCCGGAACAGGGTGAGGATCGTCTCGAGGGCGTCCTGCGTGCCCTCGTCGCTGAACGCGAGCGAGGTCGGGTCGGTGTCGTCGTCGAAGATGTCACCACCGCCGGAGTACACGAACGGCGCCAACCCACCCAGGGTCGGCTCGATCGCGACGCCCTTGGTCTCGCGGAACGGACGCGCCGCGAACTTCGCCGCCGTCACGAACTGGTCCCAGCTCCACCGCCGGTGGTCCGCAGGGACGTCGAACCCGCGGATCTCCATCCGGTTGAAGTCGACCATGTTCTCGTTGTAGAAGACCACCTGGGGCGCGACGCCGTACGGCATGCACTGCAGGCGGTTGTCGCTGCTGAAAGCCTCGAGGGCGTCGCGGGAGTAGACGTCGCCGAAGTCGACGCCGCGCTCGTCGAGCAGGGTGTCGACGGGCGCGGTCAGGCCGTTCTCGACGAACCACCGCAGGTCGCGCCGCGACACGAGGAACACGTCGGGCACGGGCTTCCCCAGCTCGATCGAGCGCCGCAGGCCGTCGTGCCTCAGCCAGGCCTTCACGGTCACGTCCGCGCGGTCGTCGACCGTGTCGAAGTTGTTGGCCATGGCCGTGTAGGCCTGGATCTCCTCGTTGCTGCCGAAGACGCCGAACGTCAGGTCGACCCGCTCGGTCGGGGACGTCGTCGGCTCGCTCGACGGCTGGGGCGTCGGCGTGGAGCTGCCCTCATCGCCGGTGCAGGCCGACAGCCCGCACGCGAGGGTCGCGACGACGACGAGACCGCCGAGAGCGCGCGTCACCGCCGTCCGCACCGCTGTCCTCCTCCGCCGCCGTCGGGGGCCACACTGTAGTGCCCTGCAGGGACGGTAGCGGCCGGCCGGTGACGCCGCCTCACGGCCGTCTCCGAGCCGTGTCGCAGCACGCCGCAGGCGCCGGCGACTCCTACGATCGGCGAGTGCCGACTTCCCCCAGCACCACGCCGTACGCACCTGTCCGACGCCTGCACGGGCTCTGGCTCGTGCCCCTCGTCGTCGGGCTGACCGCGCTCACCTCCTGTGGGGACGAGGCACACCCGACGGCTCCCGCGCAGGCGATCGGCGGCGTGGCCCCCCGCAAGGCCGGACCGGCCATCCACCTGCTGGCGGCCGACAAGATGCCGACCGCGGGCGCGGCCTGGTCCGGCACCGAGACCGCAGCCGGCGACGTCGAGGTCCTGGGGCCCTGCCACGTGACCTCGCTGGTCGACATCGGAGCCCTGGACTCCGTTCGCCGCACGTGGAGCGCCGACGCCTCCTCGCCGCGCGCGGTCCAGGTGGTCGCCAAGTTCGCCGACAACAAGTCCGCCTGGCGCGCCGGCCAGGTGCTCGAGGCGTGGCAGTCCGACTGCGCGGACCGGGTCACCGGGACCGTCGGCCCCCTGCGCGAGGTCGCCGTCAGCACGGGTGCCGGCCAGGCGTACCGGGTCGCTGAGGGCGACCGCGCCACCGACGTCGGCATCGTCCGCAAGGGCGAGTACCTCAGCGTCGTCACCCTCGTCTCCTCCCCCGCCAAGCTCCCCGAGGACTCCACCGTCGCCAAGGCCGCTGTGAAGCGGATCGCCGCGACGTTCTGAAGGGGCTGGCTGAGTACCCGGATATCCGGGTACTCCGGCAGTTGTCAGGCGTTGCAACCCCTGACAACTGCCAGCAGAGCCTGACAAGTACGGCGCTGTCAGGGCAGCGCGTGGTGCTCCCGGGCCGCGGCAACGACGGCCTCGAAGACCGCCTCGTCGAGGGCGGCGCCCTCGCGACGGATCGCGGAGTCGTCGAGGACGAGCAGCCGGTCCAGACGTACCTCACTGGGCCGACCCTCGCGGTCCCAGCCGCCGGAGCCGACGTCCATCCAGTACCTCCCCCAGCGCTCCTCCTCCGCGGCGTCGCGGTCGTGGTCCTTGCTGGTGAGCATCAGGCCGAGCCACTGACCGTCCAGCTCACCCGTACCTCGCGCCAGCAGGATCACGGGGCGGTCCTTGCCCTGGGACGGGTCGTCCTCGTACGGCACCCAGCCCCAGACGACCTCGCCGGGGTCGGGTTCGCCGTCGATCTCCGGGGCGTAGACGATGCCGGGCGCGTCAGCAGGGTCGGCGGCGGTGGGCGCGAACACGTTCTTCAGACGGCGGACGAAGGACATGGCCAGCAGCCTAGGAGAGATGGTGTGTGCCGGACCGGGAGCGCCTCACGGCGCAAGGCCGCTCAAGGCGGCTGAAGTTGGGACCCGGGGCTGCCGCGGCCCGGCACACGACGAGAGTTTAGTCCGTCCGCGGCGAAGGAGGGGAATCTTCCGCACAGGTTCAGCCCAGTTGTTGCGCGAGCTCCTGGCGTGCGGCGGACTCGAGCTGGTCGGCCAGCGTGCGCATCCGGGAGGCCTCGGCCGCGGGCACGTCGAGGACGGCGCGACCGGTCGCCACCACATGGGCGAACGCCGCGGCGCGGAACAGCACGTCCGCGAAGTCGGACACCGCGATGCCGCGCAGGACGTGGTCGATCATCGTCTTCAGCTCGTCCGGACCCGGCGGGTCGGCTACCCCGGCCACGGCGCCGGCCACGGGGGCGTGCGCGCGGCCGGCCTCGAACTGGTGCGCCACGCCCACCGGGTCGGAGTACACCCACTGTCGCAGCAGGTAGAGCCGCCACAGGCAGCCGGCCAGCGAGTCCGCCGGCGCGCCCGACCACACCTCGGCGATGGTCTCGATGCCCTCGGTCTCGGCGAGGTGGAGCAGGCGTTCGCCGACGACCTCCTGGTCGGCATCGCGCGCTCCGCGGACGATGATCGCGGCCGCGCGGTCGGCGGCCTCCGCGACCGCGGCCGGGTCGGCCCCTGCCTCGATCGCCTCGAAGAAGCGGTCGCCCGGCGTCATCGGCCGGTGGTAGGGGCGGTCCGTCACGGCTCCCAATCTAGGACCGCGGGGTCGCTGCTTCGTGCAGCGCCTTGCGGATGCGTTGGTCACTGACGCTGTACGCCGTGCCCAGCTGCTGGGCCCAGAGCGAGACGCGGTACTCCTCCAGCATCCACCGCACCCGCCGCAGCGCCGCGCCGGGCGGCCGTCCCGCGGGCAGCGCAGCGACCTGGTTCAGGTACGCCTCCTGCAAGTCGACCACCTGCATCATGAGCTGCGCGTCCTTCGCCACCTGGGAGTCGAGCCGTTCGCGGCGGTGCTCGACCGCGGCGAGGTACGTCGGGTAGCGACGCAGCTGCTCCGGACCGGCCTCCCCCACGAACCCGCGGTCGACCAGCCGGCCGACCTGCGCGCGCATGTCCTGCATGGCGGCGAGGGTGAGCAGCTCGGCCCGGCCGCTGATCCGCTTCTCGGCCTGCCGCCACCCGGCCAGCACCCGCAGCACGTCGGCGACGACCGCGGCGAGCCGCTCCGCCAGGACTGCGTCGAGCTCCTGGGCGAGCGCGGCGTACGAAGCCGGGTCGCGCGCCGGCGGGTGCGCGTCGACCACCGACCCGGCGACCGCGGCGCGCACGTCGTCGACCAGCTCGGCGACGGTCGGGTACGGCGACCCGGCCAGCCCCAGCTTGGCCGTGTTGTCCAGACCCGCCAGCGGGTCGACCGTCCGCATCCCCAGCAGAAGCAGGCGTCTGACGCCGAGCCGGTGTCGGGCATCGGCCTCGTCGGCCGAGCCGAACACCCCGAGCCCGACCGTGGCGCCCTCGTCGACGAGCGCGGGATGGCCACGTACCTCGTGGCCGGCCCGACGCTGGACGACCGACTCCTCGACCGTGCCGAAGGTCCAGGTCGTCTGCCCGGTCGCCGACAGCCCCACGTCCGAGGCGACCTCGGCGAGCGCGGCGTCGAACGCCGGCTGGAGCGGGGCCTTCAGCGCCTCGAGGTCCTTGCCGCGGGCCTGCTCGGACCCGGCGTCGTCGACGACCCGGTACGTCGGCCGCAGGTGCGCCGGCACCTTCTCCCAGTCCCAGGCGTCGCGCGGCACGACCACTCCGGTCGTCGAGCGGAGGTAGCGCTCCAGCGCGTCGAGCAGCGCCTCGTCGCCGGCCGGCACGCGAGCGAGGAACTCCTTGGCCGTGTTGGGCGCGGGCACGAAGGAGACGCGCAGGTTCTTGGGCAGGCTGCGCAGCAGGCTGGTCACCAGCTCTTCGCGCAGCCCAGGCACGTTCCAGGAGAAGTCGTCGGCCTCGACCCGGTTCAGGGTGGCGACCGGCACGTCGATCGTCAGGCCGTCCTCCGGCGTGCCCGGCTGGAAGACGTAGGAGATCGGGAACGTCAGCCCCTCCGCCTCCCACGTCTGCGGATAGTCCGCCTCGCGTACCTCGTCAGCGTTCTCGTGGGTGAGCATCTCCGGGTCGAAGGTCAACAGGTCCGGCTGCGCCCGCCGCGCCTGCTTCCACCACGTGTCGAAGTGCGCGCCGCTGACCACCTCGGGGCCGATCCGCGCGTCGTAGAAGTCGAAGAGCGTGTGCTCGTCGACGACGAGGTCCCGGCGACGGGCGCGGTGCTCGAGCTCCTCGGCCTCCTCGAGCAGCCGGAGGTTCTCTCGGTAGAACTTCTGGTGGGTCGACCACTCGCCGTAGACCAGCGCGTGCCGGATGAACATCTCGCGGCTCAGCGCCTGGTCGATCCGGCCGTACTGGACGAGCCGGTCCGCGACGAGCGGGACGCCGTACAGGGTGACGCGCTCGTACGCCATCACGGCCGCGCGCTTCTTGGACCAGTGCGGCTCGGAGTAGGTCCGCTTGACCAGGTGCGCGCCGACCCGCTCGGCCCACTCCGGCTTGATCGCGGCGTTCTGCCGCGCCCAGAGGCGGCCGGTCTCCACGAGCTCGCCGGCCATCAGGTACGTCGGGTTGGCGCCCTTGAGCGAGCTCCCCGGGAAGATCGCGAACCGGCTGTTGCGGGCGCCGAGGTACTCGCGGGGGCCGCGCTCCTTGCGATCCCGTTCCTCCAAGAGACCCACGTGGCTGAGCAACCCGGCCAGCAAGGCCTGGTGGATGCCGTCGGAGTCCACCCCCTCGGCCGGCTTGCCGATCTGGATGCCCATCTCCTTGCACACCTGGCGCAGCTGGGACTCGAAGTCCTGCCACTCGCGCACCCGGAGGTAGTTGAGGTGCTCGCGCTTGCACATCCGGCGGAACGCGCTGCCCGACAGCTCGCGTTGCTGCTCGCGCAGGTAGCGCCAGAGGTTGAGCCAGGTCAGGAAGTCGGAGGTCTTGTCGGTGAAGCGGGCGTGCTGCTGGTCGGCCTGTTGTCGCTGCTCGACCGGCCGCTCCCGCGGGTCCTGCAGCGACAGCACCGCGGCGATCACGAGCACGTCCCGGAGCACGCCGAGCCGCTCCGCCTCGAGGATCATCCGGCCGAGCCGCGGGTCGATGGGGAGCCGGGCGAGCCGCTGCCCGACCTTGGTGAGCCGCATCCTGTTGCTGGGCGAGGAAGGCGCGCCAGCGCCGGTCACGAGACCAATGGCACCCAGTTCTTCGAGCAGCTGGACGCCGTCGGTGATGGTCCGCTTGTCCGGCGGCTCGACGAAGGGGAACCGTGCGATCTCGCCCAGCCGCAGCGACGTCATCTGGAGGATGACCGAGGCCAGGTTGGTGCGCAGGATCTCGGGATCGGTGAAGAGCGGTCGGGACTCGAAGTCCTCTTCGGAGTAGAGCCGGATCGCGATGCCCGCCTCGACGCGGCCGCAGCGACCGGACCGCTGCTGCGCGCTGGCCTGGCTGATCGCCTCGATCGGGAGGCGCTGCACCTTCGTCCGGGCGGAGTAGCGGGAGATACGCGCGACGCCGCTGTCGACGACGTACCTGATGCCGGGCACGGTCAGCGACGTCTCGGCCACGTTCGTGGCGAGCACGATGCGGCGGCCGGTATGGGACGCGAACACCCGGTGCTGCTCGACGGCGGAGAGGCGTGAGTACAGCGGGACGATCTCGTCGCGCTCGCGCGCGCCGGCCAGCACCTCGGCGGTGTCGCGGATCTCCCGCTCGCCGGGCAGGAACACGAGGATGTCGCCGGGGCCCTCGGCCGCCAGCTCGGCCACGGCGTCGACGATCGCCTCGGTCTGGTCGCGGACGATCGTCTCGCCCTCCTCGTCCTCCTCGGGGCGTTCGACGAGGGGGCGGTAACGGATGTCCACGGGGTACGTGCGGCCGGACACCTCGATGATCGGTGCAGGCCTGCCGCGACGGTCGGCGAAGTGCTCGGCGAACCGCGCCGGGTCGATGGTCGCGGAGGTGATGACCAGCTTGAGGTCGGGGCGGCGGGGGAGCAGCCGTTTGAGGTAGCCGAGCAGGAAGTCGATGTTGAGGCTGCGCTCGTGGGCCTCGTCGATGATGATCGTGTCGTACTTGCGCAGGTCGCGGTCGCGCTGGAGCTCGGCGAGCAGGATGCCGTCGGTCATCAGCTTGACCCGGCCGGCCCGCGACGTCTTGTCGGTGAAGCGCACCTGGTAGCCGACGACGTCGCCGAGCTCGGTGCCGAGCTCGCTCGCGATCCGCTCGGCCACCGAGCGGGCGGCGATCCGCCGCGGCTGGGTGTGTCCGATGATGCCGCCACCCGGCTCGCTGCGGCCCTGGCCTCGACCGAGCGCCAGGCAGATCTTCGGGAGCTGCGTGGTCTTGCCCGACCCGGTCTCGCCCGCGACCACGACCACCTGGTGGTCGCGGATGGCCGCCGCGATGTCGTCGCGGCGCTGCGAGACCGGCAGCTCCGGCGGGAAGGTGATGTCCACGGCGCCGACCATCGTGCCAGGGCGGGCCAGGAAGCGCGTGGTGGTTTCGAGGCCCAGGCCTTGGCGGCCTTCGCACCTCACCCACCGAGCGTTCGGTGGTTGAGGTGCGAGGAGCGCCAGCGACGAGCCTCGAAACCACCAGGACAGGCAACCCACAGGAACCTCACAGACGACTGGGAAACTCTGTGAGCATGGAGCTCACCCGGCCTGACGGATCCCCTCTTCGCGTGCTCGTCGTCGACGACGAGGTCAACATCGCCGAGCTGATCTCGATGGCGCTTCGTTACGAGGGGTTCGAGGTCGCCACAGCGCACACCGGCGGCAAGGCGGTCACCACGGCGAAGACCTTCCGCCCCGACTCCGTCGTGCTCGACATGATGCTGCCGGACTTCGACGGCATGGAGGTGCTGCGCCGGATGCGCTCCTCCGACCCCGGCGTCCCCGTCCTCTTCCTGACCGCCCGCGACTCCGTCGAGGACCGCGTGGCCGGGCTGACGGCCGGCGGCGACGACTACGTGACCAAGCCGTTCTCGCTGGAGGAGGTGGTGGCCCGGCTGCGCGCACTGATGCGCCGTACCGGCGCCAGCCAGGCCTCGGAGTCCTCGGTGCTGGTCGTCGGTGACCTCGTGATGGACGAGGACAGCCGCGAGGTCAGCCGCGACGGCGCCGACATCTCGCTGACCGCGACCGAGTTCGAGCTGCTGCGGTTCCTGATGCGCAACCCCAAGCGGGTGCTGTCGAAGGCGCAGATCCTCGACCGGGTGTGGAACTACGACTTCGGCGGCCAGGCCAACGTGGTCGAGCTCTACATCTCCTACCTACGCAAGAAGATCGACGCCGGCCGCGAGCCGATGATCCACACCATGCGCGGAGCCGGGTACGTCCTGAAGCCCGTGGCCTGAGGTGGACCGCTTCCGCTCGCTCACGGCGAGACTCGTCCTGACGGCGGTCGCGCTGGTCGCGGCTTTCGCACTGCTGATCGGCGCCGCGACCACCGTGGCAGTCCGCGACCAGCTGCTCGACCAGCTGGACCAGAAGGTGGTCGAGTCAGCGCAGCGCATCGACCGTCAGCTGAGGCCTGGTCCCGGGGATGACGACATGGGCAACCAGGCGCCCGGCACGTTGTTCGCCGTCCTGGGCATCGACCAGCCGGTCGGCGAGATCCTCGGTGACCGACCCGGCGAGAGCGACGCGCTCTCCGACTCCGCGCTGGAGGAGCTGGAGGCCGTGCCGGTCGACGGCCAGGTCCACCAGGTCGACATCGGCCAGCCCAGTGACTACCGCGTGCTCGCCACGGAGTACCCCAACGCGGTCGTCGTCACCGGCCTGCCGACCTCCGACGTGGACGACACGGTCTCGTCCCTCCTCGTCACCGAGGCGCTGCTCTTCATGTTGGCGACGTTGGCCGCAGCCGGCATCGGCGCGGTCGTCGTACGACGCCAGCTGAGGCCGCTGCGCGAGGTCGCGGCGACCGCCCGCGCGGTGTCCGAGCTCCCGCTGGCCTCCGGCGCGATCGCGCTCGAGGAGCGGGTGCCCGAGCACCTCACCGACGAGCGGACCGAGGTCGGCCAGGTCGGCTCGGCGCTGAACGCCATGCTCGAGCACGTCGAGGCGTCGCTGGGCGCACGGCACAAGAGCGAGCAGCAGGTGCGCCAGTTCGTGGCCGACGCGTCCCACGAGCTGCGGACGCCGCTGACGACGATCGCCGGCTACACCGAGCTCGCCCGCAGCCGCCCCGACGACAAGGCCGCGGCCGACACTGCCCTGGCGAAGGTCGAGGAGGAGTCCGGACGGATGACCGCCCTGGTCGAGGACCTGTTGCTCCTCGCCCGCCTCGACTCCGGGCGCCCCCTCGTCAGCGAACCCGTCGACCTCACCCGTCTCCTGGTCGAGGCCGTGTCCGACTCGCGCGTGCTGGCGCCCGACCACCAGTGGCGGCTGTCGCTGCCGGAGGAGTCCGTGGAGGTCACAGGCGACGAGCAGCGGCTGCACCAGGTCGTCACCAACCTGCTGGCGAACGCCCGCAAGTACACGCCCGCCGGCACCACCGTGACCGTCTCCGCCCACCCGGGTGGCTTCGCCGTCCACGACGACGGCCCCGGCTTCCCCGCCGACCTCGTCGACCACGCCTTCGAGCGCTTCGCCCGCGGCGACGTCGCGCGTACCCGCGCGGGCAAGGAGGGCGGGTACGGACTCGGCCTCTCCCTGGTCTCCGCCATCGTCACCGCCCACGGCGGCACGGTCGCCCTGCGCTCGGTGCCTGGCGGCACGACGGTGTCGGTGGAGCTGCCTTCGTAGACGCCTCGGCTGGGGCCCGAGCCTCGAAACCACCCCTCGCGCGGTTGGAGCGCGAGGGACACACTGAGCGCATGCCTCGTGGGTTCCACGACGGAAGCCGGTCACTCCAGGACGCGTTCGACACGCGGGCCTTGGCCGACCGCATCGACGACCTGCTCGTCCACGACACGATCGACGAGGGCGACCGTGCGTTCATCGAGGCGCGCGACATGTTCTTCCTGGCCACCGCCGACGCCGAGGGCCGGCCGACCTGCTCGTACAAGGGCGGCGACCCCGGGTTCGTCCGCGTGCTCGACGCCCACACGCTGGCCTTCCCGAACTACGACGGGAACGGCATGTACCTCTCGACCGGCAACGTGCTGGCGAACCCCGCCGTCGGCATGCTGTTCATCGACCTCGAGCGCGGGCACCGGATGCGGCTCGAGGGCGACGCGAGCATCGACGTCGACGACCCGTTGACGGGCGAGTACCCGGAGGCCCAGTTCGTCGTGCGCGTCCGGGCCCGAGCCGTCTACCCGAACTGTCCGCGCTACATCCACCGCTACGGGCTGGTCCGGCGGTCACGCTTCGTGCCTCAGGAGGACTGCCTGACGCCGGTGCCGGAGTGGAAACGCTCGGACTGGGCCTTCGACGCGCTGCCCGCCCAGGACCCCGCCCGCGACCCGGGCGACCGCGACGTGCTCGGTCGCTGAGTGGGGACTCTCGCTGTCGCGACAGGGCTTCGGCCTTCCTGGACCCGCAAGGGCCACCGGTAGCGTCTGCGGCGTGACGCTCCCCTCCCACGTCGACCACCTCGTCGTCGGCGCCGGCTTCGCCGGCGTGGCCCTGGCGATCGGTCTCCAGCAGGACGGGGAGGCGTTCCTCGTCATCGAGAAGGACGAGTCGCTCGGCGGGACGTGGTGGGCCAACACCTACCCCGGCGCCACCTGCGACATCCCGAGCCACCTCTACAGCTTCTCGTTCGCGCCGAACCCGGACTGGACGCACGCCTACTCCCCGCAGGCCGAGATCCTCGCCTACCTGGAGAAGGTCGCCGCCGAGGCGGGGGTGCTCGACCGGTTCCACTTCGGCGTCGAGCTCCTCGAGGCGTCGTGGGACGACGAGGCCCTGCTGTGGCGCGTACGGACGTCGGCGGGCGAGCTCACCAGCACCACGTTGATCAACGCCACCGGTGGCCTGTCCGCGCCGAAGCTGCCCGACATCGAGGGGATCGAGACGTTCGCCGGTCACCTGTTCCACACCGCGCGGTGGGACCACGCGGTCGACCTCGCCGGCAGGCGGGTGGCCGTCATCGGCACCGGTGCCTCGGCCATCCAGGTCGTGCCGGCCATCCAGCCCGAGGCGGGTCACCTCGACGTGTACCAACGCTCGGCCCCGTGGGTCATCCCCCGCGGCGACCACCCGTTCACGACGGCCCAGAAGCGCCGGTGGCGACGCTTCCCGGCGCTGCAGCGCGCGTACCGGGCGCGCCTCTACTACAGCCACGAGGCGCTGGTGCCGGGCATCACGCGATGGCAGCGGCTGAACGCCCCGGCGGAGCGGCTCGGCCGCAGGAACCTGGCCAAGGGCGTCCCGGACCCGGAGCTGCGCGCCAGGCTCACCCCCCGTTTCGGCATCTTCTGCAAGCGCATCCTGGTGTCCGACGACTACTACCCCGCGATGTCGGCGGCGAACGTCGAGGTGGTCACGGACCCCATCGCGCGGGTCACGCCCACCGGTGTGGTGACGTGCGACGGCGTCGAGCGGCCGGTCGACGTGCTCATCGTCGCCACCGGCTTCCACGCCACCGACCCGCCGATCCGCCACCTCGTGCGCGGGCGCGGCGGGCGCACCCTCGCCGAGGCGTGGTCGGGCACCGGGATGGCGACGTACAAGGGCACGACCGTGCACGGCTTCCCGAACCTCTTCTCGGTGCTCGGGGCGAACACCGGCCAGGGCCACACCTCGGTGATCGTCTACATCGAGGCGCTCACCGGGTACGTGCGCGACGCGATCCGGACCCTGCGCCGCGGCGGGTACGCCGCGGTCGAGCCGCGCGCGGACGCCCAGGCCCGCTGGAACGCCGACATCCAGCGCCGCATGCGGCACACCGTGTGGATGCGGGGCGGGTGCACGTCCTGGTACCTCGACGACCACGGCCGCAACCCCACCCTCTGGCCGCGGGGGACGGGTGCGTTCCGGCGCGCGGTCAGGGAGTTCGACGTGGATGCGTACGACGTTCGGGCGGCCCCGCGATGAGGTCGTTCGACGGCCGCGTGGTCGCCATCACCGGGGCCGGCTCGGGCATCGGGCGGGCGCTCGCGGTCGACCTGGCCGGCCGCGGCGCGCTGCTCGCCCTGTCGGACGTCTCGCCCGAGGGGCTTGCGGAGACCGTCGACCTGGTGAAGGCGGCCGGAGTGCGCGAGGTACGCAGCGACGTCGTCGACGTGGCGTCCGCTGATGCCCTGGCCGGGTGGGCCGAGGACGTGGTCGGCCAGCTCGGCCGGGTCAACGTGCTCATCAGCAACGCGGGAGTCTCCCTCACCGGTGAGGTCGCCGACCTCGACCCCGGCGACATGGAGTGGATCGTCGGCGTCAACTTCTGGGGCGTGGTCAACGGCACCCGGGCCTTCCTCCCGCACCTGATCGCCTCGGGCGACGGGCACGTGGTGACGATGTCTTCGCTCTTCGGGCTGCTGTCCATCCCCGGGCAGTCGATGTACAACGCCACCAAGTACGCCGTCCGCGGCTTCTCCGAGTCGCTGCGCGAGGAGCTGCTGATGGCCGGACACCCCGTCGGCGTGACCGTCGTGCACCCCGGCGGCATCAGGACCGCGATCGCCCGCAACGCGCGCGTGTCGTGGCGAGAGGACCACGGGTCCTTCGCGCGGATGTTCGACGAGCAGCTGGCCCGGATGTCGCCGGAACGGGCCGCCGAGATCATCCTGCGCGGGGTGCTGCGCGGGAAGCCGCGCGTGCTGGTCGGGCTCGACGCCCACCTGCTGCACCAGTTCGCCCGCCTCGCCGGCGCCCGCTACCAGGACGTGGTCGCCCGCCGCGCCGCCCGGATGCGCCGCCCGTGACGCCGACTCTCGGGGACACCGTCGACGTGCGGATGACCAAGTGGGGCGACCGCCCGCACTGGTGCTTCGCGAGCGTCTACCTCGGCGACGACGAGCACGGCACGTGGCTGGGGTTCCCGCGCGGCACGCGCATGACCCGCCCCGGGGCCGAGTACGTCTCCCCGACCGACCAGCTCGGACTCGTCCCCCCGGCGTCGTGGCCCGACGCGGACCGCGGCTGGCTGACCACCTTCCACGGCCCCGGGGGACCCCTCTCGGTCTACGTCGACATCACCGCTCCGCCCATCTGGGACGGTCCGACCGTCACCGCGTGCGACCTGGACCTCGACGTCGTGCGTGAGCTGGACGGCCGCGTCTGGGTCGACGACGAGGACGAGTTCGCCGCGCACCAGGTGTCCCTCGGCTACCCGGCCGACGTCATCGCCTCCGCCCGCGCCTCGTGCGAACGCCTGGTCGAGCTCGTGGGCGGTGGCCACCCGCCGTACGACGGGTCGTCCGGCCCGTGGTTCGACGTGCTGGCCTCACTGGGTCAGTAACCGCCCTCCGGCGGCACCATCTCGTACCTCACGCCGAGCAGGCGTACCGGCTTGTCCGGCTCGACCTTCTCGAGCAGCGCGACCGCGACGTCGCCCAGCAGCTCGGGGTCGTTGGTCGGCTCCGGGAGCTTGCGGGAGCGGGTGAGGGTGAAGAAGTTGCGGTAGCGGATCTTGAGGTGCACCCGCATCGCCGGCCGGCCCTCGGCGTCGATGTCCTCGACGACCCGGGCCGCCAGCGTCCGCACCGCGGCCGGTACCTCCTCCCACGTGAGGTCCTGCTGGTAGGTCTCCTCGCGGCCGTGCGCCCGCGCCACCCACGGCGTCGCGTCGACGGGCGAGGAGTCGACGCCGCGGCCCATCCGGTGGAACCACGGCCCCATCGTCGGCCCGAACTCGCCCACCAGGAGCTCCGTGTCCGAGGTCGCCAGGTCGGTCACCGTCTCGATGCCCAGCGCCGACAGCCGCCCGGCGATCTTGGCGCCGACGCCCCACAGCGCACGGGTCGGACGGGCGCCCATCTCGGCGTACCAGGTGTCGTCGGTGATCGCGTACGTGCCGCCCCGCAGATGACTGGGCTTGCCGAAGTCCGTCGCGATCTTGGCCTGGAGCTTGTTGTTGCCGATGCCGACCGAGCAGTGCAGCCGGGTCCGCTCCAGCACCGCGTCCCGCACGGCCATCGCCATGTCCCACGGGTCGCCGAGGTCGCCGTGCCCCTCGCCTGGCCCGAGGAACGCCTCGTCCCAGCCGAGAACCTCGAGCACGACGGGCACGCCACCCCACTCGAGGCCGCGCAGGGCGGCCATCACCTCTGCTGATGCGGCGAGGTAGTGCGGGGCGTCGACGGGCAGGAAGACCGCGTCCGGACACTTCTTGTACGCCGTCCGCAGCGGCATGCCGGACCGGATCCCGAACTCGCGAGCCTCGTACGACGCCGTCGAGACCACGGCGCGCTCGTTGACGATCCCGCGCCCGCCGACCACGACCGGCTTGCCGGCCAGCTCCGGCTTGCGCAGGATCTCGACCGCCGCCAGGAACATGTCGAGGTCGACGTGCAGCACCCACCGGGTCATGCCGCCCGCTCCGGCGGCGGTGGCAGTGCGTCCGTCGACTCCAGCTCGTCGAGACCGGTGAGCAGCAGCAGGTCGGCGACCACCGACCGGATCTGCGCGAGCAGCACGTCGGTGTTGAGGTCGGCGGTGCGCTCGACCCGGCCGGTCTCGTTCCCGACCGCGAGCAGGACGGGCCGCGCGGCGACGGCCATCCGGTCGGCCATCAGCTCGCGCGACACCACGTCGGCGGCGTCGGCCAGGTCGCGGCAGAGACGAGCGTACGACGGAGGCACCGGCCGGCCGCGGTACGCCGTGATCGCCGTCCGCCGGACCAGGACCCGGGTGCTGCGGAGTGCGCGGTCGATCGGGTCGACCAGGTCGACCATCCGTCTCATGCCGGGTTTGTGCCTGATCCGGAACGGCGAGGAGGCGACGACGGCCAGCCCCTCGTCGGCCGCCGCGCGCAGCTCCGTGACGTAGTGGTCGGTCGACCGCGCGTCGGCCAGCAGCTCGAGCGCGTGGTCCACCTCGCCCTCCTCCATCACGTCGGCGGCCGCGCGCAGCAGCTCGGCCACCTTGCGAACCACCCGCGCCGCCTGCTCGCGCGGTCGCCTCAG
>JAICRP010000118.1 GCA_025966445.1 Nocardioides sp.
ATCTGTGCAGCTGGGTTTACCTTGGTCGTGAGACCGGATCCGGATCGGTTACTTGATGATCGACACCTTCGAGTAGTCGAGGGTGAGTGCGACGGCGATGACGATGATCACGCCGTAGAGGATCTGCTCGTACGCGGACGGCACACCGACGATCGGCAGACCGACCCGCAGCAACGTCACGACCAGCGCGCCGGCGAGACTGCGCCACACACTGCCGTGACCACCGGTGATCGCGGTGCCGCCGACGACGATCGCCGCGACCGCCGGCAGCAGCAGGTTGTCGGCCATCGTCGGGCTGCCGCTGAAGTTGCGCGACACGAGCATGACGGCGGCCAGGCCCGCGAACGCTCCGGACACGGTGAACGCGCCGACCTTGACCAGGTCGACGGGCGAGCCCGCCAGCCGGGCGGCTGACTCGGAGTACCCGGTGGCGGTGATCCAGGTCCGCAGCGGCGTGAGCCTGAGCACCAGGCCGACCACGGCCACCGCGATCACGGCCACGACGAAGGCCATCGGGACGACGCCGCCGACGTACAGCGTGAGCCAGTGGGTGGCCTCGCGGTCGACGACCCGGATCGGGCCGGCGTCGGAGATCACGAGCGCGACCGCCGAGCAGATGCTCAGGCCGCCCAGGGTGACGATGAAGGACGGGATCCGGAGAAGGACGTGGGCCAGCCCCTGCACGGCGCCGATCACGCCGGCGGCCGCGATGACGGCCACCGTGGTGAGACCACCCAGGTCGGGCAGCCACATCGCGAAGAACACGGTCGACAGGGAGCACAGCGCGGCGATCGAGAGGTCGATGCCGCCGCAGAGCACCACGAGCGTGGCGCCCGTGGCGAGGACGACGAGCGGTGCCGAGGTCCGCACCACGGCCGTGAGGCTGCTCTGGGTGAGGAAGTCGGGGTCGGCCAGGGTGAGCGCGGCCAGCAGCGCGACGAGCGCGATGACCGGCATGAAGGACGTCAGCCGCTGGCCCGCCGTCGGGCCCCCCTGGACGGCCGCCGTGTCGGCGACGGGAGTGGCGATCACGGGGGTGGACACGGTCAGACCATCTCCTTGACGAGGTCGAGCGGGGTCGGCTTGCCGCCCGAGGGGCAGGCGACCTCCTTGGTCGCCCTCCCGTCGCTCATGACGAGGATCCGGTCCGCCATGCCGATGGCTTCCTCGAGGCTGTCGGCCAGGAGCACCGTGGCCACCCCGCTGTCGGCGAGCTCGCGCATGAGGCGGTAGACCTCCGAGCGCGCCCCGATGTCCAGGCCGCGGGTGGGGTGGTCGAGGAGCAGCAGGCGGATGTCGCCGGCCACCAGCCAGCGGGCCAGGACGACCTTCTGCTGGTTGCCGCCCGAGAGCCGCTGGATGGCGGTGCCGCGGTTCGGGGTGCGGATGGAGAGCCTGGTGATCCAGGCGTCGACGAGCGAGGCCTGCTTCTGCGGCATCACGAGGGGTCCGGTGCACCGGGCCTTCTGCTTGGTCAGCGTCATGTTGTCGGCCACCGACATCGGCCCGACCATGCCCTCGATCTTGCGCTCCGCCGGTACGTACCCGACGCCGGCCGCGCAGGCGGCGCGGGTGCTGGACAGGTCGAGCTTCTCGCCGTCGAGGGTGACCTCACCGGCCGTCGTGGGGACGGCACCGAACAGCGCCCGGCAGACGTCCTCGCGCCCCGAGCCGTGGACGCCCACGATGGCGACGACCTCGCCGGCGTGGACGTCGAGGTCGACGTCGCGGAACGTGGGGCCTGACAACCCCCGGACCTGCAGCATCGGCCGGAGCGTCTTCTCGGAACGCTGCGCGGTGTCGTGGTAGTGGTCCTCGGAGCCGGTCGACCCGATCATCATGCGGTGCAGGTCGCCGGGGGCCGCGCCCGCCGCGGCCACCTCGCCGACGGACTCTCCGCCCCGCAGCACGCAGACCCGGTCGCAGACGTCCAGGACCTCGTCGAGTCTGTGGGAGACGAAGATGACCGAGGCGAACTCCCGGAGCCGACGGACCTGGGTGAAGAGGGTCTCGATCTCCTTCGACTCCAGCACCGACGTGGGTTCGTCGAGGATGATCACCGGCGGGTGCGAGGTGCGCTGCTCGATCCGGAGCACCTTGGCGATCTCGACCATCTGCCGGTCCGCGAAGGACAGGGTGTCGGTACGGGCGAGCGGGTCGATGTGCGAGCCGATCTTGTCCAGCTGCTCCTGAGCCAGGCGACGCATCGCGTCCCAACGGTAGACGCCGCGCCGTACGCCGCGTCCCTCCGAGCCGAGCACGATGTTCTCGGCGGCGGTGAGGTTGGGGACGAGCGACTGCTCCTGGAACACCATGCCGATGCCGTGTTCGGCGGCGTCGACGACGCTCTTGATCCGCACCTTCTCGCCCCGGACCCAGATCTCGCCGGCGTCCGGCCTGACCAGCCCGACAAGGGCCTTGAGGAGGGTCGACTTGCCGGCGCCGTTCTCGCCGGCGAGGCCGAGGACCTCGTGCTGGCGGACCACGAGGTCGACGCCGTCGAGCGCCTTGACGCCCGGGTAGTGCTTGACCAGCCCACGCACCTCGAGCGCGTGCACCGGGGCCGGAGCCTTCACGTCGGCCTCCTTGATCAGGTCGGTGGTCACTTGGTCACCTGGTTCCGGCGACGTTGCGGGAGGACCGCGGCGGCGACCGCCGCCACGACGATCAGGCCCTGCACGCCGCCCTGCCAGTACGGGCTCACCCCGACCTGGACCAGGCCGTTGGTGAGCACCGTGACCAGCAGGACACCGACGGTGGAGTGCAGGATCCCGCCGCGACCACCGGTGAGCAGGGTGCCGCCGACCACGGCCGCCGTGATGGCGGCGAAGTCGTAGCCCTTGCCGGCCTGGACGAGGCCGGCGCCGAGCTGGCTGGTCACCATGACGCCGGCGAGCCCGTAGAACGAGCCGGCCAGGGTGAAGGCGGCGACCTTGTACGGAGCCACCTTCACGCCCGAGAGCGAGAGCACCTCCTCCGCGCCCCCGATCGCGAAGGCGTAGCGGCCGAGCCGCGTGTACCGCTGGATCGACCAGCCGAGGAGGACGCACGTGGCGGCGATCCAGGTCAGGTACGAGAAGCCGAGGAACCGGTCGACGGCCCAGCTCTCGATCATGGCGTCGGTGATGTTCGGCTGCACGCCGGCGAACATGAGCGTCGCGACGCCGAGCCCGATGGCCGAGACGCCCAGCGTGGTCATGAACGACGGCACCTTCAACAGCACCAGGGCCAGGCCGCTCAGGCAGCCGAGGGCGGCGGCGAGCAGGATCGCGACCAGGACCCCGATGATCCCGAGGTCGTTGTCGTTGCGGTTGTTGGCGACCAGGAGGGCGACCGCGAGGGCGGACGCCCCCATGACCCCGGGCGCGGACAGGTCGATGGAACCCATCAGGAGCACGAACGTGATGCCGCAGGTCACGACGGCGAGGACCGCCGCCGTGTCCATGATGTTCTGCACGTTGCCGATGGTCCGGAAGTCAGCGCTCAGGGCCGAGAAGACCCCGAACATGACCACCAGGGCCACCGGTGGCCCGGCGTCCCGGAACGACACCCCCCGCCGAGGCCGAGGGCGCGCCGCGACGACGTCCACGTCCTCGGCGGGGGATGTCATCGTCACGAGATCGGACCCTGAGACCGGCTGAAGACGTTGTCGCAGTCGAAGTCGGACTCGTCGGTCGCCGGGGCGGAGAAGTCGGCGACGTTGTCCTGCTCGATGAGGAACTGCTCGGCGTACCAGGCCCGGTCCTCGTCGGCGATGTCGTCGACCGACAGCTCACCGGTGGCCACGCAGTAGCCGATGGCGAGGCCGATGCCGCCCTGCCACGGGCCGTCGCTGGAGACGGTGGCGGTCATGGTGCCGTCCTCGATCGCGGTGAGCGCGTCCGGCACGGCGTCGATCCCGACGACCGCGACATCCGTACGGCCGGCTTGCTGCAGCGCCTCGAGCGCGCCCAGAGCCATGTCGTCGTTGGCCGCCCAGATGCCCTTGATGTCGTCACCGTGCTTGGTGAGCAGGGTCTTGGTCACCTCGAGGGCCTCGGCGCGGGAGAAGTTGGCGGTCTGGTCGTCGAGCAGCTC
The DNA here is from genome assembly GCA_025966445.1 of Nocardioides sp. GTDB lineage: Bacteria > Actinomycetota > Actinomycetes > Propionibacteriales > Nocardioidaceae > Nocardioides. The sequence continues at coordinate 4,078 of JAICRP010000118.1, forward strand.
GACGTCCGGGTTGGCGGCCAGCGACTCCTCGAGCCCGGCGAAGCGGTCCTTCGCAGCACCGGTGTCGAGGATGCCCTGCAGGGCGATGATCCCGCCCGAGCCGCCGATCGCCTCGGCCAGCGCGTCGCCGATCTGCTTGCCCGACTCGATGCCGTTGTAGGTGATGTGGCTCAGCCACTGGTCGTACTCGGTGACGTCGAGGTCTGCCGGCTTGTTCCACTGGGTCACCAAGTAGGCGCCCGCCTCCTGCGCACCCTCGACGATCGGCGCGGTGTCCGAGTCGCCGTTCGGCAGGATGTTCATGACCAGGCAGTCGGTGTCGCCGGCGAGGAGCTGGCTGATCTGCTCCTGCTGGCGGGTCGAGTCGCCGTCGTAGGTCAGCCGCTCCTGGGTCAGGTCGACCGACTCGGCGAAGGCGTCGCCGCCGTCGAGCCAGGACGCCTCGTACGGGTTGGACTCGTTGTGGACCTGGCCGACCAGCTTGACGTCGGCCGGGTCGCAGCTGCCGGATGCAGCAGCCGCGCTGCCGCCCCCGCCCTCCTCGCTACAGCCCGCAAGGGCCATGGCCGCCAGGGACAGTCCGGCGAGGACTGCGGCGGGACGAGAGGTGAACTTCATGGTCGATCCTCGATTTCTTCGTGCCGGGTGCCGGCGGTGGGACTTCGGAGTGATGACTGCCGCCCGAGTGCGGGTGCTGCCGGTGCTGCTGGTGCTGCGTACTTCCGGTGGGGTGCATCAGGGGTGCGGTCGAGGACCCGCGGTCAGCGGGCCATCCAGCCGCCGTCGACGACCAGCACGTGGCCGTTGACGTAGTCGGCGGCGGGCGAGCTGAGGAAGACGGCCGCTCCGGCGATGTCGGAGGCGACGCCCCAGCGGCCGGCCGGGATGCGCTCGAGGATGGACCGCGAGCGGTCCGGGTCCTCGCGCAGTGCGGTGGTGTTGTCGGTGGCGATGTAGCCGGGGGCGATGGCGTTGACCTGGACGCCGAGCGGGCCCCACTCGTTCGCCAGGGCCTTGGTGACGCCGGCGACGCCGTGCTTGCTGGCGGCGTACGAAGCCACCCGGATGCCGCCCTGGAACGAGAGCAGGCTGGCGATGCTGACGACCTTGCCGCTGCCGCGCTCGGCCATCGGGCGGCCGAGGTGCTGGCACAGGAAGAACAGTCCCGTGAGGTTGACGTCCAGCACCCGGTTCCAGGCGTCGCGGGTGACCGACACGGAGTCCTCGCGGTCGATGATCCCCGCGTTGTTCACCAGGATGTCGACCTGCCGGTCGGCCGCCAGTCGGGCACCGACGCGTTCGACGGCGTCGGCGTCGCTGACGTCGAGGTCGACGACCTCCACGTCGCGACCCAGGTCGACGACCTGGTCGCGAGTGCCGTCCTGGCTGCCCGGCCGGCCCAGGAGCACCAGGTCGGCTCCGGCCCGGGCCAGTCCGAGGGCGACGGCTCGTCCCAGTCCGCGACCGGCGCCGGTCACGACGGCGCAGCGGCCGTGCAGGTCGAACGGCGAGCGGAGCTCCGCCTCGGTCTGGGTGGTCACAGGTCCTCCAGCGGGACCGGGTTCAGGTCCGTGTAGGCGTTGTTCTCCCCGGCCATCGCCCAGATGAAGGCGTAGGAGCCGGTGCCGGCGCCCGAGTGGATCGACCACGGCGGGGAGATGACGGCCTGCCGGTTGCGCATCACCAGGTGGCGGGTGGCGCCCGGCTTGCCCATGAAGTGGAAGACGCGGTCCTGCTCGTCGAGGTCGACGTACAGGTAGACCTCGGTGCGCCGGTCGTGCAGGTGGGGCGGAAAGGTGTTCCACACCGACCCGTCGGCGATGACGGTGACGCCGAACTGCAGCACCGACGTCTCGAGCTCCTCGCCCCACGCGTAGCGGTACAGCTGCCGCTCGTTCGCGCCCTGTGCCGTGCCCAGGGCGACGGGCTCGACCTCGGGGTGGCTCAGCAGCGTGGCGGGGTACGTCGCGTGGGCCGGGGCGGACACGAAGTAGAAGGCGGCCTCGGACCCGGCGAAGACGACCTCGCTGCCCCGACCGACGAACAGGCCGTCGAGGTGGTGGAGCTCGAACTTCACGCCGTCCACGAGCACGTGCCCGGGCTGGCCGACGTTGACCACCCCCAGCTCGCGGCGCTCGAGGTGCGACGCCGTGCCGAGCACGTCCCAGCACGGGAGCTCGAGCTGGCCGTCGCCGGGCACGGCCCCGCCGACCACCAGCCGGTCGTCGTGGGTGTAGACACCGTGTACCTCGCCGGGGCGGAACAGGTCCTCGACGAGGAAGCTCTCCCGCAGCTCCGCGCTCGTCGCCGTCTCCACGCTGGACGGCGACACGGAATGACGCACCTCGATCAACGGCCTGCTCCTCGGTATCTGAACCATGTTCCGCTATGTGAACTAGCAGGAAGGTACCTGTGAGGCCGATCACGGTCAAGGGGTGGAAGTCTGTCCATGTATGTGAACGCTGGTGTAGGCTTTCCGGGACGCGCGAGAATGGTCGTGCCGCCACGACCAGGAGGTCCCATGGACACCGACACCCGGGTGATCGCCGGGCCCGCCAACGGCGCCGTCAAGTCGGCCGCACGGGCCCTCGACCTCCTCGACGACATCGCGGCGCGTGGCCCCGGAACGCAGCTCCAGCTCGCCCACCGCCTCGGCATCCCGAAGAGCAGCCTGCACGCGCTGCTGCGCACGATGTGCGCCCGCGGCTGGCTCGACACCGACCAGACCGGCAGCGTCTACCGTCTCGGCATCCACACCCTGACCGTGAGCTCCGCCTACCTCGACGGCGACCCCGTCCTGTCGCGTGCGGCCGCCGTCATGGACGAGGTCGCGGCGGCGACGGAGGAGACCGTGCATCTGGGGCGCCTCGAGGGAGCCGACGTCATCTACACCGCCAAGCGCGAGTCCAAGCACCCCCTGCGGATGCACTCGGCGGTCGGGCGCCGGCTACCGGCGTACGCCACCTCGCTCGGCCGGGCGATGCTCGCCGACCAGCCCGAGGCCGTCCGCGACTCGCTGGTCCCCCAGCGGATCACCCCGCTCACCGCCCGGGCGACCACGGACCGCGACGCCCTCCTGGCGATCATCGAGAACGCAGCCCAGGTCGGTTACGCGATGGAGAGCGAGGAGTCCTGCATCGGGGTGCGGTGCTTCGGCGTCTCGCTGCCCTTCTCACGCACGACGGTCGATGCCCTCAGCGTCGCGGTGCCGATCAGCCGCCTCGACCAGGGTCGTGAGGACGCCATCATCGAGACGCTGCTCAGCGTGAAGGCTCGGCTCTCGTCGCTCCACGACAACAGCTTCGTGCGCTGAGGTTCGGCGCGACGACCCGCCACCGGCACGGCGTTCTACTGGCCGACGGTGCCGACGTCGAGCTGCTGGCCGACCCGGGAGTCGACCACAACCCGCAGCCCGTCCGGGACCTGTCCGTCCAGCTCCTCCAACAGGTCGGTGAGTGGCGGGAGCTCTCCGGTCGTCCTGACCCGGACGTAGAACGTTCGCGACCTGGTGTCCACGCTGGTGACCGACGCGTCCGGCACGTTGGAGATCCACGTCGAAGCGATCGTCTGGACGCGGGCGGTCCACACGCTGATCAGATAGGTGGACACCGTGTTGGCCAGCAGCGGCAGCACCACGACGAGGAAGAGGACGCTGACCGTGACCCGGGCGCGGCGACGGGCCCGGTCGGGGCCCGTCACCACCAGGCCGTAGCCGAGGACCGCGTACACGACCGTGCCCGCCAGGACGAGTGCGAGCAGGTTGGACAAGAACAGCAGCAAGGCACCGACGGCCAGCCAACCGGCGCCCTGGCCGAGACACACCCCGACCACGGCCAGCGGCGGCACCAGCGAGATCGCGATCGCGACGCCGGGCAACACCGCGGCGACGTCCCGGCGAGCCAGGGCCACGGCGCCGGCGAAGCCGGTCGCCACCGCAGCCACCACGTCCAGCAGCCCGGGCGACGTCCGCGACGCGATCTGGCTGTTCCCCAGCAGGTCGTACGACCCGGGCAACGCGGCCGAGAAGAGGACGCCGGTCCCGACCACCAGCAGAACGCCGAGGAGCACGAACCTCGTCGCACCCCTCCGCTGGCGGTTCACGATCCCCAGCGCGATCCCCATGATCGGCGTCGACAGCGGGGCGATGATCATCGCGCCGATCACGGTGGCCGTCGAGTCACTCAGCACACCCGCGGTCGCAATCACCGCCGACAGCGTCAGCATCGTCCAGAACGCGGAGATCTTCGACGCCGAGTCACCTGAGGTCAGGTCCAGGTCCTCGGCCAGCTCCGCCAACGTTCGGCGCTGGGCCTCCGGAAGCACACGAGCCCTCAGGCCGTCCATCATGGCCCGAGTATCACGACCCGTCCGCCGGGGACCGGGATGACACGCAAGCCCGGCCCTCCCGGGGACCGCCTCAGTCCCGGGACATCGCGGCGTGGAAGTCGCGCTCGAGGTCGAGGTAGACGTCGTCGCCGATGTTGATCTCGACGACCTTGATCCGTCCGCCGGTGAAGGAGAAGGGCGGACCGTACTCCTGCGAGACCGGGTCGGAGCTGTCCCGGCCCACGGTCAGGCCCTCGCCGCAGAGCGCGAAGTGACCCGGCTGCGTCTTCCAGTCGCTCTTCGCGACGGCCAGGTCGTCGACGTACAGCGTGGCGGTGCCGATGGCCTCCCCGTGCTCGCCGTGGCTCTCCTTCGCGAACTCCATCCCGAGCACGTGGGCGCCGACACCCACCTCGTCCGGCGAGACCAGCTGCTGCTCCGGCGGGATCCCCAGGAAGTTGCTGACGTACCAGAGCTTGCGGTCCTTGAGGAACAACGTGTGGCCCCCGAAGCGGGCTCCGTTCGCGATCAGCACGCCCTGCGCGTCGGCGTCCGTGATCTCGACCTGGGCCA
>JAICRP010000083.1 GCA_025966445.1 Nocardioides sp.
GGGGGGGGGGGGGGGGGGGTGGCTGGGTGGGCCCGCCCGCCGGGGGGGGGCGGGTTGGGGGGTGGGGGGGGGGCCCCCCACCCCCCCCCCACCGCCCAGGCAACAGAACCCACCCTCACTCACCGCTCACCCAGCGGGACCGGGTCGGGGACGGGCTCGGTCGGGCCGCCGGCGTACACCGCCGACAGCCGGCGGTAGGGACGCGACAGCAGGGCCAGCCCGGTCACCAGCAGCCCGATGATCCCGGCGACCACGAACACGAGCGCGATGCCGCGGTCGGCGCCGGTGCCGAACCACGGCCCGAGGACCTCGGCGCCCCAGCCGTCGGTCATCCACGGGATGACGAGCAGCTGCGTGATCGGCGCGATCAGGAAGGCGGTCAGCGGTGAGGCGGCCTGCTCGATGCTCTGGGCGAAGCCGAAGACCCGGCCCTGGCGGTGGTAGGGCACCACGCGCTGGAGGACCGTCTGCTCGGACGCCTCGGCGTACGGCATCACCAGCATGAAGGCCATCATCGACACCGCGAGCAGCACGATCGAGGAGCGCAGTGGGAAGACGACGCAGGTGGTCCAGAGCGCGACGTTGACCAGCAGCAGGGTGCGGACGGGGTTGGCGCCGACACCGGTCCGGGCGACCATCAGGCCGCCGATGATCACGCCGGCACTGAGCACGCCCCACAGCAGGCCCCAGGCCTGGACCGAGACGAGCGACAGACCGTACGCGTCCATCAGCGCCATGAAGGTGCCGCCGAGGAAGTTGTTGAAGCACGAGAACACGATCAGCGCCAGCAGGCCGGGGACCCCGCGCACCAGGCGGAAGGTGCCCCGCAGGTCGACGCCGCGGTCCTCGGAGCCGTCGTCGTTCAGCGACACCACGACCGGCTCGGGGATGGTCAGCCGCGACACGTGCAGGAACGACCCGACCATCACGACGAGCGCCAGCACCAGCACCGAGCGCATCCCGTCGAAGGCGACCAGCAGGCCGCTGATCACCGACGTCACGAGGAACGAGACGCCGGACGTCGTGCCGACCAGGCCGTTCGCCCGGTCGCGCACGGGCTCGGGCACCAGGAGCGTGACGAGGGTGGGCAGCGCGATGCCGCGCAGGTTGCCCGAGATCACGCCGAGCATCAGCACGACGACGAGCACCCACAGCAGCGGGCTGGCCGCGTCGTGCCACTCGTTCTCGGGGGCGGCGAGGTACAGGCCGAGGCCGAGGGCGTAGCAGACGAACGACGCCACGGCCGAGGCCTGGATGACGACCTGCTTGCGGTGGTGGTCGACCAGGCTGCCGAACCAGATGCCCGTGGCGGCGGTCGCGACGAGGAAGATGCCGGCGATCAGGCCGGTGGCGAGCACCGAGCGGGTCTCGAGGTACGTCCAGAACGTCACCGCGAACCACACCGTGAAGTTCGCGACCGACACGACGAGTGAGCTGGCCAGCACGTGCGCGAACACGCGCTGTGAACCGGAGCGCAGATCCAGTCGCGGGCGATCCGTCGTGGGGGTGCTCATGCTTCTCCTGACCGGGCGGCGCCCGAGAACTCATCGAAGCCTCGCACCTCAAGCGCGCTCGAAGTCAACCCTGGATCAGGCGTCCACCCAGACCGCCTTGTAACGCAGCCGCGGGTCGCGGTGGGCCCGTGAGGTCGCGCCCGCGACGGCGTGACCCCAGGAGCGCAGGGTGTCGGCGACCGTCTCCCGGTCCTTCTCCTCGTTGAACACGCCGACGACGAGCCGGCCGCCCGGGGACACCACCTCGCCGAGTAGCCGTGCCACGAAGTCGGCCCGACGTCGCGGCGGCACGTAGTCGAGCCCGGTACGGACGACGTCGAACCGTCGCGGCGGCACCCACGTCATCGCGTTGCCGGTCCAGATCCGGTCGGCCCAGTGCGGCAACCGGGTGCGCGCCAGGTCGGCAAGCCGGTCGGAGATCTCCACGCCGTACGGCGACACGGTGTGGCCGTCGTCGGCGGCCCATGCCACCAGCGACTCCATCAGCAGCCCGTTGGCGCAGCCCACGTCCAGCACGTCGCTGCCGTCGGGCACCGCGTCGAGGAGCAGCCGACGGGCGTGCTCCCATCCCGCAGCGTCGCCGCTGCGGCCGGACTGGCCCTGAGGCGTCTCGGCGGCGAGGTAGGCCGGCTCGATGACGTCCAGCACCCGGGCGTGCCACCCGTCCTCGTCGATCTCGCCTCGGAGCAGGGCCTCGTCGATGACCCCGAGCTCGCGCCAGCCACGCTCCTTGTTGCGCGCCAGCGACTCGTCCGGGCGGGAGGCCACGAACACCATCTCCCGGCCCGGCCGGTCGGGCGCCTCGCGGACGTCCTCGACCACGAAGCCGGCCGCCGCCAGGTCGGCCGTCACCGCCTCGCGACTGCGGAAGCGCAGCGTCGACTCCGAGGTGATCGTGGCGTCGCTGAACACCAGGGTCGAGCGAAAGGTGACCAGCTCGTCGCGCACGTCGGTCACCTCGACCCACGACTCGACGCGGCCCTCGCCCGGAGTGTCCGCGACCGTGGTCGAGGCCTCCCGGGTCCACTCCCGCCATGCCTCGCGGGCCGGGTCGCGCGTCTCGAACACGAGGTGACCACCCGGACGCACGACGTCGTACGCCGTCGCGAGCATCGCCCGCCATGCCTCGTCGGTCACGAACACCTGGGCGACGTTGCCCGTCATCGTGACCAGGTCGAACCTGAGGTCGGCCACGACGTCGAGCTCGCCGACGACCCACCGCACCCGGTCGGCGCCGGGCTTGGCCCGGGCCACGTCGATCGACGCAGCCGCCGGGTCCACGCCGGTCACGTCGAACCCTCGCCCGGCCAGCAGCACCGCGAACGTGCCGGTGCCGCAGCCGAGGTCGAGGACGGTCCGCGCGCCCAGCTCGGTCGCGACGGCGGCGTACGCGTCGAGGTCGCTCCGGTCGGGGTCGAGCGGGTCGTAGACCGCCGCGAGCCGGCGGTCGGCGAAGAGACGGTCAGGCACGCGGATGGTTCAGGTGCACGTCGACCCACACCATCCGGTGGTCGGTGGGCTGCGTGGGGAAGCCGAGCGTGAGCCGGTACAACGGATCGGTCGTCAACGGCCAGAACACGGCCGAGTCGAGGATCTCGAGCTGTGCACTCGGCAGCACGTAGTCGGCTCGGAGGTTGCCGGGTGCATTGTCGGCGAAGTCGGCCGTGTCGTACTGCGGCGGTGACAGGTGGGTCAGGTTCGCGCCGCCCTGCAGCGCGGTCGCCTCGACGGCGCCTTCGCTCGTCGGGGGCGACGTCGCGTTGATGCGGTCGTTCTCGAGCAGCTGCTGGGTCGATCCGGGGATGGAGTCGCCGTCGAGCGGGTCGGAGTTCTGGTCGCCCGCGATCACGAAGCGCGCGCCCTTCGCGAGCCCGCCGGTGCCGCCGTCGTCGTCGTAGATGTACGACGCGGTCGCGCCGCCGGTGACGTAGTCGGACCAGAAACGGATCTCGTCGTGGTTGCGCGTCCCGTTGCGGTCCTCGGCTCCGTCGAAGACGGGCGGGGTCGGGTGCGAGACGAGGAAGTGCACGGTCTTCTTGCCGATGCTGATCGGGACGTCCCAGTGCGACTTGCTGGACAGCCGGAACACGTCGAGCTCGGCCGGCGAGTACCAGTCCTGCGGAGCGGCGGTGGCGGGGTCGTCGGGGAGCAGCGCGCCCGGCATGTCCTGCCACAGGAAGTTCTGGAACGTCCGGATGTCGTGGTCCTGGATGGGGTACTTGCTGAAGACGGCCATCCCGAACTGCCCCGGGAAGAACCCGAACCCGTAGGCGTCGTCGGCACCGCCCACGACCCCGTTGTTGTTCAGGTCGAAGCCGCTCGGCACTCCTGTGTTGGACGGCGCGACGAAGTAGTAGGGATAGTCCACGGCCGGCGCCCCGTTGTGCGGCACCGCGAGGTAGTTGTCACGGAACAGCTCGGCCGCCTGGCCACCGGCGACGTAGTCGAACTCGTTGATCAGCAGCACGTCGGGGTTGACCCGTTGGATGGTCTCGGCGATCAGCGATGCCTGGGCGTTGTTCGGCGTCGACAGGTCGGCGACCAGCTGGCCCTCGACGTTGCGGTTGAGGGACGCGTTGAAGGTCGCGAAGCGGAGGTCCTTGTCGACCTTCGCCTCACCCGGCGGGGATGCCTGGGTGGGCGCGGTGAGGCCGGCGCCCAGGCCGGCGCACAGCGCGGTGACGGCGACAGCGGCGAGGAGGCGGACGGGGTGCGGGGACGTCGTACGCATGGGCGCGACGCTACGCCGACCGCTCCGAACGCGCCACGAACGGCCGGCGAACAGGACCGGGCCAATCCGCACCCCTCCCGGTGCCGAAGCACCAGTGGCGTACGTCACTGACGACATACGCGTTCCGATGTGGAGGACCAGATGAGTGACACCAGCAGAAGGAAGTTCCTCGCTGCGGCAGGGATCGGGGCAGCCGGCACCGTCGGGCTCACGGGTGCGTCGGCATCCGCTGCGCCCGCCACCCGCAACAACGACAGTGCGCGCGAGCCCGTCGTGGCGTTCGTCGAGCACCCCTACGCGGACCGAGTCCACCTGATGGTCGGCGAGCGGGAGATCGTCGTCCACGACAAGGACCTCGCCGCCCGCATCCTCAACGCGGCAGGAGGTCGCTGACATGTCGTCACACCGCGAAGCACCCGAGATCAGCAAGGACCCGGTCGCCGACGGTACGGACGTCTACGCGTTCGTGAGCCCGAACCGACCGGAGTACGTGACGCTGATCGCGAACTTCATCCCGCTCCAGAAGCCCGACGGCGGCCCGAACTTCTACGAGTTCGGCGACGACGTGCTCTACGAGATCCACGTGAACAACCGCGGCGACGCCACGCGCGACGTCTCGTTCCAGTTCAAGTTCCAGACGTTGGTCCGCAACGACAAGACCTTCCTCTACAACACCGGGCAGATCACCACGATCGGCAGCCCGAACTGGAACCGTCCGCAGTTCTACTCGCTCACGCGAGTGGACTGGAAGGACGACAAGAAGAACAGGGAAGTCCTGCTCGGCAAGGGTCTTCGCGTCCCGCCGGTGAACGTCGGTCCGCGCAGCACGCCGGACTACGCCAAGCTGTCCGCGCAGGCGGTGCAGGGCGTCAAGCAGGGCATCAAGGTCTTCTGCGGCCAGCGGTCCGACGCGTTCCACGTCGACCTCGGCAGCATCTTCGACCTCGGCGCGCTGCGTCCCTTGAACGAGGCCCACCTGATCTCGATGCCGAACATGAACGGCGTCAACTCGGTGCAGTCGTACAACGTGCACACCATCGCGCTCGAGATCCCGATCAAGCAGCTGACCCGCGACGGCAGCGTGCCGAAGAACCCGCTCAGCAAGAAGGCGGTCATCGGCGTGTGGGCCACCGCGAGCCGGCGCAAGTCGCGCATGTTCGACAAGGCCAAGGGCAAGTACGTCGGCCACGGGCCCTGGGAGCAGGTCTCCCGGCTGGCCAACCCGCTGTTCAACGAGGTCATCGTGCCGATGGCCGAGAAGGACGAGTGGAACGCCCGCCCGCCGTGGAACGACAAGCGCTACGCGAAGTACGTGAACAAGCCCGAGCTGGCGGGGCTGCTGCCCGTGCTCTACCCGGGCGCGTTCCCGAACCTGGCGAAGTACGACAAGCCGCGCGCCGACCTCAACGCCGTGCTGCTCACCGGGATCCCGAAGGGCGTCGTCCCCGGGTTCCAGAACTACACCGGTGCGGTCGAGGCGGACATGCTCCGGCTCAACGTCGCGATCCCGCCGACGGCCGAGCCGAACGACCTCGGGCTGGTCGCGGGCGACGCGGCCGGCTGGCCCAACGGCCGTCGCGTGAACGACGACGTGGTCACGGTGGCCCTGCGAGCGGTGGCGGGCCTGACCCTGCCGCTGGTCGACCCGTCGTTCGAGCCGGACGGTGCCGCCTCGGCGGTGGCGGACGGTACGTCCAACGCCAACCCTGCGGTCTCCGACAACTTCCCGTTCCTGGGGCTGCCGGGTGGCGGCTACCAGACGGCGCCGGGGACCACGACCGCGAAGTGATCGAGCGATGGGGCCGACGATGGAGGACACCGTGAACGAGAACCCGCACGCCGGTCAGGGCTCGGTCCTGCTCGACATCGGCGGCGACGTGGGGGCCCTCGTGATCTCCATGCCGCCGGCGATGGTCGGGGTGGAGATCGAGATCGCCCCCGTGGGAGGCAGCTCCTCGCACGACCACGACGACCGGCACCCCCACGGGCACGCGCATGGGCACGGGCACCGGCCGCACGTCGCGGTCGTGGACCGACCCGTGACCGATGGACACCAACCGTCGTTGGTCTTCCCGGGCCTCGTCGAAGGTTCCTACGAGCTCTTCGACAAGGGCCAGGACACCGTGCTCCTGACCGCCGAGATCATCGGCGGACAGGTCACGTTCCTGGAGTGGCCGTCCGGCTGACGTGGCGCGGTGCGGCCCTGCGGGGACGCGCACGACGGCCGCCCGGGGTGTGGGGCTCCGGGCGGCCTTTCGCGTGCTTCGAGGTGGGGGCATGCCTGTCTAGCCCTGGGGGTGCGGTATGGGGGTCGATCTGACAAGGGCGCAGGGTCTTGTTACCTTGGCAACATGGGTTCTCTCCCCCCAAGAGCCCGGTTGTTCGCTGCGCTCGTGACGACCCAGGTCCTGTGCCTGGCCGCCGTCGCGACTCCCGCGGTCTCCGGAGCGACGACGAGCAAGGCCACGGCCGGCACGCAGCCACGCGCTGCAGGACCGGTCCATCGCCAGACAGTGCAGGGCACTGACGGCAACGACACGATCATCACCAAGCGTCGCGCCCAAGAGGTCTACGGCCTCGCCGGCAACGACTACATCCGCCTGGGCAGCAGCAACGACGTCGCCTACGGCGAGGACGGCGACGACTACCTGCACGGCAACGACGGCCGTGACACCGTCTACGGCGGCCCGGGCAACGACCACCCCCAGGGTGGCCCCGGCGCGGACCGCGTGTACGGCGACAGCGGTGACGACGAGCTCGACGGCGACCAGGGCAACGACGTCCTGTACGCCGGTGAGGGCGACGACGAGGTCACCGGCGACGAGGGCGACGACGTCATCTACCCGGGTCCCGGCGCCGACACGGTCTACGGCGAAGAGGGCGACAACACGATCATCGCCACCAACGACGGCGTCCGTGACGACATCTTCTGCAACATGATCAAGGTCGCCACGCCACCGGGCACGATCATCTACCTGGGCGAGGTCGACCCGCTCGACGCCCTGCGCAACTGCAAGGTCGTCGTCCAGTGACCACCTAGCCGCGGGCGCTGGCGTACCCCAGCACCGCGGCCAGGCCGAGCGCACTCCGCGGCTCGTACGGCGCCCGCCACAGGCCGCCGTGCACCGCGGCGTGCGCTTCGTCCTGCCACGGGTGGGGGTGAGCCCGCGGCTCGGACACCAGGTCGTGGACGAGCAGCGCGGCCATCAGCGTGTTCGAGGTGGCCGGGTCGAAGACCTCGACGCCGAACCGGTGGGCGCCGGCGAAGGCCGCCGCGAGCGCCCGGTTCTTCACGACCGAGCGCGTCCGCGTCGAGGGCGCCACGTGGAACGACACCTGCCTGCCCGCGGCCCGGTCGACGCTCGCCCGCCAGCGCTGGATGCGCTTGGCCAGGGCGTAGTTCGGACCCTGCTGCGGCACCAGGCTGTCGGCGATGCCCGGGTCCGCGCCGGGAGGGTACTGGCGGTGGAGCAACCTGCCCCGTGAGGCCCAGCGCAGCGGCCGGCCGACCAGCTTGGCGGTGCCCGAGCGGCCGTCGTACGCGCGGCCGGAAGCCTCCACCGCAGCGCCGGGCACCGCGAAGACGTCGGTCGGCGTGGCCAAGAAGGCGACCGCCGTGTCGGCTCGCGCCGCCGTCACCCGAGAGGCCAGCACGTCGGCGGCGACGGAGACGCGGACGTGGGTGCCTCCGTCGGCGGAGAGGTAGTTGCCGACCACGAGGCGGCCGTCCAGACCCGCCAGCCAGTCGGCCGTCTCCGGCACCTCGGCGAGCAGGTCGACACCGGCGTCGTCGGTCCCGGGCGCCACCGGGACGAGCAGTCGGCCGGCGGCCCCGCGGGCGGTGCCGAGCACCCGTTCCCAGATGGCCGGGGTGGGCAGGTCGACCGCGGCGACGGTGGCGCCCCACCGGAGCAGCGGTCCGAGCGGACCCATCTCCGCCCCCGCGCCGAGCACGGCGACGGTGCAACCCTCGAGCCGGAGCCACTCCGGGTGCGCGGCGACCTCGCGGACGGCGACGGCCGCGGAGGGCTCGAGCACGCCCGCGTTCTCCCACGCGGTGAGCTGCGCGTCCAGGTCGGCACCGACCAGCCGCTGCCCGCGGTACGGCAGCACCAGCTCGGTCAAGGGCTCGCCCTCGCCCGTCACCGCGAGCGTCTCGAGCGTTCGCGTGCCGGGTGCGTCCGTGAGCGAGCCCAGCGGACGGTCGCCGTCGGGGTGCGCGACGACGAGGCGGCGGCGTACGGCGTCCAGGCCGGCGGCCGCGACCTGCTGCCACGCCTCGGGCGTCGCCAGGCCGGCCTCGACCAGCCGCCGGAGGTGCAGCAGGTAGCGACTGCGCCAGGCCGTCTCGTGCTCGGCGGCGCGGGCTCCGAGCGGGTCGACCGACCGCAGCGCCTCCGCCACCACCTCGCGGGCGACCTGGCTCGTGGGCCGGCTGCCGTCGGCGGCGGTCGGGAAGGAGATGCCGTGGCTCACCAGGCCATCATGGCGTGCGGTCAGGAGTAGCCGGAGGGCCGGCGCGGGGTGTACGGCGCCTCGAGCTCGGCGACCTCGTCGTCGGTGAGCTCGAGGTCGAGGGACGCAACCGCGTCGGCGAGGTGGTGCTCCTTGGTCGGCCCCACGATGGGAGCCGCAACCACAGGGTTGCGCAGCACCCAGGCCAGGGCGACCTGCGCCATCGGTAGTCCGCGACCCTCGGCGATGCGGCCGACCGCGCCCACGATCGGAGCGTTGGCCTCGTCGACGTACCGCTTCCCCATCGGGTCGTTCTCCGAGCGCTGCGTCGTCTGGCCCCAGGGGCGGGCCAGCCGGCCCTTGGCCAACGGGCTCCACGGGATGCTGCCGACGCCCTGGTGGGCGAGGAGCCCGAACATCTCGCGCTCCTCCTCGCGCTGGAGCAGCGAGTACTGGTTCTGCATCGAGATGAAGCGGGTCCAGCCGCCGAGGTCGGCCGCGTGCTGCATGGTGGCGAACTGCCAGGCCCACATGGAGGAAGCCCCGAGGTAGCGGGCCTTGCCCGCCTTCACCACGTCGTGCAGGGCCTCCATCGTCTCCTCGACCGGGGTGTCGGGGTCGAAGCGGTGGATCTGGTACAGGTCGACGTAGTCGGTGCCCAGCCGGGTCAGCGACGCGTCGATCTGCTCCATGATCGCCCGGCGCGAGAGGCCGCGGCCGCCCGGACCGTCCCCCACGGGGAAGAACACCTTGGTCGCCAGGACGACGTCCTCGCGGCTCGTGTACTTCCCGATCGCGCGGCCGGTGATCTCCTCCGACGAGCCGCTGCTGTAGACGTTGGCGGTGTCCCAGAAGGTGATGCCGAGATCGACGGCCTGACGGAAGATCGGCTCGGCCGCGTCTTCGTCGAGGGACCAGCCACCTCCCACGTCACCGCTTCCGCCGAAGCTCATGCAGCCCAGCGCGACACGGCTGACCTTCAGCCCGGACGTCCCGAGGTTCGTGTACTCCATGACGCCAGTGTGCCCCCGGGTCCGGAAGCCTCGGCGTGGGGGCGGCTCTGCCACAGCGCCCAGTCCGCGCTGACCTCGCCGGCGGCGCGCAGCAGGTGCGGCAGGTGGTCGTCGAGCAGCGTGTCGACGCTCGTCTCCGCGGCGTGCACGGTGACGTTCATGGCGGCGCGCACGGCGCCCGCCCCGTCGCGAACGGGGACCGCGACGGAACGGACGCCGGGCGCGAGCTCCTCGTCGGCGAGCGCCCACCCGCGGGCGCGCACCTGCGCGAGCTCCTCCAGCAGCTGATCGAGGGTGCGGCCGATGTACGGCGGCAGGCCGGCCAGGGTAGGGACGGCCAGGGTGGGCGCCACCTCCTCGGGAGGCAGGGCGGCCAGCAGCACCTTGCCCTGGGAGGTCTGCGCCGCAGGGAAGCGCGTGCCGATCTCGACGCGCAGCGCGATGATCTTCGGGACGCTCACGCGGGCGACGTAGACGATGTCCGAGCCGTCGAGCTGCGCCATCGACGACGACTCCCCGGTCCGCGCCACGAGGTCCTCGAGGTGCGGGCGGGCGACGTCCCAGAGGCCTTGCGCCCCGACGTACGCCATCCCGAGCCGGAGCACGCGTGGCGTGAGCGCGTAGCTGCCGTCGCGCAGGCCGACGTACCCGATCTCCTCGAGCGTGAGCAGCAGCCGGCGCGCGGTGGGGCGTGCCAGGTCGGCGGCCGCGGCGACCTCGGCGAGGGTCATCGGGCCGTCCCCGAGCGCCGTCAGCACGTCGAGCCCGCGCGCGAGCGCCTCGACGAAGTCCGGGCCGGTGCCGCGTCCTGCCACTACTCCGTGTCCCCCGAGCCCGGCTCGCCGAAGATGCTGCCGCGGGCCTCGCGGGTGGAGTCGGACTTGTAGTCGGTGTACTGGTAGGGGTTGTCGAGGACCTCCTGGTTGGGCAGCTCGGGGTTCATGCCGGACTGCCAGACGTCCTCGCCCATCTCGCCCTTGAGGAAGTCGACGGTGTTCTCGACGGCCGTGCGCACGGACGCGAGGTCGGCGCCGACCAGCTTGTGGTCGCTCTTCACGACGTGGCCGTCGACGACCACGGTGTGCACATCGCCACGCTGGGCCTGGAAGGCGACGTGGCCGTACGGGTTGAGCAGCGGGAAGGAGAACGCCGAGTCGTCGTTCTTGATGAGCACGACGTCGGCCTTCTTGCCCGGGCTCAGCTGGCCCAGGTCGTCGCGGCCGAGCGCCCGTGCGCCACCTCGCGTGGCCCAGTCGACGACCTGCTCGGCCCGCAGGGAGGAGTTGGTGACCGTGTCGCCGGCGGCGTGCGCCTCGAGGTGCTCGCGTGAGCGGTCGGCGCCGAGCGTCGTCCGCATCGCGGTGAACAGGTCGCTGCTCCACCAGACGCTGGTGTCGTGGGACAGCGATACGGGGATGTCGTGGCGGCGTACCTGCCAGGTGGGCGGGTAGCCCTGTCCGGCGCTCTGCTCGGACTCCGTCGAGACGGAGACGGAGCCGCCCGACGCCGCGATGCGCTGGTAGCTGTCCTCGGTCAGCGTGGCGGCGTGCACGTAGATGTTGTCAGGCCCCATGTAGCCGTTCTCGTGCATCAGCCGGATGCCGTTGTCGTTGGTGGCGCCCCAGACGCCGGCGTGAGTGGTGTGGGCCAGCCCGAGCTCGCGGGCGAACGCGAACGCCGCCTCCTCGGGGAAGGACTCCTCGCCGAGCACGTCGAAGGCGATCTGGAAGCCGAGCATGTCGTCGTCGGAGCGGCGACGGTCGAAGAAGGCCTTCACCGCCGGGTCGGCGGTCCACTCCCAGGGCGCCTGCTGGATGTTGCCGTAGGCCAGCACGAACCGGCCGGGCACCGACTGGAGGGCGTCGACGGCGGCGTCGGCGTGGTCGACGCTCTGGAGGCCGTGGGACCAGTCGACGGTGGTGGTCACGCCGGACTCGAGGGCGTCCCAGGCCGACACGACGTTGCCGGCGTGGATGTCCTCGGGGCGGAACAGCCGGCCGTGCTCGAGGTAGTAC
>JAICRP010000082.1 GCA_025966445.1 Nocardioides sp.
CGTGGGGTTGTATCCGGTGGGGGGGCCGCGGCCGGTCTTGTTTTTCTTTCCCTTTGTGGGGGGTGTTGGGGGGGGGGGGGCGCCCCGGGGGTGGCCCCCCCCCCCGCTCCTCGACGGCCGTGTTCGGCGCGGACATGGTAGGTGACCTCCGGGTCAGCCGATGTCGGCGTTCGCCTTGTTGATGGCGTCGGCCGCCTTGGTGAGCGTGGCCTGCGGGTCGTCACCGGAGGCGATCTTGTACTGCGACAGGCCTGCCTCGCCGAAGACGTTGCCCATCTCGCGGATGTTCGGCATCGGCTCGCCTTCTTGGCCATAGGAACCGAACGCCTCGATCACCGGGTCGGACGCCGCCTTCTCGAAGGACTCCAGCCAGGCCGGCGGCCTCGGGTCGACGGAGTACATGCCGTCCATGAACTCCGTGGTCATCACCGTGTCGTTGAGGAACGTGGAGGCGAGCGTGGCGTTCTTGGCCTTGGCGGTCTGGAAGAAGGTCCGCACCCCGAGGAACGGCCGTGCCGCGTTGTCGGAGCCTTCCCAGCCCGGGATCGGGCAGACCATCAGGTCGTCGCCGAGCGCTTCGGTCTGCTCGGGGATCTGCCACGGCCCGGTGATGAAGTACGGCGACTTGCCCTTGGCGAACGTCTCGCGCGCGATGTCATAGCTCACGGAGGCCTTGAAGATGCCCTTGTTGGCCAGCTCCTGCAGCCGCTCGCCCGCAGCGATCGCACCCTCGCTACCGATGCCGAGGTCGTCGGGGTTGTAGCTGCCGTCCTCGTTCTGCGCGAAGGCGTAGCCGCCGTCGGCGGTGAAGAGCGGGTACCAGTGGTAGAAGTCGCCGGCCTCACCGATCTGCATCGCGATGCCAAGACCCTCGGTGACCTTGCCCTCGCCGATCAGCTTCTCGGCGTTGGCGACCGCATCGTCGAGAGTGGCCGGGCACTCGGGTGCGAGCTTCTTGTTGGTCAGCAGCGCGATGTTCTCGACCGCCCACGGGACGCCGTAGCTGTTGCCCTGGAACTGCACGGCCGCGACTGCTGGATCGGAGAACATGTCGACGTTGGCCGAGATGTCGACGGGGGCGATGATGCCGCTGTCGACCATGAGCCCGATCGCGTCGTGCGGCCCCTCGTAGATGTCGGGCACGTCGCCAGTGTCCTGGGCCCGGATCAGGGCCTCTTGAAGCTCGGCGCCACCGTTGAACTTCTTGACGGTGCACGTGACGCCGTTCGCCTCGGCCCATGCCTGGCACAGCGGCTCGACGGCCTTCGCGGTGTTGGCCGAGTTGTCGGCCCAGACGACGAGGGTCGAGCCGTCGCCGGCCGGCGCCGAGGACTCCCCTCCGTCACTCTCCTCAGGCGTGCCGGTCGGGCTCGACGAGTCGTCGCTACCGCACGCCGTCAGCACGAGCGCGAGCACGCCGAGCGCGGCCCCCACCCGGATTCTGTGGCCCCTGGTCCTTCGCATGGGCATCCTCCATCTGTGCGAACTGTGGACTTGAAGGTGCAACCAAAGACGTGGCTCAGGTCACATGGCACGGGACGATAGCCGCCGCAATTCGTCCTGTCGAGACCCCATTCTGTCCTCGCTCACATGTTGACAACGGCCGGTCCTCGACGGCACGGTTGAGAGAACATGCAGGTCACAGGCTTGAGGCGGCGCCCGGGTGCGGGGTTGCCGGCTACTTTCCCGCGCCGCAAGTTCTCCGGCCTTTCTTGTATATCGTTCAAGCGATTCCGGTCCAGGAGGTGAGTCGAACGGACTGCTGGGCCGCTGCATCCCCAGGCGTCGATGCGCCCGCTGGCCCCCTCGCCGTCCGGGTCGGCCGCGGCTGCCGTGTGCGTGCCCGCGTCCTGGCGAGCACCCGGGGGGAGGGATGACAACCAGCGAGAGGCCAGGCCGCACGACGGTCAGCATCATCGACGTCGCTCACCTGGCCGGCGTGTCGCGGCAGACCGTGTCCAACGTCGTCAACGACCGCGGGGGGTTCAGCGAGGAGACCCGGTCGAAGGTGCTCCAGGTCATCGCCGAGACCGGGTACAAGCCCAACCGCGCGGCCCGGCAGCTGCGTACCAATCGCAGCCGCCACATCGGATACCCCCTGCACACCGGGCACGTCGACCCTCGCAACCCGTTCGCGCTGCTGCTCCTCAAGGCCGTCGCCGATGCGGTGGCGCCCCTCGGGCACAGCCTGATCGTCTTCGCGTGCGGCGACGACGACGACGACACCTTCCGCTCCTGGGCCCGGAGCGGCGAGGTCGACGGCTTCGTGTTCGACCGCGTGGTGCCCGGCGACTACCGCACGGCTGCGTGCGCCGAGCTCGGGATCCCGTTCTCGGTGATGGGTCGCACCGGTCCGCAGGAGGCGCAGAGCTGGGTCGACACCGACAGCCGCTCCGGGATGCTCAGCCTGGTCGACTACCTGGTCGGCCGCGGTCGCCGGCGGTTCGCGTTCGTCGACAACGGCGGGTCCGAGCCGTGGGTGGTCGACCGCATCGCGGCCGCACACGAACGTGTGGCCGAGCACGGCTTGGACCTTCCGGAATGGGCGGTGATCCGCGACGGCGACTACTCCGCCCTGGGTGCGCGGCTCGACGAGATCCTGCGGCGGCCGGAGCGTCCCGACGCGATCATCGCCGGCAGCGACGTCCTCGCACTCGTCGCGGCCTCCCGAATCCGCGAGGCCGGCCTCCGCGTGGGCGTCGACGTGGGGGTGACCGGTTTCGATGGAGGCATGCAGGGCTGGCTGGTCGATGAGTCCCTGACGACGGTCCGCATCCCGGCAGCGCGCGTCGCCGAGCTTCTGGTCACCCGGCTGATGGCGCAGCTCGACGGCGGGCCACCGACCAAGCACGGTCTGGTGCTGCCCACCGAGCTGGTGATCGGCACGAGCGGCTGAGCCTGTCGCCCTAGGCGAGCACGGCCTCCCAGGTGAAGTCGTGCGTGTGGGGCACCTCGACGGCGATCTCGGCACCGCCCGAGGCCAGCTGCACTGGCTCGCCGTCGAGCCAGGCCGTCCGTGCTCGGGCGCCATGGAGCACCAGCCGCACACCGGTGCGCGCGAAGTCGTCGTAGCCGTCCCCGTCGACGGTCGCTTCGACGGTCAGCCGATCGCCCACGCGCGACAGCCGCACCGTGGTCCGGACGAAGGCGCCGTTCTGGGCGTCGAGACTGAGTCCGTCGTCCTCCTGCACCTCGGACACGTGGGTGCCGTCGACGTCCGGCACGAAGACGTGCAGCTCCAGCGTGCGCGGCCGGTGCCCCGACGTCGACGCCGGCGCTTCTGGCCACATGGGGACCACGCTGCCCGCGCGCGCGTAGAGAGGGATCCGGTCCATCGGTGTGCTCGCGATGACGAAACGCCCACCCGCGAGGAGGGTGTCGTCGTACCAGTCCACCCAGCCGCCCGAGGGCAGGTACACCTGTCGTGCCGTCATGCCCGGCTCCGTCACCGGGGCGACGAGCAGGTCCCGACCGAGCAGGTACTCGTCGTCGAGGTCGAGCACGGTCGCATCGTCCTGGTGGTCGAAGACGAGCGGCCGCTGCACGGGTGCACCGGTGCGCGAGGACTCCAGGAAGGCGCCGTACAGGTAGGGCAGGAGCCGGTATCGCAGCTCGATGGCCGCGCGGATCTGCGTCTCGGCCGAGGCCCCCCACGACCAGGCGTACTGGTCGACGTTCCCGATCCCGGAGTGGTTGCGGAAGAAGGGTGTCAGGGCGCCGTACTGCGTCCACCGCACGCACAGCTCGGCGTTGGCATTGCCCATGAAGCCGCCGACGTCGGCGCCCACGAAGGGCTGACCGGACAGGCCCAGCCCACACGCCATCGCCACCGAGAGACGGAGGTGGTCCCACCGGGAGAGGTTGTCGCCCATCCAGTTCGCGGCGTACCGCTGGATTCCGGCGAAGCCGGCCCGCGACAGCACGAACGTACGGCGGTCCGGCCTCGCAGCCCGCAGGCCTTCGGTCGTGCCCATCGCCATCAGCAGCGCGTACTGGTTGTGCCACCGCTCGTGACTGTCGCGTCCCCGGTCGAAACGCATGGCCAGCGGGTCGATGGAGCCGGTCGCCGGCTCGTTCATGTCGTTCCAGATCCCGGCGAGACCCGAGGCCACATGGGCCGCGTTGAGGTCCCCCCACCAGGTACGGGCCTCCTCGGTGACGAAGTCGGGAAAGACGGTGTTGCCCGGCCAGACCTGGCCGATGTAGTGGTCACCGCCCTCGGTGCGGCACAGCACGTCCCGGTCGAGCGCCTGGTCGTAGACCCAGTAGCCGGGGTCGTGCTTGACCCCGGGGTCGATGATCGTGACGACGCGGAACCCCTGCGCGTCGAGCTTGGCCAGCATCCCGGCCGGGTCCGGGAACTTCTCCTCGTCCCACGTGAAGACGCGATAGCCGTCCATGTAGTCGATGTCGAGCCAGAGGGCGTCGCAGGGCACCTGCCGTTCGCGGTGCCGCGCCGCCAGCGCCTCGACGCTCTCCTGGGTGTAGTCGAACCAGCGACACTGCTGGAATCCCAGGGACCACAAGGGCGGCGGGGGGACCCGTCCGGTCAGGTGGGTGTATGCCGCGAGCACGTCGGGGAGCCGTGGCCCGGCGAACACGTACTCGACGTACTGCCCGCCCGCGGCGTGGATCCGGTACTCCTCCGGTCGGGAGAAGTCGAAGTACGTGCGGTAGCCGTTGTCGAGGAACGACGAGCCCACCGCACCGGTTCGGGCGTCGAGGTGGTGGAAGAACGGGATCGACACGTAGTACGGGTCGAACTCCGTGCTCGAGTTCACCGACCGCGGATCGGCCGGATCGCGACCGGACGTGAACTCGGCACTCCGCTCCGGGCTCAGCACGTCGAGGTTCCACATCGTGAAGTCGCGGCCCTTGCGGTTGTGTCGGCCGGTCTTCTCCCCCAGGCCGTACACCGCGTCTTCCTGGCGACACCGGCGGCGGACCGTGAACGCGTCGTTCAGGGTCGCATAGGCCCACGACCGCCCGTCGTCGTCGGCGGCTGTCTCGACGACCGATGACCCGTCCGGGCGGTGCACGTCGATGCGGAACGGGTCGAGCCCCAGGGTGAGCTGCAGGCCACTCGATCGCAGCCGGACCACACGCTCGTCGTACTCCACCCGATGCTCGACGGGCACGGCCATCGGGTCGACGCAGACGGCGTAGGTCGGCTGCTCGTCGAACGAGCCGCCCCGGCTGATACGGATCCGGACGACGTCGTCCGTCACCAGGTCCACCTGCAAGCGCTCACCGTGGAGGGACGCCTCGATGCCGCGCTCGGTCTCCCGCACGTCGTCGACCCGTTCGAAGCGGAGGTAGTGGTCGGTGGGGATCATCGACGGGCCGTCAGGTCGACCTGGCGACTCGCTGCGGGTGGGGTGCCCATGCGCCCACGGTAGGACCGGGTCCACCGCGGTGTCAGGCGGCGTCTCACCGCGCGCCTGGCCGTGTCTTGACAGCGGGTTCTCCCCCACGAACAGTCGGCTGCAACCGACGATCCGCGGAGTCTCCATGGGAGAGCAGGGCACCGACGAACAGTCTGCGAGTCCCGATGCACGCCTGCGGACCAAGGTCCTCTCCGTGCTCGGCCTGGTGGTTGTCGGTGCGCTCGTCGCCTACCTTCTCATCGGCGACGGTCCGCCCGCCGCGAGTCGCCCCCGTGCCGACGCGATGTCCCCCTCGCGGGAACCATCCCCGCACGACGAGGGCGAGGTGCTGTCCGTGGAGACGATCCAGCCGTCGCAGCCGACGGGACGGTGGCGCGCCCAGGTCATCGGGCGGTCGACACTGCTGCGCAGCGGCGAACGGGCGCCGCTCGACTACCGGCGGCAACCGACCACGTGGACCTTTGCCAGCGAGTCCTGCGACGCCGAAGGCTGCACCGGAACGGCGTCGAGCAGCAGCGGGCAGGTCTTCCCCTACACCTGGGACGGGCGCGAGCTCGTGGTCGACCGCCAGCTCACCGACAGGTCCACCAAGCTCGCCTGCCTCGACGAGACGGGTGACCCCGTGCCGATCTCCGAGGCCGCGGCGACGCACACCTATCGCTACAGCATCGGGTCGTTCGCGGGTTCCGCGAACCGGCTGACGAGCAGGATCGTCATCGAGATCTCCACCGAGTTCAGCGGTTCGTGCAGGGCCACGCCGGACGACGCGCTCACCTACGTCGAGGACCAGGTGCTCACGAAGCTGCCGGAGGCCGACTGACCGCTCTGCTGGCGGCGGATCCGCCCGAAGCCGATCTGCGCAGCGCAGCACGCCCTTCGGTCGGCGTACGGTCTCGGTCACCGTGGACGCATGACGATCACATCGCTCGACGACGAGCTGACCCGCCAGCTGATGCACCAACGCATCGTGGTCCTCGGTCAGGCCCTCGAGGAGGACAACGGCAACCGCCTGATGCACCAGCTGCTGCTGCTCTCGGCCGAGGACAAGCGCACCGACATCAGCCTCTGGATCAACTCCCCCGGCGGGTCGGTGTCGGCCATGCTCGCGATCCGCGACGTGATGCGGCTGATCCCCAACGACGTCGCCACCCTGGCGATGGGGATGGCGGCCAGCGCCGGGCAGTTCCTGCTCTCAGCGGGCACCTCCGGCAAGCGGCACGCCCTGCCGCACGCGCGGATCCTGCTGCACCAGGGGTCGGCCGGCATCGGCGGCACCGCCATGGACATCGAGATCCAGGCCAAGGACCTGCGCTACACGCGCGACACCGTGCTCGCGCTGGTGGCCGAGGACACCGGGCAGTCCGTGGAGACGATCGAGCGCGACTCACGACGGGACCGCTGGTTCAGCGCCGAGGAGGCGCGCGGGTACGGGTTCGTCGACCACGTCGTGGCGTCCGTCGACGACGTCGCACCGTCGGGCAACCGCCCGCTCGTGGGACTGGGCCTGGCCCGATGAGCAGCTACACGATCCCGTACGTCGTCCAGCAGACGCCGCGGGGCGAGCGCACCGTCGACCTGTACTCCCGGCTGCTCTCGGACCGGATCATCTACCTCGGCACCGAGATCGACGACGGCGTCGCCAACGCGGTCATCGCCCAGCTGCTGCACCTGGCGTCGGAGGGGCCGTCGACGCCGATCAGCCTCTACATCAACTCCCCCGGCGGCTCGATCACCGCGATGCTGGCGATCTACGACGCGATGCAGTTCGTGACCTCACCGGTCGAGACGACGTGCGTCGGCCAGGCAGCGTGGACGGCTGCCGTACTCCTCGCCGGCGGCGAGCCGGGCCGGCGCCAGATGCTGCCGCACGCACGGGTCGTGCTGCACCAGCCGGCCATGTCGCAGCGGGGCACCATCCCCGACCTCATCGTCGAGGCCGACGAGGTGGCCCGGGTCCGGACGCTGCTCGAGGAGATCCTGGCCCACCACACCGGCCGGACGGCTGACCAGGTACGTGAGGACACCGACCGCGACCTCGTCCTCCCCGGCCAGGCCGCCGTCGACTACGGCATCGCCGACGCCGTCCTCACCTCCCAGGTGCCGATCGGCGCGTAGTCCCGTGCGTTCGACCGGTCGATTCGTCCTCGGAACCGGCCGAATGCACGGGAGTACCCCGAAGACGACCGGATGTCAGGCGGCGAGGCAGAGGGCGCCGTACGGGGCGGGGGTGCGGGCGGCGCGGACGGAGAGCTGGCGAACGGTGAGGTCCAGGGCACCGGCGACGGCGGAGAGGATCTCCGAGGACGGGTCCTTGAGGCCGCGCTCGACCTCGGAGAGGTACTGGGTCGAGACGCCCGCCCGTTCGGCCACGTCGGCCAGGCGCTCGCCGCGGTCGAGGCGCTCGGTCCGCAGCTCGCGGCCGACGAGCTCGCGCCAGAGCGGCTCGGGCCTGTCGGTCGCCGGCGCCTCGCGCACGGGCTCGTGGTCGGGACGTCGCAGCGGCAGCACCTCACCCATGCGGCCACGGTAGGCCGGGCGACGGCGGACGTCGCGCCGTTCTGCTCAGGGCTGAACGGGTCCAACGCCGTGCCGTCAGCGCCCACGGAGGAACTGGCCGAAGTGCGGCACGGTGAACGCGACCCGGCCGCGCTCGCCGGAGTACACCAGCCCCTTCTTGATCAGTCCGTCGCGCGCGGGTGACAGCGACTGCGGCTTGCGGCCGAGGTGGCGGGCCAGGTCGGCGGTGCTCACGGGGCCGTCCTCCGAGGAGAGGCCGAGGTCGGCCATCGCCGTCATGTAGTCGCGCTCGGCCGGCGTGGCCCGCTCGTACCTCACCCCGAAGAACCCGACGGCCAGCTCGGACTCGGCGTCCGGAGCCCCCGCGAGCACGTCGTCACGGGTGATCGGCGACCCCGTCGCCACGTCCCACGTCGCCTTGCCGTAGGCCTGGACGAAGTACGGGTAGCCGCCCGTCAGTCGCTGCAGCTCGTCCAGCGCGGCGTCGTCGAAGTCGACGCCCTCGGAGTCGGCCGGCACGGTGAGCGCCCGGCGGCCGTCGGCGGGAGCGAGTCGGTCGACGACGACGTACCGGAACAGCCGCTCGGCGTACGACTTCGACGCCGACAGCGCGACCGGCAGGTGCGGCAGCCCCGCACCGACGAGCAGGAGCGGCGCTCCCTGCTGGCTGATCTCGTGGCAGGCGCCGCAGATCGCGGCCAGCTCGTCGGTCGCGATGTCCTGCATCTCGTCGACGAAGAGCCCCACCCCGACCCCCAGGTCGCCGGCCACGGCGGCGACGTCGGTGAACAGCTCGGTGAGGTCGAGCTCCAGGTCGCCGCTGTCGGCCCGGCCCTTCGCGGCGGGCACGTCGACCGGTGGCGCCCAGCGCAGCCCCTTGCGGTCGGCGACGCTCGTGCGCAGCGCGAAGCTCTTCACCACTCCCGCCACCTCGTCGACGCGGTCGGGGTCGCGGTGCCGGTGGCTGACCTCGCGGATTGCCGCGGTCACGGCCTGCGCCACCGGGATCCGGATGCTCTGGTCCGGCCGCGCCTCGATCTTGCCCGTCCCCCATGCCCGCTGGACGGCCTGGCCCCGCAGCGCGTTCAGGAGCACCGTCTTGCCGACGCCGCGCAGCCCGCTGAGCACCATGGACCGCTCCGGGCGGCCGGCGGCCACGCGTTCGAGGGTCACCGCGAACTGCTGGAGCTCCCGGTCCCGGCCCGCCAGCTCCGGTGGTCGCTGCCCGGCGCCCGGGGCGTACGGGTTGCGGATCGGGTCCATGCTCGGACCGTATCGACGTCTCTAGGGCAATCCCTAGATTCAGCCAGCGTGGCGACGGCTGAGCGTCGCGTCGTAGGCCCGGTCGAGACCCTCGCGCAGCATGTCGATGAGGTCGGGCACCTCGTCGACGGCCAGCCGGAACGACCCGCTGCACACGTTGCCGTGCCACAGCGAGAGCACCACCAGCCCGGACTCGGTGTGCCACGAGACCCGCAGCGCCCGGTCGCCACCCCGCGCGTCGAGGAACACCTGACCCGTCTCCGGGAGCGGTCGCGCGGTGGCCATGCCCCCATCTTGCTCCTCCGGGAGCGGGCCTGTCACCGCCTAGACTGCGGGCGTGCCCGAGCTCCCGGAGGTGGAGGCGCTGGCCCTCGACCTCAAGGGCCGGCTCGCCGACCGTGCCATCGCCAAGGTGCACGTCGTCGCGATCAGCGCGCTGAAGACGTTCGACCCGCCGGTGCAGGCGCTCGAGGGCACGCTCGTCGAGGACGTCACCCGGCACGGCAAGTTCCTCGACATCGAGACCTCGGGCCTGCACCTGATCCTGCACCTGGCCCGCGGCGGCTGGGTGCGCTGGCGCAACGACCTGCCGCCCGTACCGCCCCGTCCCAACCAGAAGTCCGGCCTCGCGGTGCGCGTCATCCTCGACGACGAGTCCGGTATGGACATCACCGAGATGGGCACCAAGAAGCGCCTGGCCATGTACGTCGTCCGACAGCCTCTCGACGTCCCCGGCATCGCCAGCCTGGGGCCCGACCCGCTCGACGACGCGTTCACCATCGACGTGCTGAGCGGGATCCTGCAGCAGGCCGGGCGCTCGCAGATCAAGGGCGTGCTGCGCCACCAGGGCACCATCGCCGGGATCGGCAACGCCTACTCCGACGAGCTGCTGCACGCCGCGAAGATGTCGCCGTTCAAGCCGTCCAACAGCCTGTCCGACACCGAGCTCCAGACCCTGTACGACGCCATCCGCGGCGTGCTCGGCGACGCCGTCGAGCGCTCCCGCGGGCTGGCCGCCAGCGAGCTGAAGGGCGAGAAGAAGACCCACCTCGCCGTCCACGGGCGCACCGGCGAGAAGTGTCCGGTGTGCGGCGACACGGTCCGCGAGGTGTCGTTCGCCGACTCCTCGCTGCAGTACTGCCCCACCTGCCAGACCGGCGGCAAGCCTCTCGCCGACCGCCGCCTGTCGCGGCTGCTCAAGTAGCCGCTTGAGACCTAGTTGCTCGGCGACTCACTCGGGGACAGCTGGCCCATGCACGTGTTGGTGATGTAGGTCGAGAGGGACTCCTGGTCCTTCTTCTCGGCCTCCGTGAGGTCGGCCGCCGCCGCTTGCATCTCGTCCTGCGTCGCGTCGTCCGGGATGGCCTGGATCTTCTCGATCGCGGACTCGAAGGCGCGACGGGCGTCCTCCGGCATGTCCTCGGGCGTACCGACGTCGCTCAGCTTGTCGGCGAGGTCCTTGGCGAGCGCGATCGCGTCCTCGTCGGAGATCTTGTCGCCGGCCTGCGACGCCTGCTCGATCAGGTCGAGGAAGGTGCCGCAGAACTCCTCGACGGAGGCGTTCGTGGGCGGGCCACCGGCGGAGCCGTCGT
This sequence comes from Nocardioides sp., assembly GCA_025966445.1. Classification (GTDB taxonomy): domain Bacteria; phylum Actinomycetota; class Actinomycetes; order Propionibacteriales; family Nocardioidaceae; genus Nocardioides. Next base: position 10,760 of record JAICRP010000082.1, read on the forward strand.
CGTCGGCCGCGGTCGACGAGTCGCTGCTGCCGCAGCCCACGAGGAGTCCGAGGACCAGGAACAGGGCGGCGACCAGTGACGTGCGCTTCATGGGTTCAGACTGCCCGATGGTGGCAACCGGGACGCAATCCTGGGTGGATCCGCCCCATGCCGGGCTCAGGCGAACGCTCGTGGAACGGTCGCGGCCACGGCTTCCGGGAGCAGACCGAGGTACTCGCGGCGCGACATCTGCACCACCCCCAGGGACGCGAGGTGCGGCGTCTGCCACTGCACGTCGAGGAGGCGTGGCTCCCCGGGCACGTCGCGGAGGAGCTCGACCAACGCCACCAGGGCGACCTTCGACGCGTCGGTCTCGCGGTGGAACATCGACTCGCCGGCGAACAGGCCGCCGATCGACACGCCGTACAGCCCGCCGGCCAGCCGTCCGTCGCACCAGGCCTCCACCGAGTGCACCCAGCCGAGCCGGTGCAGCTCGAGGTACGCCGCCCGGATCGCGAGGTCGATCCAGCCGGCGGGCCGCCGAGGGTCGGCGCAGGCGTCGATGACCTCGGGGACGGCCGTGTCGACGCGGATCTCGAACCTGCGCACCGACCGCCGCAACGACCGCGACACCCGCAGGCCGTCCAGGGGCAGCACCCCGCGGTGTACGGGCGAGAACCACAGCATCGGGTCGCCGCGCCGGTCCGAGGGCATCGGGAACAGCCCGCGCCGGTAGGCCTCCAGCAGCGTCCCCGGCGCGAGGTCCGCACCGGCGGCGACCAGGTCGTCGTCAGGGTCGAACCGCGCCGGTCCCGGGAACCGCCAGTCGCTCCTCGGCGGCTCGACTCGCATGGCCCCCAAGGTAGGCGCTCGGGGTAGTCCGTGTCGTAAAAGTAGTCCCGGGGGCCCCAGAGCCACAGTTAAGTCAAGGACTAACCCCCCCCCCCCCCCCCCCTACCGACGGGCGCAAGGGGGGGTAGAGAGGGGGGGGGCAGCCGC
>JAICRP010000017.1 GCA_025966445.1 Nocardioides sp.
GACGAGCTCCATCGACATGCCCATCTCACGGGCCGTCGCGATGCCGACGCCCATCAGCTTGCCGACCTTGTCGGCGCCCATGACCGGTCGCGGCAGCGCCTGCTTGATGCCACCACCGTCGCCGAGCGCCACGACGTCGGGGGCGAGCACGTCGACCAGGTGCTGCAGGTCGCCGGTCTCGAGGGTCCGCATGAACGCCTCCAGCGCGGAGCGGGTCTCTGCCTGGGATGCCGCCTTCCGCGGCCGTCCCTCGGCGACGCGGCCGCGGGCGCGGTGGGCGATCTGCCGCACCGCGGCCTCGGACTTGCCGACGGCCTCGGCCAGCTCGCCGTACCCGAGGTCGAACACGTCGCGGAGGAGGAACACGGCGCGCTCGGTCGGTGTCAGCGTCTCCAGCACGAGCAGCATGGCCGTCGACAGGCTGTCTGCCAGCTCGACGTCCGCGGCGACGTCGGGCGAGGTCAGGAGGGGCTCGGGCAGCCACGGGCCGACGTACTCCTCCCGACGCCGCGCGATCGTACGCAGCCGATCGAGGGCGGTGCGCGTGACGATCCTGACGAGGTACGCGCGCGGGTCGCGGACGTCGTCGCGGTCGACGCGGTCCCACTTGAGCCAGGACTCCTGCAGCACGTCCTCGGCGTCGACGGCCGAGCCGAGCATCTCGTAGGCCACCGTGAACAGGAGCCCTCGGTGCGTGACGAACGGGTCCTCGCTCATGGCATCGCCGGGGCCGACCGGGTCGCCAGCGGCTCCAGCCCGCACGCATCGGCGAAGTGCTCGGAAGTGATCCCGAGGGCGATGTTCGACCGGGCGGCCAGGTTCATGAACCCGATCTTCGCGGTCAGCTCGATCAGCCCGTCCGCTCCGAGGTCCTCGAGCAGCGCCGCCGACATCTCGTCGCTCACCGTCGGCGGGGTCTGGCACACGGCCTCGGCGTACTCCATCACCCGCCGCTCCAGCGGGGTGAAGGCCGTGGACACGCGCCAGCGCGGCACCTCGCGCGCCTTCTCCACCGCCAGGCCCCGGTTGTGAGCCATGAAGTAGTTGAGGTCCAGGCAGGCGCCGCACCCGATCTCGGACGCCGCCGCCATCACCGCGAACGACGCCAGGTTGGCGTCCAGCCGATCCCACTTCTCCGTCCTGGCGCCCGCCCGCATCAGGTCCTTGAAGACCGCGGGGTGGTTCCACATCACGGCCACATTGTCCGGGACATGGCCGATCTTCTTGCGGATCGCCATCTTGAGCAGGCTGCCCTGTACACCGGTCAGCTCGGTCTTGGGGATACGGAGGGTGGTGGTCATCTCGGGGCTCCTGTCGTCGACGTGTCGGACATGAAGACGCCGACCCCCCCGGTGTTGTGACAACCGGCCATAGCGGCGCTGCATCCCCGGGCGAGCTCGATGGCGGTGCGGCTGGCCGCGAAGCCGGCCGGGTGGCTGACGAGCAGCGACCCGCGCTTGACGCGCCGACCTCTCCGGGCGTCACACCCGAAAGGTACGAGGACCGTCGGTGACCTAGGCTCCGCGGGATGAGGATCCTGATCATCGGAGGTACCCGGTTCGTCGGCCACGCGATGGCCGAGGCGGCGCTCGCTGCAGGTCACGACGTGACCTTGCTCCACCGCAGGGCCACCGAGGAGCTGCCCGCCGCCACGCACCTCCTCGCCGACCGCAACGGCGACCTCTCCGTCCTCGCAGACGGGCGGTGGGACGCGACCATCGACGTGTGCGCGTACCTGCCCGGCCAGGTCGCGTTGCTCCACGACGCGCTCGGCGACCGGGGCGGTCACCACGTCTTCGTCTCGACCGTCTCGGTGTACGCCGACCAGGACGCGCCCGGTGCCGACGAGGACGCCGCGCTGCTCCCCGAGTCCGCGCCCGAGACCTTGGAGGTCACCAACGAGACGTACGGCCCGCTGAAGGTGGCCTGCGAGCGTGTGGCCCGCGAGAGGTGGGGTGGCGACGGGCTCACGATCATCCGCCCCACGTACGTCGTGGGGCCGCGCGACGCGACCGCTCGCTACCCGTGGTGGGTGCTGCGGGCGGCGCGGGGCGGACGGATGATCCTGCCCGGACCGGAGGACGCGCCGATGCAGTGCATCGACGCTCGCGACATGGGTGCGTGGACGATCCGCCTCGTGGAGGACCGCACGACCGGTGTCTTCACCGCCGCCCGGCCGGCCACCACCTTCGGGCAGTTCCTCGCCGACACCGTCGCGGTCGTCGGACAGCCCGCCGAGCTGGTCCCGGTCGACGGAGCATTCCTCACCGAGCAGGGCGTGGACGGGGCCCAGCTGCCGCTGTGGTCCGAGGGCGCGCCGGAGCAGGTGCTGGCGATGAGCACCGCCCGCGCCGAGGCCGCGGGCCTCACCCACCGGCCGTTCGAGGAGGTCGTCCGCGACACGTTGGCCTGGGCCCAGGCCCACCCCGACCAGGCGACACGCAAGGGCGTGGGTCTCGCACCCGAGCGCGAGCAGGAGCTGATCCAGGCGACGGAGTCGAAGAACTAGCTCTCGCAGGCGAGCCCGTCGCCGTCCGCGTCGAGGTCGTGGGGATCGGAGCCAGTAGCTGCATCGTCCTTCGGCGACTCGTCACCGTCCGACAGGGCCGCACTCCCGAAGATCAACACGAGCACGCGGCCGTCGCCGCGCCCAGCGGCGCCGCCACCACGGGCGCTTGACCAGCGGGCTGGGCTGGCCCGATCCCGGAGGAGGCTTTGGCGCCGTGTGAACAGACCACGCAACACCGTCCCAGTAGCGAAACACCCGCGAATCGCCCGGATCGTCGTAGCAGCCCGGCTGCGGCGTCGTCGGCGGTTTTGGTGCGTTCATCAGGCGGCATCGCAGTTGGCGAACGGAGGCGCCCACATGGGTGGGTCACGGTGACCGATCGGACGGACATCTCGCAACGTTCTGCGGCCGCGCAGAGGAAGTGGTTGCATCCCAACGACGCCAGACCCAGACACCGACGAGCGAGAGGGTCCCCGATGTCCGCACCGATGCCGAAGACTCTGTCGGCCGTCGAGCCCACCGCGAAGATCATCGCGTTCCCGACGCGCCCGTGGTGGGCCACTGCCCCCAATCCGCCGTGCCTCACGTGGTGCGAGGTCGACCACGACCCGGCCGAGCTCGCCAGCGGCGCGAGCTTCGTCTGCGAGCAGATCATCGCCGACGACGACCGCTTCCTCGTGCTGGCGCGGTCGACGGTCAGGGCTGCGCGGTCTGACGGCGAGTTCTGCTCCCGGTCCTCCGTGCCGTTCGTGAGCCTCCGCCTGCACGAGCCGACGGACGCGGACCTGCTGGACCTGCTGTCCGCGCACTCCCGGGCGAGTGCCGTCTGCGAGAGCCCCGGTACCTCGCCCGATGCTGCCGGGCACTGACGCGATGATGCACTCGGGTCCGCGCACGGGGGCCATCCGCCCGACCCACCATCCGTAGCCGCCGGGACTAGGGTCCGGCCATGCGGTTCGGCGCGCATCTTCCTCAGATCGACTTCGACGGCACGGGGCACGACGGGGCCGCGCTCGGGCCGTACGTCGACGCCGCCCGAGACCTGGGCTTCGGCGCGATCACCGCCAACGACCACCTGGTGTTCCAGCGACCGTGGCTGGACGGCCCGGTGGCGCTGTCCAGCGTGCTCGACCGTGCGGGTGACCTGACGGTCGCGACGACGGTCGCCCTTCCCGTGGTGCGGGGTCCCGTCGTCCTGGCGCGGACGGCCGCCGCGTTGAACCTGTTGTCCGGCGGACGCCTCGTCCTCGGCGTCGCACCCGGGTCGTCGGCGCGTGACTACGCAGCAGTCGGGGTCCCGTTCGAAGAACGGTGGTCTCGTTTCGACGCCGCTCTCGCCGTCCTGCGCACCGAGCTGGAGGGTGAGTCCGTCCCGATCTGGGTCGGTAGCTGGGGGTCGGCGGCCGGACTGCGCCGGGTGGCCCGCCTGGGAGACGGGTGGCTGGCGTCGGCGTACAACACGACGCCCGAGCACCTCGCCGCCGGACGGACGAGCCTGGACGCCCAGCTGCTGTCGGCCGGCCGCGACCCAGCAGGCTTCCCGCTCGCCCTGGCAACGATGTGGACGTACGTCACCGACGACCGCGCAGACGCGGACGCCAAGCTCGGCACCCTTGCCTCCATGCTCGACCGCGACCCGGCTGTGTTGGCCCAGCAGGTCCTCATCGGCAGCGCCGACCACTGCGCGGCGATCCTGGGCTCGTATGCGGACGTCGGCGTGGAGACGGTCTTCATCTGGCCGGTCGGTGACCCGGTCAGCCAGCTCCAGAGGTTCGCGGAGCAGGTCTTCCCACGCGTGCCCAGCACGCCATGAAGGCGCGATGACGACGTGGTCACCGAGCCGGTAGCACGTCCGGGCGCAGGAGCAGCCGAGCCGGCTCCGCGAGGTGAGTGGCCGTCAGCGGTAGTGGTCGCGGGCGTAGTCGTCGGCGGCCGTCATGGCTCGCGGCGTACCTGCCAGCGCCGTGAGGAAGGTCCGGCGGTCGACCGTGACAAGGCTGACCGGGCTGAGCGTGGTCACGCTCGCGGTGCGCCGTGCGTCGGCGTGGAGCAGGGCGAGCTCGCCGAACCAGTCCCCCGGGCCGAGCCTCCGGATCTCGTCGGTGCCGTGCGTGACGACGACCTCACCGGACATGACGACGTAGAAGAGGTCGCCATTCTCGCCCTCGGTCACGACGGCGACACCAACCGGATGCTGCTCCAGGCCCGAGAACACGGCCAGCCGCTCGACCACCCGGGGCGCCAGCATGCTCAGCATCGGCACCCGCGCGAGCAAGGCCAGCCGGTCCGCCGGGACCTCGGTGGACGCGTCGAGACGCGACAGCCTCCACCAGGCCGCGACCGCCACCGCCGGCAGGAACGCCCCGGCGAACACGAAAGCCACGACCGGGCTTGTCCCGGTCACCAGCCAGGGTGCCACCAGGGCGCCGACGGCCAGCCCGGCCATCATCATCGACTCCTGGAGGCCGAAGACGGCGGTGAGCAGGTGGTCGGGCAGCAGGCGCTGGACGAAGGTGCGGAGGGCGACGTCGAAGAACACCTTGCCCGCACCGCAGACGGCGAGCAGGACGATCGCCACCAGGGGTCCTGGCGAAAGCCCGGCCACGGCCGCCGCTCCACCGGCCGTCACGGCTCCGGCGACCAGCGCCGGGGCTATCCGCTTCGCACCGATCAGCACGACCGTGAGGGCGGCGCCGATCATCCCGCCGATACCCAACGCGGAGTTGAGCACCCCCGGCCCGGCGTCGGACATGCCGAGCTGGTCCAGGGCGAGCACCACCAGCAGGATGTCGAGGATGCCGATCAGCACGTACTCGGCCGCGACGAGAGCGCTGAGCAACCGGGCCGCGGGGTCGTGGACCACGGCCCGCCACGACGACGCCGCCCCCTCGTCGCCCCGGCTGGCCAGGCGCGGGGCGCCCGGGCCGAGGCCGACCGCACACCACAGCGCCACGCCGGAGGCGCCGGCCATCGCCAGCAGCACGCCACCGGGGTGCCACCAGGCGGTCAGGACGCCGCTGATCAGGGGTCCGACGAAGATCGCGACCGACTCCACCCACCCCGACCCCGCGTTGGCGGCCGTCAGCTCGCTGGTGGTGTCGGAGATCTCGGGGAGCAGGGCGTTGTGGACGGGACGCGTCAGGGTGATGGCCACCGAGCCGACCGCCGCCAGGACGCAGACCAGCGCGAACGACGCGTCGGCCAACAACGCCGCCCCGACCACTGCTGCCATCACGGCCTGGAGGGCGTACCCCAGGCGCAGCGCCCGGGGCGCCCGCATCCGCCCGAGCCGCGCCGCGGCGGCGGACGCCAGCAGGGCCGCGGGCACGACCTGCGACATCGCGATCGCACTGGCGCCATGCACGCCGTGGACGTCGTAGGCCCAGACCATCAGCGCGATCCAGCTCGCCCACTCGTTGATGTTGAAGAGCAGGTACGCCGTCAGGGCGCGCCTCAGCTTGCCGTTGGCCCAGCAACGGCGCAAGGCGTCGCCCCGACTGCCCACGGTTCCTCCCGCATGCAGCATGCACGCTCGAGCCCGTGCGCGCATCGGGCATCTGCCCGGGGTCCGCGGGTGAGGTCAGCGGCGGACGCGCACCCGGGTGGTGGCGCGGGACTTCGCGTGGAAGCGGTCGCCCTCGTACCTCGCCCGCACCCGGTACCTCCCCCGCGGCAGCGGCCGGGTCGCGCCGAACGTCGCCACTCCCTGACCGTCGGACAGGCGGACGACGGCGCGGCGCTCACCGAGCCTGACCACGACCGTGCCGCTGGCCACCGGGCGCACGCCGCGCGGTGAGTCGACCCGAACGGCGACCCGCAGCCGGCGACCGTCGAGGACTCGGGCGGAGACCGAGACCGACGACGGCCCACTCGACCGTCGCGACGCCCACCGGCGGCGCTTCAGGGGCTTGAGGCCCGGGTGGCGAGCGGTGATGCGGACGGACAGGCGGGTGCCCACGTCGGCCGGGCGCACGACGTACTCGCGACCCGGGGCCCTCGGGATCTTCTTGCCGTCGCGCAGCCAGACGTACGAGAGCGCGGCGCCCGAGGGCTCGTACGAACCCGGGTCGACGCTCAGGGTGCTCCCGAGGGTGGGCGTGCCGGACAACGTCGGCGGCGAGACGAGCCGCACCTTGGAGTAGCGCCGGATGAGCGCGTCGGCGCGCTGCCGGATCTCGGGGAGGCGGCGGTAGAGGTGGCGGCCTGGGCAGGCGGTCTGGTTGGTGTCGCGGTGGCCGTCGAGGGTGGGCAGCCGGACCTTGCGGCCCCGGCGGTACCGGTCGCTCCCCTCCGACCGGACGCGCACGTTGCCCGTCGGGTCGCGGTCGAACGGGTGCAGCTTCCACGCGGCGACGGCGGCGACCGCGTCGAGGACCTCGTCGGCGGGCCGGACGAGCTCGAAGTTCCCGATCACGGCGATGCCGGCCGAGGTCGCGTTGAAGCCCAGCGTGTGGGCGCCGCGCACGAGCCGGCCCGATCCGCCGGCGCGGCCGGTCCAGATCCGCCCGAACCGGTCGACGAGGAAGTTGTAGCCGATGTCGGACCAGCCCAGGTAGCGCGTGTGGTAGCGGTACATCCCCCGGATCAGCGCGGGCACGTCGCCGCGACGGTAGTCGTTGCCGCTCGCCGTGTGGTGCACGTGCACCTGCTTGATGGTGCGGTTGTAGCGCGGCTGGCCGTCGCGCCACCGCTCGTTGGCACCCCACTGGCGGCGCCCGCGCTGACGTGGCCGCGGCACTCGTCCGGCCTGCGAGAGCGACTCGTCCTCGGTACGTCCGAGAGGTGGGTCGAGCTCGTCGTCCGCGGCGGCGTCGCCCGGCTGCGCCCAGGGGTTCAGCAGCACGAGCGCGAGCCCGCTCGGACGCGACGAGCCGACGCGTACCTGGACGCCGTCGGAGGTCCCGATCCACATCAGGTCCGTGCCGGCGACGCGCGACTCCTCGTCGGAGGTGGCGTCGGGGGCGTCGCTCAGGACGGGCACGGCTCGCCAGTCGCTCCAGCCGCCGTCCGAGCGCGTGCGTACCTCCGCCGTGGGCGGAGGCTCCCCCGCGTCCCAGGTCAGGGCGAGCATCGAGTACGCCGTGGAGGCCAGCGCGGTCGTCTCCCAGCCGCCGTCGGCGGCGGGACGGGCGAGCAGCGGACCGTCGAGAGGTACCTCCAGCTCGCCGATCCCCTCGGACGCCGAGCCCGTGAGCGTCAGCGTGCGGGAGCCCGTCTCGGGGTCGGCCCCCGGCCAGACGCGCACGGCGGCACCGACGGCCCCGATGGCGGCCACGCCCCCGAGAGCCGCCTTCAGCACCGGTCGCCGGCGCGCGGCAGGCTGCTCCACCACAGCATTGTTGGCACACCTGCCCCACGAGTCCCGGCAGACACGACGGGGCGAGGCATCTGCTACATTTATAAGTGACTACTTATGGAAGGAGCGCGCATGACCACCATCGACCCCGTCGCCGCCGCCGGGCTGGTCACCCGCGAGATCCGCACCGGGCAGCGCGACGGCGCGACGACCCGGATCGCGGTGGCACGCCGGGCCTACCCCACCGACCAGGCAGACCTCTGGGACGCCCTGACCAACCCCGACCGGATCCCCCGTTGGTTCCTGCCGGTGACCGGCGAGCTCGCCGAGGGCGGCAGGTACCAGGTGGTGGGCAACGCCGGCGGCACCGTCGAGTCCTGCGACGAGCCCCGCGCGTTCGCCGTGACGTGGGAGTTCGGCGGGATGGTGTCGTGGCTGGCGGTGTCGCTGACCGAAGGTACCGACGAGACGACGCTCGAGCTCGTCCACGAGGCGCCCGCCGACCCGGACATGTGGACGCTCTACGGGCCGGGTGCCGTGGGGCTCGGCTGGGACATGGCGCTGCTCGGCCTCGGCATCCACGTCGAGACCGGTGAAGCCGTCGACCCCGAGGTCGCCGCGGGTCTGAACTTCATGCCCGAGGGCCAGCAGCTCCTCCGCCTGGCGGCCGACGGCTGGCGCGACGCCGCGGTCGCCGACGGCGACGATCCCGAAGCAGCGACGAAGGCCGCCGACACGGCGTACGCCGCGTACACCACGCCCGAGTCGTGACCGGCGTCTTCGAGGCGCTCGGCGACGCGACCCGACGTCGCGTCCTGGAGGTGCTCTCGGCGGGCCAGCAGTCGGCTGGTGACGTCGTCACCGCGCTGCAGGCGCACGGTGCCATCAGCCAACCCGGGGTCTCCCAGCACCTCCGGGTGCTCCGCGAGGCGGGGCTGGTGACGGTACGCGCCGAGGGCACCCGGCGCGTGTACGCCGTCGACGAGGCCGGCCTCGACGCCGCCCGTGCCTGGCTGGCCCTGCTCGCCGACCCGCTCGCAGCGTTCGAGCAGCCGCTGGACGCCCTCGCCACCGAGGTCGCGCGTGGGAAGCGGGCCGGACGTCATACGAATCGGTCGCCCGGGCGACCAGAACGTATGACGTCGTGAGCTCAGCCGGTGTACGGCACCTCGGTGTGCCAGTCCGACTCGTCCTGGTGGCCGGCGTCCCAGATCGCGTCGGCGACACGGTCGGGGGTGAACGGCCCGTCGGTGCCGAGGGTGCCGCGCACGGTCAGCGAGACGGCGCGGACGCCGTCGGGCTCGAGGGTGGCGTCGATGCTGTGGACCAGGTTGCGCAGGCCGGCCTTCTGGACACCGAGCGAGGCCGCCTCGTTCCACGGCTTGTCGGCGGCCATGCTGCCGGTGGCGGTCACGCGGGCGCCGCCCCGGAGGTACGGCCGGACGGCGTGCAGGGCGGTCAGCAAGGCGCCGACACCGAGTCCCACGTCCGTCAGCAGCTCCTCGGCGGTCAGGTCCACCGGGGTCTTCTGGCGGAAGGCGCTCGGGTTGAAGTGCAGCCAGTCGACCCGGCCGAGCTCGTCGGCCATGCCCGTGACTGCCGCGGTCAGCGCCGGCGCGTCGGTCACGTCGGCGACGGCGTACCTCACGGTCGCACCACGCGCCTCCAGCTCGTCGGCCAGCGCCTGCAGGACCTCGGACTCGCGGCCGACCAGCGCCAGGTCGTAGCCCTCACGGGCGAACCTCCGCGCGAGCGACCCGCTCACGCCGGGTCCGGCGGCGATCACCACGGCGACGGGTCGGCCGGCCATCAGTCCTCGTCCTCCTCGTAGGGCGACCCGCGGAAGCGGCGGTAGCTGTAGATGATCAGCCCGATGGCGAACATCCCCGACAGGACCAGGGTGATCCCGGGCGGCCAGCCGCCGAAGAGCCACCACTGGTCGTCGATCGGCCACCACGAGGGTGCCGGCGGCTGGGCGAACCAGTAGACCCCGAACGCGATGGTGACGAGGGCGCAGAACGTCGCGAACAGGATCCGCGGCCAGGTCTGCACCGCGTCGGACGCACCGCCGAGCGCCTTCTTCTTGACCGGCTCGACGCGCCGTTCGGCCCAGTCGTACTGCTGGGACAGGATCACCATGCCGGCGAAGATCCCGAGCAGGCCCGGGCCCGGCAGGATCAGGCCGGCGATGCCGGCGACGATCAGGACCCAGCCGATGATCTCGAGGCCGACCCGCTTGCCGTGCTTGGCGACGGCCCCTGTCTTGCTCATCGGCGCTTCACCCGGCGGCGGAGCTGGACGATGCGCAGCGACCCCGCGATGGCCGTGACGAGGATGCCGCCCGCGGCGGCGATCAGCAGCGCCGCGGCCAGCGGCGGCGTGCCCTCCCACCACAGGAACGACACCCTCACCTGCTGGGTGTTCTGGAGGATCAGCACCACCAGCAGGATGAGGACCAGGCCGAGCCCGATCGTCGCGAGCCACAGCATGCTCGTGCGCGAGCGGCGCAGCGGGTCGTCGACGGGTGTCGTGCGGCGCGGCTCGGGCGTCGAGTCCCCGGGCGGGTCGGGTTCGGGTCGAGCCGGCTCCCCGGGGGGCGGCGGCTGCTGCTCGTCAGGCACACGGTCTGGCACGGGGTCAGCCTAGGGGGGTGCGCCTATATCCCCTACGTGCTGCGTCGGTGAGGATGGCCGGATGAGTGCGCTCACGCCGGTCCCACCGCGTGAGTGGACGGTGCCGCCCTCCGACGTGCTGCTCGCCGATGGGTCGATCGCCGTCATCCGTACCCTGCGCCCCGAGGACCGCCAGCCGCTCCTCGACCTGCACGCCGGTGTCTCCGCGGACACCCTGCGGCTGCGCTTCTTCACCGCCAGCCGCGATGCCGCCCGGCGCTACGTCGAGCACCTCTTCGACGAGACCAACGCCGACTCGGCCGCGATGGTCGCGGTGGTCCGCGGCCGCGTCGCCGGGATCGCGACGGCCGAGGTGACGGACCCCGAGCGCGCGGAGGTCGCGTTCCTGGTGTCCGACGAGGACCACGGCCGCGGTCTCGGCATCCTGCTGCTCGAGCACCTCGCGGCCCTGGGCCGCGCACACGGGCTGACCCGCTTCGAGGCCGAGGTGCTCGGTCACAACTACGGCATGCTCCGCGTGTTCCGCGGCGCCGGGTTCGCGGTCTCGCGACGTACCGCGGACGGCGAGGTGTCCGTCGAGCTGCGCACCGACGTCTCGGCCGCGGCGCTCGACGCCGCCGACCGGCGCGAGTGGCGCTCGGAGGCCCGTTCGCTGCGGCCCCTGCTGGCGCCCGCGAGCGTCGCCGTGGTCGGCGTACGTCGCCACGGCGGCGGACTGGGACGGGCCGTCCTCGACGCGATCAGGTCGGGCGGGTACACCGGCCGGCTCAGCGTCGTGCACCCCGAGGCCGACGCGGTGGACGGCGTGCCGGCGTACGCCTCGGTCTCCGCGGTGCCGGACCCGGTCGACCTCGTGGTCGTGGTCGTGCCGGCCGACCAGGTGCCGGACGTGATGGCCGACGCCTGCGCTGCGGGTGTGGGCGCGGCCGTGGTGGTGTCGTCGGGGCTGACCGGCGGCGCTCAGACGGCCGCGGGCCGCGACCTGCTGGCGCTCTGTCGCGCGCACAGCGTGCGGCTGGTCGGGCCGAACTCGCAGGGCGTCATCGCCCTCGGGCGCGACGGGGCTCTCAACGCGTCCTTCGCCCGTACGTTGCCGGGGCCGGGCGGTCTGGCCGTGGCGACCCAGTCGGGCGGGGTCGGGTTCACCGTCCTCGACCTCGCGCGCGGCCAGGGCGTCGGCGTGCACTCGTTCGCGTCGCTGGGCGCCAAGCTCGACGTGTCCAGCAACGACCTGCTCGCCGCGTGGGGCGAGGACGAGACGGTGACAGTCGCGGCGCTGTACCTCGAGTCGTTCGGCAACGCGCTGAAGTTCGCGCGGACCGCTCGCCGCTTCGCCGAGCGCAAGCCGTTGCTCGCCGTGGTCGCGGGCCGGTCCGTCGCCGGCAGTGTGGGCGTCTCCGCCCTGTTCGCGCAGGCCGGCGTGATCCCGTGCCGGGGCGGAGCCGACATCGCCGAGACCGCGGCCGTGCTCACCCAGCAGCCGCTTCCCGGCGGGTTCCGGATCGGCGTGCTCAGCAACGCCGGTGGGATGGGCGTGATCACCGCCGGGATGGCGGAGGGCGAGGGCCTCTCGGTCCCGGTGCTGTCGCCGGGCCTGCAGGACCGGCTGCGCGACGTGCTGCCGCTCGTCGGCGCGGCCAACCCGCTCGACCTCGGGGCCGAGGTGTCGCCGGCGTCGGTGCAGGCGGCCGTCCGGCTCGTGCTGGAGTCCGGCGAGGTCGACGCGGCCGTGGTCACGCTGGTGCCGACCACGCTGGGCGACCCGGTCGCCCTGCGCCGTGCTGCCGCGGCCGCCGCGCTCGACACCGGCCTGCCGGTGGTGGTCGTCGCCTCGGACGCCGAGCCTGGCGACCCGGCCCCCGGGCTCACGGTCTTCCGCACTCCCCTGGTCGCCGTCCTCGCGCTGGCACGGGCGATGAGGTACGCCGCGTGGCGTCGCGTGTCCGCCGACGACGCACCACCGGCCGACCACGCCCGTAGCGCCGCCGCCCGCGCGTGGGTAGCCGCCCGGCAGGCCGGCCACGGCGGGGCACCCGAGCGGCTCCCGGCCGTTGCGGCGGCCGAACTGCTCACTCCGTACGGCGTCCAGCTCGTCGGGCTGCCGGCCCGGGGAGGTACGGCGGCGGGTGCGGCCGCGGAGACCATCGGCTGGCCGGTGGTGGTCAAGGTCTCCGACCCCGACGTACCCGCCAAGTCCGACCGCGGGCTCGTCCGCGTCGGTCTCGGGTCGACCGCAGCGGTCGTCGAGGCCGTCCAGGACTTCGCCGCCGAGCTCGACGTCCCTCCCGACGAGGTCGACGTACGGGTCCAGCCGGTCGTCACCGGCGTCGAGCTCGCCGTCAGCGTGGTGCGCGACGAGACGTACGGCCCCCTCGTCCGGGTCGCCGCGGGTGGCGTCGCCGGCGACCTGCTGCGCGACGAGGTGCACCTGCTCGCGCCGGTCGCGCCCTCGGACGCCGCCCGGGCCCTGCGCGGCCTGCGGACCTGGCCGCTGCTCGACGGCGTGCACGGCCACGAGCGGGTGGACGTCGACGCCCTCGAGGCCCTGGTCGTGGCCGCCGGGCGGCTCGCGGCCGACGTCCCCCAGCTCGCCCTTCTCGACCTCGACCCCGTCGTGGCCCGCCCCGACGGCGTCCACTGCGTCGACGTGAAGGTGCTGCTCGAGCCCGCCGAGGCGCCCGACGCCGGCGTACCTCGCCGGCTCCGGCCGCCGTCCTCGGGATAGTCCGTGACGCAACTGTCGTCAGACGAGGCGATTCACGACAGTTACGTCACGGACTATCCCGGTTGGACGCTGCGACGGACGACCTCGAGGGCCTGGCGGGCGATCTCGTACTCCTCGTTCGTGGGGATCACGAGGACCGCCACGTCGGAGTCGTCCGGGGACACGAACGTCGCGCCGGAGACCGGACCCTCGTTGCGGACGTCGTCCACGACGATGCCGAGCCGGTCCAGGCCCGAGAGCGCGGCGGCGCGCAGCTCGGCGCTGTGCTGGCCCACCCCGGCGGTGAAGACGACCGCGTGGACGGTGCCGAGGACGGCGTAGTAGGCGCCGACGTACTTGCGGATCCGGTAGCAGTACACGTCGAAGGCGAGCGCCGCACCGACGTCACCCGACGCCCGCAGACGCATCACCTCGCGGAAGTCGTTCTCCCCCGCCAGTCCCTTCAGCCCGGACTCGCGGTAGAGGGCGCGGTCGATGTCCTCCAGCGACCAGCCGAGCGATCGGTGCAGGTGCATGTGGACAGCCGGGTCGAGGTCGCCGGAGCGGGTGCCCATGACGAGTCCCTCGAGCGGCGTCAGCCCCATCGACGTGTCCACCGACTCCCCGCCGCGCACGGCGGTCGCGGACGCGCCGTTGCCCAGGTGCAGCACGATCACGTTGGTCGCCGAGACCGCGCGCCCGAGGGCAGCGGCCGCCGCCCGCGAGACGAAGGCGTGCGACGTGCCGTGGAACCCGTACCTGCGGATGTGGTGGTCCTCGCGCCACGCGCGTGGGACGGCGTACGTGTGCGCGACCTCCGGGATCGTGTGGTGGAAGGCCGTGTCGAAGACCATCACCTGCGGCAGCTCCGGGAACAGCTTGCGGGCGACCGCGATGCCCTCGAGGTTGGCGGGGTTGTGCAGCGGCGCGAGCGGGACGAGCCCCTCGACGGCCGCGACCGCGTCGTCGTCGACGAGGGTGGGCTCCACGAACTGCTCGCCGCCGTGCACCACCCGATGCCCGACCGCGACCACCTCGACGTCCTCGAGGCGCGGACCATGGTCCTCGAACGCATCGACGACCGCGCCCCAGGCGTCCTCGAACGTCTCGAACTCCCGGTCCTCGGTGTGCTTCTCGCCGTCGACCTCGTGCGCCAACCGCCCGGAGCTCTCCCCGATCCGCTCGACGGACCCCGACGCGGGTGACTCTCCTGTCTCGCCGTCGACGAGGCTGTACTTCAGTGACGACGATCCCGCGTTGACGACGAGCACGTACGCCGTCATGGCCGGCCCAACGCCTGCGCCTGGATCGCCGTGATCGCGACCGTGTTCACGATGTCGCGCACCAGCGCTCCACGCGACAGGTCGTTCACCGGCTTGCGCAGCCCTTGCAGGATCGGCCCGACCGCCAGCGCGCCGGCCGACCGCTGCACCGCCTTGTAGGTGTTGTTGCCGGTGTTGAGGTCCGGGAAGATGAACACCGTCGCCCGCCCGGCCACCTGGGAGTCCGGCAGCTTGGTGCGCGCGACGGCGGCGTCGATGGCGGCGTCGTACTGGATCGGGCCCTCGACCAGCAGCGACGGCGCCCGTTCGCGCACCATCGCGGTGGCCTCGATGACCTTGTCGACGTCGGAGCCTGCCCCGGAGGCGCCCGTCGAGTACGACAGCATGGCCACCCGCGGCTCGACCCCGAACGCAGCCGCCGTCCGCGCCGAGGCCAGCGCGATGTCCGCGAGCTGCGCGGCGGTCGGGTCGGGGTTGACCGCACAGTCGCCGTAGACGAGCACCTGGTCGCGCAGGCACATGAAGAACACCGACGACACGACCGACACGTCGGGCTCGGTCCGTACCACCTCGAGCGCCGGCCGGATGGTGTGCGCGGTCGTGTGCGCCGCGCCGGAGACCATGCCGTCGGCGAGGCCGAGCTCGACCATCATGGTGCCGAAGTACGAGACGTCGATGACGATGTCGCGGGCCCGCTCGAGGTCGATCCCCTTGTGCTTGCGGCGCTCGTGGTACGCCGCCGCGAACCGCCCGCGCAGCTCCGGGTCGGTCGGGCTCAGCAACGTGGCGGCGGAGATGTCGACGCCGAGCAGGGCCGCGCGCTGCTGGATCTCCCGGGGCTCGCCGAGGATCGTCAGGTCGGCGATGCGACGCCGCAGCACCGTGTCGGCGGCCCGCAGGATCCGGTCGTCGTCCCCCTCGGGCAGCACGATGTGGCGCCGGTCGCCGACGGCCCGGTCGATCAGCTGGTGCTCGAACATCAGCGGCGTCACCGCTCGAGTACGGGCGACCTCGAGCCGGTCGAGGAGCACGTCGCGGTCGACGCGCTCGTCGAACAGCGCCAGCGCGGTGGCCACCTTCCGTGGCGAGTCCTTGTGCAGCCGGCCGCGGACCGACGTCAGCGCCTGCGTGGCGTCGCTGGTGTCCAGGTCGGTCGCGACGATCGGCATGGTGGCCCCGAGGCCGTCGATCAGCCGGGTGACCTGCTCCGGCAGGTCGAAGCCGCCGTTGAGCACGATGCCCGCCATCTGCGGGAAGTTCGCCGAGACCTGCGCGGTCAGCACCCCGAGCACCACCTCGGGCCGGTCGCCGGGGGTGACCACGACGGCGCCCTCGAAGAGCCGGTCGAGCACGTGCGGCAGCGTCATGGCCGCAACCACGATGCCCGTGCTCTCCTGCGACAGCAGCGACTCCTCGCCGCTGACGAGGGTGCCGCCGCAGGCGGCCATCAGGTCGGCCACCGACGGCGCGCTCAGCAGCGGCTCCTCCGGCAGCGCGAACGCCGGGACACCGTGCCCGTCGAGCGCCTTGACGACTGCCTCCAGGTCGCCGTCCACTCGGTTCGCGACGATGGCGAACAGCGTGCCGTGGTTGGCGTTCAGCTCGCTGACCGCCAGGTCGGCGGCGGTGCTGATGCCGTCGAGCGTGCGGTCGTGGGCGTTGAGCACGAGCAGCACCGGGCTGCCCAGGTTGGCGGCGAGCCGGGCGTTGAACGAGAACTCCGTCGGGGCGCCCACGTCGGTGTAGTCGCTGCCGACGACCACGACCGCGTCGACCTTGGCGGCCACCTGGTGGAACCGGTCGACGATCCGGTCGAGCGCACCCTCGGGGTCGCGGTGCACGTCCGTGTACGTGACGCCGGCGCACTCGTCGTAGGAGAGCTGGACGGCGTCGTGCGAGACGAGCAGGTCCAGGACGTAGTCGGTGGCGGCGTCGCCTCGGACCACGGGGCGGTAGACCGCCACCCGCTCGACCCGTCGCGAGAGCTGCTCGAGGACGCCCAGGGCGACCGTCGACTTGCCGGTGAAACCCTCCACCGCGGCGACGTACACGCTCGTAGCCATGTCGCGACCCTAGTCACGGTCGCGGGGCGACGGCAGTGCTGTCCCACCCCTCTGTGTGGTGTCCGACGGCCGCGCAAGACCTAGCGTGGACGGCATGACCGACCTCACTGGCAAGAAGATCGCCTTCGCCGTCGCGAAGGAAGGAATCGAGCAGATCGAGCTGACCTCGCCGTGGGAGGCCGTGCAGGACGCCGGCGGCCAGCCCGTCCTCATCTCCTTGGAGAGGGGCGAGGTCCAGGCCTTCCACCACCTCGACAAGGCCGACACGTTCGACGTGGACGACACCTTCGCGGACGCCGACCCCGATGCGTACGACGGCCTCGTGCTGCCCGGCGGCGTGGCCAACCCCGATGCGCTGCGGACCGACGAGGACGCGGTGGCGTTCGTGAAGGCGTTCTTCGACGCCGACAAGCCCGTCGCCGCGATCTGCCACGCGCCGTGGTCGCTGGTCGAGGCCGATGTCGTCAAGGGCCGGACGTTGACCTCGTGGCCGAGCCTGCAGACCGACCTGCGCAACGCCGGGGCCGACTGGAGGGACGAGGAGGTCGTCGTCGACGGCAACCTGGTCACCAGCCGCAAGCCCGACGACCTGCCGGCCTTCAACGAGGCGGCCGTGGCCGCGTTCGCCCGCTGAGCGCCGCCCGCACGTTCGGGGTCGAGGAGGAGTTCCTGCTCCTCGAGCCCACGACCGGTCGCGTGGCACCTCGCGCCGATGCGCTGCTCAGCCGCCTCCGGGATCCGGATGACGACTCCGTCGACCGCGAGCTGCTGCGCCACCAGGTGGAGACCCGGACCGAGCCCGCCACGGAGATGGGCGACCTCCGTGGCCAGCTGGTCGACGCCCGACGCCGCGTCGGCGAGTCCGCCCGCGAGGTCGGCGTCGCTGCTGTCGCCACGGGCACGGCGCCGTTCGGAGCCGGGGAGGTGCGGGTCTCGCCGAAGGACCGCTACCGGGCGATGGTCGACGAGTTCGGCGAGATCAGCCGCGAGGCCGGCACCTGCGGGATGCATGTGCACGTCGGCATCGCGTCCCGCGAGGAGGGCATCGGCATCATCGACCGGATGCGCCCGTGGCTGCCGATGGTGCTCGCCCTCAGCGTCAACTCTCCCTACGCCGAGGGCCGCGACAGCGGGTACGCCTCCTGGCGGTCGCAGGTCTCGTGCCGCTGGCCCACGGCTGGTGCGACGGAGCTCTTCGGCGACCCGGCGACGTACGACGCCCTCGTCGCGGACCTGATGGCCGCGGGCGCCGCGAGCGACCCCGGGATGGTCTACTTCGAGGCGCGCCTCGCCGCGGAGTGGCCCACGGTCGAGGTGCGCGTCGCCGACGTGTGCACCGACCCCGACGACGCCGTCGTCGTCGCCGCCGTCGTCCGGGCGATCGCCGCCACGGCCGCGGCCGAGTGGGAGGCCGGCACCGCCCCCCGGCCCTGGCGCAGCGAGCTCCTGCGGGCAGCCGCCTGGCGCGCCGGGAGGTACGGGCTGGCCGGCACCCTCGTGCACCCGGTCGACGGCGAGCTCGCACCGGCCCGCGGGGTGCTGGAGACGTTCGTCGGGCGGATGCGGCCGGCGCTCGAGGAGGCCGGCGATCTCGACGTCGTCACCGCCGGCTTCGAGCGGCTGCTCGCGGCCACGGGTGCGAGCCGGCAGCGGGCGGCGTACGAACGGGGTGGCAGCATCCAGGACGTGGTCGCCGACCTGGTCGCCCGCACCGAGGCGGCCTGGCGCCCCTGACCTACTCGACCCTGGCGCAGGCCTTCTCGGCGGCGCGGGCGCGGCGAAGGTACTCGACCTCGTCGTCGGTCGTGTCCTCGCGGTCGGTGACCGCGTTGGCCGCGAGCCGGAGCTCCTGACAGCGTCGCTCGTCGGCCGACGGGCCGTCGTCGAACGCCGCCCGGACGATGGCGAGCACCACCAGCACGGCCACGACGGCCGTCGTCGCGAGCAGGGCGCGCACGTCAGTCCGCCGACGGCAGGGTCAGCTCGAACACGGCACCCCGGCCGGCAGGGTTGTTGCGCGCGGTGATGGAGCCACCGTGACGCTCGACGACCCGGCGGCAGATGGCGAGCCCCAGGCCGCGCCCGTCGTACGACGGGTGGGCGCGCTGGTGCTCCTCGAAGACGAGCTCGTCGACCCCGGGCGGCAGCCCGACGCCCTGGTCGGCGACGGCGACGGCGACCGTGCCCGAGTCGGTACGGCGGCCCGTGACGGTGATGCGTGGCTCGTCGCCCGGTGCGACGAACTTGAGGGCGTTGCCGAGCAGGTTGTCGAGGACCTGGCGGACGAGGGCGGCGTCCGCGCGTACCTCCGGGATGTCGCCCACCTTCACCTGGTCGGTGGCCCCGTGGCCGGCCGCCACGTCCTCGGCCAGGGTCGCCACGTCGACGCGGCGGAGCTGGAGGGCGGCGTCCTGGGTCGCCCGCCCGAGCAGGTCCTCGATGAGGGCCGTCATCCGGCGCGCCCCGCTGCCCACCCGGTCGATGTACTCCTCGAGGAGGTCGGTCTCGACATCGCCGTCCTCGAGCTCGGCCGCCATCATCTCGGTCCAGCTCTCCACGGCGGCCAAGGGGTTGCGGAGGTCGTGGGCCACCACCTCGGCGAAGGCGGTGAGGTCTACGCGCCGGGCGTGCTCGACGGTGGCGTCGCGGAAGATCAGCAGCGCGCGCGCCCGGCCGGTGTCGGTGTCGCGGGGCAGCGGGGCGGCGGAGACGGCCAGGATCCGGCCGGCACCCGGCGGCCCGGAGACGACGAGCTCACGGTCGCGCACGGTGCCGCCCGCGAGGGCCATTGCCAGCGGGTTGCCCGCGCCGGAGCCCGACGAGAGCAGGGCCTGCAGGTCGCCGGCCAGGCCACCGACCCGGGTGGCGGCCGGGTTGCGGAGCAGCCATCGGCCGGCGTCGTCGACCACCGCCAGGCCCTCGGCCATCGAGTTGACCACGGCGTTGAGGAGCTGGGCCTGGTCGGTCATCTCCCGCGAGGTCTGGCGCAGCTCGGCGGTCAGGCTCGTCCGCTCGTCCAGCCCGGTGGACAGGGCCAGCCCCATCACGGCCGAGGCGAGCACGAACAGCTGGACGAGCAGCACGTTCTCGATCGCTCCGTCGTGGGCGAAGGGGCCGGTGTCGGCCAGGGTGGCCGCGACCGCGACGCTGGCCACGACCACGGTGTGCCACGCGTTGGTCAGGGTCCCGAACCGGACGCCGAACCAGATGACGACGCCCAGCAGCAGGTACAGGAACGCGTGCACGTCACCCAGGAACACCAGCCCGTACAGCAGCGCGCTGGTGGTGCAGGCGGCGACGAACTCCAGCCCGCTGCCGGCCCACTGCTTGCGCCGGGGCCGGGGCTGGTCGAGGTACTGCAGGAGCAGCAGGAGTGCCGTCGCCACGACGAGCACCCCGCAGGCGTTGCGCCCGAACCAGAGCAGGGCGAGCGAGAGGTCGGCCTCCTGGCCGGCCAGCCGCCACCAGGAGACGCCGACGACCGTGCTGACCAGGACGCCGGCGCCGACGCAGGCGAGGTAGCGGGCCAGCCGCCGCGGCGAGTCGATGGCCTCGGAACCTCCACAGCCCCACAGCTCGGGCAGGGTCCGGCGCATCAGCTCGACGATGATGACCGTCTGCAACAGGTGGGTGGTCGGCAGCGAGAGCGACAACCACAGCGGGAACCCGGACACCAGGGCCGAGGTGACCATGGCGCCGCCGAGGAGCGCCGTGTCGAGGCTCAGCGGTCCGGCCTGCCGCACGAGCAGCCACACCACCCCGACCCCGGCCGCCGGCCAGACGGCGGCCAGATCGGTGCCCTCGATGACGGTGGCGCGTCCCATGAACCCGAGCACGAGACCCGCCGCGAGGAACGCGAAGGCCACGCCCAGCCCGGGCCTCGGCCGGGCACTGGTCCCGGTGCTCGGCGTGGTGCCGACCGTCACCGGATGCTCAGTCCTCCTCGTCGGCCAGGGTCTCGTTGTGGGTGCCCGGTCGCGGCGCCCACGGCAGCTCCTTGGCCGGTCGGACCACGATCAACCGATCGCCTCGGGCCAGCTGGGTCACGACCGGGTCGAAGTAGCGGTAGACCTTCTCGTCGCGCACCACCGAGATCACCTGGTCGGGCAGCGCCTGGGGCTGCTTGCCGACCTCGGTGACGAGCAGGTCGCGCTCGGCGACCTCGAGCCCCTCGCCGTACGTGAGCAGGTCCTCCATCACCGAGCCGAGCGTGGGCGAGAGCGAGGAGAGTCCGAGCAGGCGGCCGACGGCGTCGGAGGAGGTGATCACCGAGTCGGCGCCGGACTGCTTCATCAGCGGGACGTTCTCCTGCTCGCGCACCGCGGAGACGATCCAGGCCTCGGGGTTGAGCTGACGCACCGTCAGCGTGGCGAGCACGTTGGAGTCGTCGCGGTCGGTGGTGATGATGACGTGGCTGGCCGTCGAGATCCCGGCGCGCTGGAGCACCTCGCGCCGGGTCGCGTCGCCGGTGACCACGGCCAGACCGTCGGCGTGCGCGTCGGCGAGCGCGGTGGCGCCCTTGTCGACCACGACGATCGCCTCGCGGTCCTGGCCGTTGTTGACCAGGGTCTCGACGGCGCTGCGGCCCTTCGTGCCGTAGCCCACGATGACGACGTGCTCTCCCATGTTCTTCCTCCAGCGCGCGACGCGGAACATCTCGCGGCCTTGGGACGCGAGCACCTCCAGGGTGGTGCCGATCAGCAGGACCAGGAACGCGATGCGGAACGGGGTGATGATGAACGCGTTGACCATCCGGGCGCGGTCGCTGACCGGGGCGATGTCGCCGTAGCCGGTCGTGCTCAGCGTGACGGTCGTGTAGTAGATGGAGTCCTTGAAGTCGACGGCGTAGTTGTTCAACGGGTCGTTGCCGTCGCGGTATCCCGTCCGGTCGAAGTACACGATGAGGACCGTGCCGACCAGGATGGCGGCCGCGGCCAGCAGCCGCCGGCCCAGCTCCCACCAGGGCGAGCGAGCCTGCTCCGGCAGGGCGATCCGGCTGCCGAGCTGACGGTCGACGAGAATGCGCCCCTCGGCGGTCGACTCATCCGGCACGGCCCGAATCTAGCCCCTCGGACGCGGCTGGCCCCGCCGACTCGGCGGGATCCTCGTCCGCCTCCCGCGCCATCCGCTGGCGTAGCCGCTGGACCAGCTCGAGACGGGCGGACGTGGTCGCCTTCTGGGGGAAGACCGAGTCGAACGACGCGTTGACCGCCGCGCCGATCAGCACGGCGATGGCGACGAGGTACAGCCAGAGCAGCACCGCGATCGGGGCGGCGAGCGGTCCGTAGATCGACCGCGAGTCAGCCGCGGTCGCGGTCAGGAACCACCGCAGGCCGAACGAGCCCAGGATCCAGCAGGCCAGCGAGAACGTCGCCCCGGGCAGGTTGAACGTCCAGTTCGTCCGGACCGGGACCGACACGTGGTACAGCGTCGCCAGGAAGCAGATGCTCAGCGCCAGCACCGCGGGCCAGTAGAAGCCCATCAGGAAGTCGAGCTGGTCGGGCAGCCACGCCCGCACCAGCGACGGCCCGGCGACGATCAGCGGGATGGACACGACGCCCGTCAGCATGGCCAGCAGGTAGAGCCCGAACGACAGGGCGCGGGTCTTGATGATCCCGCGGTGCCCGCCGAGCCCGTGCATGATCGTGATGGTGTCGACGAACACGTGCATCGCCCGCGAACCCGACCAGAGGGCCAGCACGAACCCGACCGAGATCACGTCGAGGCGACCGCCACCCAGGACGTCGTCGATGGTGGGCGTGATGATCTTGTCGACCGCGCGGTCGGTGAGGGCGCGCGAGGCCAGGTCGAGCACGGCCTGTCGGACGTCGTCGATCTGCGCGGCCGTGAACTGGTCCGAGACGTAGCCGATGGCGCCCGCCATGGCGAAGATCAGCGGCGGGACCGAGAGCACCGCGAAGAAGGCCGCCTCGGCCGCGAGCCCGGTGACCCGATGGCGCATGCACGATCCCACCGTGGCGACGACCACCTGCCACAGCGGGTCGAGGGTGCGGCGCCACCGCGGTCGCTCCGCCGCCGCCTGCCGTCCCGCAGTGGCACCGCCACTGACACGGTCGGGGAGGGCGGACATGCGCCTACGGTAACGAGAGCGAGGGCCCTTACCGTGGTCCCCATGGCTTCCCAGGAGAGTGGCGTGCGGGTGGCGGGCAACCAGCCTCCACCGTTGGTCGGTCACGACGTGGTCACCTCGGACGCCGCCCTCGTCGAGGCCGTCGTCCGCCACGCCTCGGCGGACGTCGTCGACGACCTGACCGCCCTCGGACGGGAGGCCGGCTCCGCGGAGGCCCGCGAGCACGCGATGCTGGCCAACACCCACGAGCCGGAGCTCTCGACGTACGACCGCTTCGGCAACCGCATCGACGAGGTGGCCTTTCACCCGTCGTGGCACTGGCTGATGACGCGGGCGGTCGGGCACGGGCTGCAGGCGGCTGCCTGGGAGTCGGGTTCGGACCATGCCCACGTACGCCGTGCGGCGGGGTTCCTGGCCTGGTCGCAGACCGAGCCGGGCCACGGGTGTCCGATCTCCATGACGTACGCCGCCGTGCCGGCCCTCCGCGTCGACGAGACTCTGGCGAAGGAGTGGACGCCGGCGCTGGCCGCGACGACCTACGACCCCGGGATCCGGCCGGTCGCCGAGAAGGCCGGCGCGTTGGCCGGCATGGGCATGACCGAGAAGCAGGGCGGCTCCGACGTCCGGGCCAACGTGACCGAGGCCAGGCCAACCCAGGTCGAGGGCGAGTACACGCTCCACGGCCACAAGTGGTTCACCTCAGCGCCGATGAACGACGTCTTCCTGGTGCTGGCGCAGGCGCCCGAGGGGCTGTCGTGCTTCGTGGTCCCCCGCGCGCTGCCCGACGGCAGCCGCAACCGGCTCGACGTCGTCCGGCTCAAGGACAAGCTGGGCAACCGGTCCAACGCCTCGTCGGAGATCGAGCTCGACGGCACGCTGGCGCGACGGCTCGGCGACGAGGGCCGCGGGGTCCGCACGATCATCGAGATGGTGGCCGCGACCCGGCTCGACTGCGTGCTCGGGTCGGCCTCCCTGATGAGGCACGCGCTCGCCGAGGCGTCCTGGCACGTCGCCCACCGGTCGGCGTTCGGCTCGCTGCTGGCCGACAAGCCCCTCATGCAGAACGTGGTCGCCGACCTGGCCGTGGAGTCGGAGGCGGCGACCGCGCTCGCGATCCGGCTGGCGGCGGCCGTCGACCGCATCGACGACCCCCACGAGGCGGCGCTCCGCCGGATCGCGCTGCCGCTGGCGAAGTTCTGGGTCTGCAAGCGCACGCCGGGCTTCGTGGCGGAGGCGCTGGAGTGCCTGGGCGGCAACGGTTACGTCGAGGACTCCGGCCTGCCCCTCCTCTACC
>JAICRP010000179.1 GCA_025966445.1 Nocardioides sp.
CCGCTCCCAGCGAGCGACCGAACCGGTCACGAAGTCGGACCCCGTCTCGTCGAGCTTCCGCGCGAGGCGGGACAGGGCGCCGGCGGGCAGCACGTCGTCGGAGTCGAGGAAGCCCAGGTACTCCCCGTTCGCGTGCTCGGTCCCGACGTTGCGGGCCGAGCCGAGGCCGCCGTTCGGCACGTGCAGGACGCGGACCCGGTGGTCGCGGGCCGCGTACGCGTCCGCGATCGCCCCGGACCCGTCGGGGGAACCGTCGTCGACCACCACGACCTGGAGGTCGACGCCGCTCTGGCCGAGCACGCTGTCGAGGGACTCGGGGAGCCAGCGCTCCACGTCGTAGACCGGGACGACGACCGTGACCCGCGGCAGCACGCGCTTCGGTCGAATCCCGAACCTCACGAAGCGAACCTATCCAGTTCCACCGGATAGGCTTCCCAGCCGTGAGCAGCCCCACCACAGACACCCGAGGCGGTAGCGCGCCGGGCGACCTCGAGCCCGAGGACTACCCGCGCAAGGTGCTCTTCGTGGCCGGCGCCGGCCGCAGCGGCACCAGCACGCTGTCGGGCCTCATGCAGCTGATGGGCCTGCACGTGCCGCAGCCCGAGGTGGTGCCCGACGAGTCCAACCCCAAGGGCTTCGGCGAGCCCGCCTGGGTGGTCGAGCACCACGACCGGCTGCTCAAGGACGCCGGCGTCCAGGTCAGCGACGCGCGCCCCGACGCCTGGTTCGAGACCGGCCGCGTGTCGACGCGCGAGCCGGAGCGGATCCGCACCGCCGAGTGGCTCGACGGCCACTTCGCCGTCAACCACGAGCTGGTGGTCAAGGACCCGCGCCTGTCCTGGTTCCTCGGCCTGTGGCGGGTGGCCGCGATCCGCGACGGTGCCGTCCCGGTGTTCGCGACCATGCTGCGGCCGCCGTCCGAGGTCGTCGGCAGCAAGCAGAAGTACTACGCCAACCGGCTGGGCTCGGCGCACCTTGCGGCCAGCTGGCTCAACATGCTGCTGCACACCGAGCGCGCCACCCGCGAGTCTGTCGCCGACGGCGGCCGCGTCTTCGTCCGCTACGGCGACCTGCTCGACGACTGGGTCAAGGTCGTGATGCAACTCGGCGAGCAGCTCGAGCTCCAGCACGTGCTGCACGCCAAGAGTGAGCAGATCCGCGACGGTCACCGGTTCGTGGACCCCGGCCTGCGCCGGGTCACCCAGAGCCTCGCTGACCTCCAGCTGCCGCCCAAGCTGCACGACCTGACCGAGCAGACCTGGGACGAGCTCAACAAGCTGGCCGAGCCGGGCGGCGACACCGCTGAGGCGCACGCCACCCTCGACCAGCTGCGCGAGGCGTACGTGGACCTGTACGCCGAGGCCGAGGCCATCTCGCGCTCCTCCGTCGTCGCCGCCGAGCAGCGGGTGAAGCGGGAGCTCAAGGGTGGCCGCGCCGCGGCCCCCGCGGTGGTCGAGGAGCCGCGCGACCTCGCCGACCGGCTCCCGCACGGCCTGCGCGCCGCCATCCCGCCCGGCGTACGTCGCAGGGTGCGCAAGGTCCTCGGACGCGAGAGGTGACCGTCCCGCCTGCCGGGACCGGGATCTCGAACCTCGAGGGACACAGCGACTACGACATCGTCTGGCCCTGGACCAGGCCCGGCGGGCTGCGGCCCGGGACCACCGCGGTGCTGCGCGTGAAGAACGAGGCGCCGTCGCTGCCGTGGGTGCTACCGCCGCTGCTGCGCGCGTGCGACGAGGTGCTGCTCGTCGACAACGGCTCCACCGACGGGACCCTTGAGGTGGCGGCCGAGACCGTCGCCCGCTCGGGGCACGCCGACAAGTTCCGCCAGACGACCTACCCGTTCGACGTCGCCCGCGCCGGCGCCGAGCACCTCGCCCAGCACGAGCTCTCGGTGCACTCCCTCTCGTACTTCTACAACTGGTGCTTCGCCCAGGTCTCGACTCGCTACTCCTACAAGTGGGACGGCGACATGGTGCTGACCACCGAGGGGGAGGTCTCGATCGCCGACTTCGGCTGGCAGGTCGGCGACGTCGCCTCGATCCTGCGCGTTCCGCGCCACGGGCTGTACCTCGCCGACGACCGCCACGGCTACCTCGACCTCGGCCTGCGCAACGCCGAGGAGTGGGGCTTCCCCATCGGCCCGGACTTCGTGTTCACCAAGGCCTTCGAGTGGGAGATCCGGACCACACCCGTCGGCGTCCGCTCCATCGGGCTGCCGCAGGGCCTGTGCGTGGAGCTCAAGTACCTCGACGGCGACGAGTTCGCGCACTGGACCGACCCGGCATCGTTCGCGACGTCCTTCCGCAACAAGCGCAAGCGCCGCGAGTGGGAGGTCTTCAACGCCCTCAAGGAGGGTGTGGTCCCTGCCGGGGTGCACGACATCCTCGCTCCCGAGGGCACGCACATCGTGGACTTCGTGACTCGGGAATGGCTGCCCCGCGCACCGCGGCCGCTGCAAGTGGGCTGAATGTCGGGTACGTCACTCCCGGTTCGGGTAGGCGGCTGGAAGAGCGCCCCGTAACCTCGTGTTGACCACCAAGAGCAATCGTCTGGTACCTGACCGGCTTCCTTCCTGGGAGTGGGCGGCGGGACTGAAACGAGAGGTTCGAGGCAACATGACGCGATCCATCGGTGCCCTCCGTGTGGGGGTGATCGGTGCCGGCCGTGTCGGCGCCGTCCTGGCCGCCGGCCTCCGCGCCGCAGGCCACGAGATCGTCGCCGTCGCCGGCGAGTCCGACGCCTCGCGCGAGCGGGCCGCGGCCCTGCTGCCCGGCGTACCGCTCCTCAAGCCGACCGCGGTCGCACGTGCCGCCGATGTGCTGCTGCTGACGGTCCCCGACGACATGCTCGACAACGTCGCGACGACGCTCAGCGGCGCCGGAGCCATCCGGAAGGGCCAGGTCGTCGTGCACACCAGCGGCCGGCACGGCCTCGCGGTGCTCACCCCGGTCATCGCCGTGGGCGCCCGCGCCATCGCCATGCACCCCGCGATGACGTTCACCGGGACCGACGTCGACCTGCCCCGCCTGCGCGGCTGCGTGTACGGCGTCACGACCGGCCCGGCGGAACGCGAGCTCGCCGAGAGGCTGGTCGGCGACCTCGGCGGGCTGCCGATGTTCGTCCCCGAGGACAAGCGCACGCTCTACCACGCTGGCCTGGCCCACGGCGCGAACCACCTCGTCACCCTGGTCACCCAGGCCATGGAGCTGCTCGGCGCTGCCGGCGCCGAGGACCCGGCCGCCACCCTGCGCCCGCTGCTCAACGCCGCCCTCGACAACGCGCTCGCCCAGGGCGACGCCGCCCTGACCGGTCCCATCGTCCGCGGCGACGTCGGCACCATCCGCGGCCACCTGGCCGAGATCGCCGCCACGGCACCGCACACGCTGCCGTCCTACGTCGCCATGGCTCGCGCGACGCTCGACCGCGTCGTCACCGACGGCCGCGTGCTGCCGATCCGCGCGAACCGCATCCGTCAGGTGCTCGACGACGCGCTGGCGGCCGTCGACGCTCCCGTCTCCCCGCGCGAACACATCTGAGGAACGTCGTGTCCCCGGTGCTCGCGAGCACCCGCCAGGAGCTGGCCGACCTGCTCGCGGCCCGCCGCGTCCGCGGCGAGCGCGTGGGCCTCGTCTGCACGATGGGCGCGCTGCACGAGGGCCACGCCAGCCTGATGCGCCGGACCCGCGCCGAGATCGGGCCCGGCGCGCCCCTCGTCGTGTCGCTGTTCGTGAACCCCCTGCAGTTCGGGCCGGGGGAGGACCTCGACCGCTACCCGCGCACGTTCGAGGAGGACCGGGCGCTCTGCGAGGCCGAGGGCGTCGACGTGCTCTTCGCGCCGTCGGTCGACGAGGTCTACCCGGGAGGTAGGCCGCAGGTCACCGTCGAGCCCGGTCCGCTGGCCACGATCCTCGAGGGCGCGTCGCGGCCCGGCCACTTCGCCGGCGTCCTGACGGTGGTGGCCAAGCTGTTCGGGCTGGTCCGGCCCGACGTGACGGTGTTCGGCGAGAAGGACTACCAGCAGCTGGCGCTGGTCCGGCGGATGAGCGCGGACCTGTGCCTCGGGGTCGAGGTGCTCGGGGGAGAGACCGTCCGCGAGCCCGACGGGCTGGCCCTCTCGAGCCGCAACCGCTACCTCGACGACGAGCAACGCCGTACCGCCCTCGCGTTGAGCCGCACGCTCCGGGCCGCCCAGGCGGCCGCCGCGGAGGGGTTGGCCGCCGCGGAGGCCGCCGCCCGCACCGAGCTGAGCCGGTCCCCTGGCGTCGACCTCGACTACCTCGTGATCACCGACCCCTCCCTGGGTGGCCTCCCCGCCGAGCCGCCGCCGGGCACCGCGGCGCGCGCCATCATCGCGGCCCGGGTCGGCAGCACCCGTCTCATCGACAACCTGCCGCTCGTGCTCGGGCCTCAGGTCGACCAGGGACCATCCCGACTCTCTCCACAGGAAGGCGCTTCCTGATGCTGCGCACCATGATGAAGAGCAAGATCCACCGGGCGACGGTGACGCAGGCGGATCTTCACTATGTCGGGTCGGTGACCGTCGACGAGGACCTCCTGGACGCGGCCGACCTGCTGCCGGGCGAGCTGGTGCACATCGTCGACGTCACCAACGGGGCTCGGCTGGAGACCTACACGATCGCCGGCGAGCGCGGCTCCGGCGTGCTCGGGATCAACGGGGCCGCGGCGCGCCTCGTGCACCCGGGCGACGTGGTCATCCTGATCGCGTACGGGCAGCTGGAGACCGCCGAGGCCAAGGCGTTCCGACCGCGCGTGGTCTTCGTCGACGCGGACAACAAGATCCTGGCCACCGGGTACGACCCGGCCGAGACGTTCGGCGATCCACGGCTGACCCGCGGCGACGGCCGCGCGGCCGAGCGCCACTAGTCTCGCGACATGTCCAGCGGGATGACGCGCGCGCCCCTGCCGGAGCGCCTGCTCGCTCCCGCACCCGGGTGGAGCACCACGTGCGACGTCGTGGTGGTCGGCTCCGGCATCGCCGGCCTGACCGCGGCGCTGCGCCTCAAGGACAAGGTGGGCCGGGTCCTCGTCGTCACCAAGGACGTCCTCAACGCCGGCTCCACCCAGTGGGCGCAGGGCGGCATCGCCGCCGCGCTCGGTCCCGGTGACACCCCGGACCAGCACGAGCGCGACACCCTGGTCGCCGGGGCGGGCGCCTGTGACGCGGAGGCCGTCCGCGTCCTGGTCACCGACGGCCCGGCCGCGGTCCGCGAGCTGATCGAGCTCGGCACGAACTTCGACCACGACTCCGCCGGCGACCTCAGCCTGACCCGCGAGGGCGGCCACCACCGTGACCGCATCGCCCACGCCGGCGGAGACGCCACCGGCGCCGAGATCCAGCGGGCTCTGATCGCCGCCATCCAGGCTGCGCCGGAGATCGAGGTGATCGAGCACGCGCTGGCTGTCGACCTGCTGCTCGACGACGGGGGTGCGGTCGCGGGCCTCACCCTCCACGTGATGGGGGAGGGCCAGATCGACGGTGTGGGCGCGGTCCACTGCCGAGCCGCGGTGCTGGCCAGCGGCGGACTGGGCCAGGTGTTCTCGCAGACCACGAACCCGGCGGTCGCGACCGGGGACGGTACGGCGATCGCGTTGCGCGCCGGCGCGAGGGTGCGCGACCTGGAGTTCGTGCAGTTCCACCCGACCGTGATGTACCTCGGGCCCGACTCCCGCGGCCAGCAGCCGCTGATCTCGGAGGCGGTCCGGGGTGAGGGCGCGTACCTCGTCGACTTCGAGGGCAACCGGTTCATGCAGGGCGTCCACGAGCTCGCCGACCTCGCGCCGCGCGACGTGGTGGCCAAGGCGATCACCCGCCGCATGCACGAGACCGGCCACCCGCACATGTGGCTCGACGCCACGCACCTCGGCGAGGCGTTCTGGGAGCGTCGGTTCCCCACGATCCTGGTGACCTGCCGCTCCTACGGCGTCGACCCGGTCACCGAGCTCATCCCGGTCGCCCCCGCGTGCCACTACGCCTCGGGCGGGGTGGTCACCGACCTGTGGGGCCGCACGTCGGTCCCGGGTCTGTACGCCACCGGCGAGGCGGCGTGCTCGGGCGTGCACGGGGCGAACCGGTTGGCGTCCAACTCGCTGTTGGAAGGGCTGGTCTTCTCCCGGCGGATCTCCGACGTGCTGCCCGGAGAGCTCCC
Source organism: Nocardioides sp. (assembly GCA_025966445.1). Taxonomy (GTDB): domain Bacteria; phylum Actinomycetota; class Actinomycetes; order Propionibacteriales; family Nocardioidaceae; genus Nocardioides. Next base: position 6,171 of record JAICRP010000179.1, read on the forward strand.
GGAGCAGCGCACGGCCGCCCCCGACCGGCGTACGGCCGGGCTCGTCTCCGGCGACCTCCGACACGCGATGGAGGAGCTGATGACCGACCGGGTGGGCGTGCTGCGGTCGGCGGCCGGACTGGCCGGGGCCGTCGCCCGCCTCGGCGCCATGGGCGAGCGGTCGACCGACCTGGTCGACCAGGCGGCCTGGGAGCTGACGAACCTGCTGACCGTGAGTACCGCCATGGCCCGGGCGGCCGAGCTGCGCGAGGAGACCCGCGGCTCGCACTGGCGCGACGACTTCCCCGAACGCGACGACGTCCGGTTCGCGGGCCACTTCGACGCCCGGATGAGCGACGGCCGGATCTCGCTCGAGTTCGTCCCTGCCCCGCAGACCGACCCGTCGATGGTCCCCGTGACATGACGCCGTTCGACGCGTTGCCGGCCTGGCTCATCGACGAGCTCGCCGACGCCGGGCTGGAGCCGTCTGACGTCTACGCCCTGGTGGTCGCGGCGCTCGACGAGGACCTGCCCACCGGCGTCGACGTCACCAGCGCCGCCACCATCCCCGCGGGCGCTCGTGCCGTCGCGGACTTCGGCGCCCGGGGCGAGGGAGTCGTGGCGGGGCTCGGCGTGGCCGAGCTCGCGCTCCGGGTCGTGCTGGGCGACGACCTGGAGGTCGAGCACCGCGTCGCCGACGGCACCCGGGTGGCCGCGGGCGA
>JAICRP010000212.1 GCA_025966445.1 Nocardioides sp.
GCACGACTCCTGGCGGGGCGCGGGGCTGGGCGCTCGGCTGCTGCGGCACCTCGAGGACCTGGCCCGTGCCCGTGGCCACGCCGTCGTCCGGCTGGACACCAACGACACGTTGGTCGAGGCGATCGCGATGTACGAACGGGCGGGGTACCGCTCGATCGAGCGCTACAACGACAACGAGTGGGCGCGCTGCTGGTTCGAGAAGCGGCTCTGACGGACCGGCGGCAACGTCAGCCGCCGTGCGCCGAGGGCGCCAGCATCCTCTCGAGGGCGTCCTCGACCTCGGCGCCGGCGACGAAGAGCAGCTCGTCGCCGGACTCGACGGGTTGGTCTGCGTCGGGTCGGTAGACCTGCCCGTCGCGCAGGATGGAGACGAGCGCGCAGTTCTCGGGGAACGGGATCAGGCCCGCCGGTTTCCCGACGTACGGTGAGTCGGCGGGGAGGGTGAGCTCGACCAGGTTGGCGTTGCCCTGGCGGAAGGTGAACAGCCGCACCAGGTCGCCGACCGTGACGGCCTCCTCCACCAGCGCCGACATGATGCGCGGCGTCGACACGCTGACATCGACCCCCCAGGCCTCGGTGAACAGCCACTCGTTGTTGGGGTGGTTGACCCGGCCCACCGTGCGCGGCACCCCGAACTCGGTCTTGGCCAGCAGGGCCGTGACCAGGTTGGCCTTGTCGTCACCGGTGGCGGCGATCACCACGTCGCACTGGTCGAGACGGGCCTCCTCGAGGGAGGACATCTCACAGGAGTCGGCCAGCAGCCACTCCGCCTCCGGCACGCGGTCGGGCTTGATCGAGACGGGGTTCTTGTCGATCAGCAGGACCTGGTGGCCGTTGGTGATCAGCTCCTGGGCGACCGAACGGCCGACGGCTCCGGCCCCGGCGATGGCGACGCGCACTCAGTGCTCCTCGGGTCCCTTGGTGATCACCGCGAAGACCTCGGCGGCGTGCTCCTCGCGCATCACCAGGTGGAGCAGGTCGCCCTCCTGGATCACGGACTCACGGGTCGGCAGCATGCCCTCGCCGAGACGGTCGATCCAGGCGATCCTGCTGTTGGACTGGACCTGGAAGTCGTAGGTCTTGTGGCCGATCCAGACCGCCGGCACCGGCACCTGGTCGACGCGGACAGTGCCGGACGGGTCCCGGAAGTCGGGCTCGGCGCCCGCGGGCAGGATCCGGCGCAGCACCTGGTCGGCGGTCCATTTGACGGTCGCGACCGTGGTGATGCCGAGCCGCTGGTAGACCTCGGCGCGGCCGGGGTCGTAGATCCGGGCCACGACCTGCTGGATGCCGAAGGTCTCGCGCGCGACACGCGCGGCGATGATGTTGGAGTTGTCGCCGCTCGAGACGGCCGCGAACGCGTCCGCGCGACGGATCCCGGCCTTCTCCAGGACGACCTGCTCGAAGCCGTAGCCGGTCACCTTGTCGCCGTTGAAGGCGGGGCCGAGGCGCCGGAAGGCGTCGGGATCGCTGTCGATGATCGAGACCGTGTGGTTGCGGTCCTCGAGACTTCGCGCGAGCGTCGAGCCGACGCGGCCGCAGCCCATGATCACCACATGCACGGTTGAACCGTATCCTGTTCGCTCGTGAGCGTCGGCGACGTCGCCAAGCGGATCCTGCTCGGCCAGAAGCTGCGCAGCTCCCAGCTGGGCGAGACTCTTCTCCCCAAGCGCATCGCCCTCCCCGTCTTCGCCAGCGACGCCCTCTCGTCGGTCGCCTACGCCCCGGACGAGATCTTCATCATGCTGTCGCTGGCGGGCGCGTCGGCGTACGTCTGGTCGTGGAAGATCGGCATCGCCGTGGCGCTCGTGATGGCGGTCGTGGTGGCGTCCTACCGGCAGAACGTGCACGCCTATCCGTCGGGCGGGGGCGACTACGAGGTCGCCACGGTCAACCTCGGTGGGACCGCCGGCACGACGGTCGCCAGCGCGCTGCTCGTCGACTACGTCCTCACCGTGGCCGTGTCGATCTCGTCGGGTGCGCAGTACGCCGCCTCGGCCGTCAGTGCGCTCAGTGGCCATGAGGCGACGTTCGCGACGGTCCTCGTCATCCTGCTCGCGGCCATGAACCTCCGCGGCATCCGCGAGTCCGGGACCTTCTTCGCGATCCCGACCTACGCCTTCATGCTGGCCATCTTGGGCATGTGCGCCTACGGCATGCTCCAGCTGGTCGCGGGCACCCTGCCCGACGTCGAGAGTGCTCGCCTGGACATCGCGCCCGCGCCGGGTTTCGACGACTCCATGACGACGCTTGCGCTGCTGTTCCTGCTCGCTCGCGCGTTCTCGTCGGGGTGTGCCGCGCTGACCGGCGTCGAGGCGATCTCCAACGGGGTGCCGGCCTTCCGGCGCCCCAAGAGCCGCAACGCGGCGACGACGCTGCTGATGCTGGGCGCCATCGCCATCACGATGATGCTCAGCGTGATCGCGCTGGCGAACGCGATGGGGCTCAAGTACGTCGATCCCCACGACCTCGACCGGCTCACCATCGACGGTCAGCCGCTCCCCGCCGGCTACGACCAGCACACCGTGATCGCGCAGATCGCCCGGGCCGTGTTCATCGACTTCTCGCCCGGCTTCTACTTTGTCGTCACCGTCACCGGCGTGATCCTGGTGCTGGCGGCCAACACGGCGTTCAACGGCTTCCCGGTGCTGGGCTCGATCCTCGCCCAGGACGGCTATGCGCCGCGAGCCCTGGGCTCGCGCGGCGACCGGCTGGCCTACAGCAACGGCATCGTCTTCCTGGCGCTGATGGCGATCACCCTGATCCAGGCCTTCGACGCCCAGGTCACGCGGCTGATCCAGCTCTACATCGTGGGCGTCTTCGTCTCCTTCACCCTCAGCCAGCTCGGGATGATCCGGCACTGGACCCGCAACCTCCGCACCGAGAAGGACGCCGGCGTACGCCGGCACATGATGCGCTCGCGCGCCATCAACGCGATCGGACTGACGTTCACCGCCGTGGTCTTGGTGATCGTGCTGATCACCAAGTTCCTCGCCGGTGCGTGGATCGCGATCCTGGCCATGTCGGTCTTCTTCGTGATCATGCGCGCCATCCGCCGCCACTACGACAACGTCGCCCTGGAGCTGGCCGCCGACGAGGAGGACAAGATCCTCCCCACCCGCGTCCACGCGATCGTGCTGGTCTCCAAGCTGCACAAGCCGACCCTTCGGGCCCTGGCCTTCGCCAAGGCGACCCGGCCGAACGTGCTCGAGGGGGTGTACGTCGCCAGCGACCCCGCCTCCACCGACCGGCTCCTGCAGGACTGGGAGGACCGCAACCTGGGCGTCCCGCTGAAGGTGCTCTTCTCGCCCTACCGCGAGGTCGTCAAGCCGATCGTCGACTACGCCACCCAGATCCGGAAGGCCAACCCGCGCGGGGTCGTCGCGGTCTACATTCCGGAGTACGTCGTCGGCCGCTGGTGGGAGCAGCTCCTGCACAACCAGACGGCCCTGCGGCTCAAGGGCCGGTTGCTCTTCACACCCGGCGTGATGGTGACGTCGGTGCCCTACCAGCTGCGCTCGAGCCAGATCGCCCGCGAGCGCGAGGAGCGCGAGACGACCAGGGTCCGCGCCGGCGACCTGAGGCGCGGTCGTGTCGAGGACCACCCGTCCGACCGGCAGATCCAGCGCTAGCCGTGGTGAGGCAGGATCACGTCTCGTGAGCCGACGACCCCGCACCCGTGCCGCACGGGGCCGGTCGCGGGTCGGTGAGCGGTTCACGGTGGAGGTCGGGCCGGTGGCCCACGGCGGCCACTGCGTGGTCCGGCTCGCGGACGGCGACGACGCGGGCCGCGTCGTCTTCGTGCGGCACGCGATCCCCGGGGAGCGGGTCGAGGTCGTGGTCACCGAGGGGACGGACGGCGACAAGTTCTGGCGGGCCGACGCCGTGGACGTGCTCACGGCCTCCGCCGACCGGGTGACGGCGCCGTGCCCGGTGGCCGGGCCGGGACTCTGCGGGGGCTGCGACTTCCAGCACGTGTCGCTGGACCGGCAGCGCGAGCTCAAGGCCGCGGTGGTCGCCGAGCAGCTGCGCCGGCTGGCGGGCCTCGACGTCTCCGTCGTCGTGCAGCGGGTCCCCGGCGACGAGGCCGGCCTGAGGTGGCGCACGCGCACGCGGTTCGCCCACCTGCCCGACGGTCGTCGCGCGATGAGCCGGCACCGGTCCCACGAGCTGGTGCCCGTGGACGACTGCTTGATCGCGGTGCCCGGGGCCGAGGAGCCGCCGCTGGCCGAGAGCGTCACGGCCGGGGGAGAGACGCACGTCTTCGCCGTGCCCGCCGACGGCTTCTGGCAGGTGCACCCCGGCGCGCCGACCGTGCTCGTGGAGACCGTGCTCGACCTCCTCGCACCCCAACCGGGGGAGCGGGTGCTCGACCTGTACGCCGGCGTGGGGCTGTTCGCAGCGTTCCTCGCCGGCCGCGTCGGCCCGGACCGGGTGGTCGCGGTCGAGGGCCACCCCCGCGCTGCCCGCGACGCCCACGCCAACCTGCCCCGCGGCGTCCGCGTCGTGCGCGGCGACGTCGGCCGCGTGCTCGCCACCGCCCTCGACGAGCCGTTCGACCTCGTGGTCCTGGACCCGCCCCGCGAGGGCGCCCGCCGGGCCGTCGTCGAGCAGGTGGTCGACCGGGCTCCCCGCGCCGTCGCGTACGTCGCCTGCGACCCGGCCGCCCTCGCCCGCGACGTCGCGGTCTTCGCCGAGCACGGGTACGCGCTCGGCGAGCTGCGGGCCTTCGACCTGTTCCCGATGACGCACCACGTGGAGTGCGTCGCGTTGCTCACGCGGGGCTGAGGTCGCCGATCGCGGCCAGCACCGCGGCGTACGCCTCGTCGGCCGAGCCCGACGCATCCACCCGCCCCGTCGACGGTCTGCTTGGCCGCGCGCAGGAGGGTTGGTTCGTTCGCGACCGCCAAACCAACCCTCACGCACCGCCGCTCCGGGGTCGGCGGTGGTGGCGGTGCGTGAGTGTTGGTTTCGGGCCGCTGAACCAACACTCACGCACCGCTGCCCAGGAGACCGCCGCCTCGCCCGTCGCGCCTTCCGCCTGGCACGCTGAGTCGACGTCATGTATCTTGATATCAAGATATGTTGACCGGTCCGCGACACCTGCCTTCGACACCCCCCGGACGCAGCGGCAAGATGGGGAAGCGCGACCAGACGACTTCAACGAGGAGACGGCGGATGCCCAGTCAGGACAGCTTCGGCGCCAAGAGCACGCTCGACGTGGACGGCAAGGCCTACGAGATCTTCCGGCTCGACGCCGTCACCGGGGACGGCCTGGACGTGGCGAGCCTGCCCTTCAGCCTGAAGGTCCTGCTGGAGAACCTGCTCCGCACCGAGGACGGTGCCGACATCACCGCCGACCACATCCGTGCCCTCGCCGGCTGGGACGCGGACGCGGACCCCGACAAGGAGATCCAGTTCACGCCGGCGCGCGTGCTCATGCAGGACTTCACCGGCGTGCCCTGCATCGTCGACCTGGCCACCATGCGCGAGGCGATGGCGGACCTCGGCGGCGACGCCACCAAGATCAACCCGCTCGCCCCGGCCGAGATGGTCATCGACCACTCGGTCATCGCCGACGTCTTCGGCACCCCCGAGGCCTTCGAGCGCAACGTCGAGA
>JAICRP010000146.1 GCA_025966445.1 Nocardioides sp.
GGCACGCCGCACATCTCCAAGGAGGGGCTGTTCCACACCTCCGGGCACCTGCCGTACTACGCGGAGACCATGTACCCGCCGATGGAGTTCGAGAACGCGAAGTACCGGCTCAAGGCGATGAGCTGTCCCATGCACAACCTCATCTACCAGTCCCGCGGCCGCTCCTACCGCGAGCTGCCGCTGCGCCTCTTCGAGTTCGGCGGCGTCTACCGGCTGGAGAAGTCCGGCGTCGTCCACGGCCTGACCCGGGTGCGCGGCATGACCCAGGACGACTCGCACTCCTACGTCACCCAGGAGCAGGCGGCCGGCGAGGTCAAGCACCTGCTGAACTTCTGCCTCGGGCTGTTCCGCGACTTCGGGCTCGACGACTTCTACCTCGAGCTGTCGACCCGCGACGACAAGCACAAGGACAAGTTCCAGGGCTCCGACGAGGACTGGGCGGTCGCCACCGCGATCCTCCAGGAGGTCGCCGACGAGTCGGGCCTCGAGATGGTGCCCGACCCCGGTGGCGCGGCCTTCTACGGCCCGAAGATCTCCGTCCAGGCGCGCGACGCCATCGGCCGCACCTGGCAGATGTCGACCGTTCAGTACGACTTCGGGCAGCCGGCCGGCTTCGGCCTCGAGTACCAGGCCGCCGACGGCACCCGTCAGCAGCCGGTGATGATCCACTCGGCCAAGTTCGGGTCGATCGAGCGGTTCATCGGCGTGCTCGTCGAGCACTACGCCGGCGCGTTCCCGCCCTGGCTCTCGCCCGTGCAGGTGCAGGGCATCCCGATCGCGGAGCGGCACAACGACTACCTGTACGACGTCGCGCGGCAGATGCGGGCGCGGGGGCTGCGGGTCGAGGTCGACCACTCCGACGACCGGATGCAGAAGAAGATCCGCAACGCGCAGCTGCAGAAGGTGCCGTTCATGGTGATCGCCGGCGACCAGGACGTCGAGGCGGGGGCGGTCTCGTTCCGCTACCGAGACGGCCACCAGGACAACGGCGTACCGGTCGCCGAGGCCATCGAGCGGGTGGCGGCCGCGGTGGCCTCGCGCGAGCAGGTCTGAGGCGCGTGCAGCTGCGACCCGGCCGGGCGGGTGCGCTGGTCGACAGCCCCGACGGGGTGCTGCTGACGGGCGCACCGCCGGACGGGCAGGTCACGATCGAGGCGACCGTCGAGCTCGGCGGTCAGCGCTGGAGGTGCTCGGGGGAGTACGTCGCCGACCGCGACGGCGAGGTCGACACGGCCGCGGACGCGAGCTCGGGAGGCAGCTACGGCGGCGTGGACCCGTACGGGTTGTTCTGGAGTGCCGAGGTCCCCGACTTCTACGACTGGGACATGCTGCACCCGATGCGCGTGACGCTGCGGGCGACGAGCGACGAGCAGGCCGTGGACACGTCGTACGCGCGCCTCGTCGTCGCCGACGGCGTCACCGAGCACGCGGTGGCCGAGCCGGGAGTGGCCGGCCGGTTGTTCCTGCCCGCGCAGGCCGGGCGTGGCGTGGTGGTCGTCGGAGGCTCGGACGGCGGTCCGGGAGGCCCGGTGATGGCCGCACTCCTGGCCGGGCACGGACTCCCCGTGCTGTCGATGGCCTACTGGGGTCACCCAGGCACGCCCGACGCGCTGCGCGACATCGACGTCGAGGTCGTCGCCCGCGCCTGCGACTGGTTGCGTGCGCAGGACGGCGTCGACGACGTGCCGCCATGCGTGATCGGGCTGTCCCGGGGCAGCGAGCTGGTCCTCCTGGCCGCGGCTCTGACCCCCGACCACGTGGGCCCGGTGCTCATCTCGGTGGGCAGCGGGGTCGCGTGGGGCGCCTGGGGGCCGGGGACCGACGTGCTGGAGACGGCCTGGCGGTTCGGCGGCGAGGCGGTGCCCCAGATGGCCGAGGACGAGGACGACCCGCTTGCCTGCATCGACGACGAGGACATGGTGGCGAGGGCCGAGATCGCCGTCGAGCGCGCGGCCGGGCCGGTGCTGATGCTCAGCGGGGAGGACGATGCGATGTGGCCGAGCACGCGGCTCACCCGGATCGCGGAGGCGCGCGCCGAGCGCGAGGGCGCCGGCGACCGGGTCACCCACGTCGCCTACCCCGGAGCCGGGCACTTCTGCACGACGCCACCGGGCTACCCGCTGGTGTCCGAGGGCGTGATCCGCAGCGGCGGCAGCCGGAGCCGCAACCAGGCCGCGCGGCTCGACGCGTGGCGACGGATCCTCGACTTCGTGGGAGCGGCCCGATGAGCGAGTTCCAGGACGGCATCGGTCACGCCGACGCCCTCGACCGGCTGTGGACGCCGTACCGGATGGCCTACATCCGCGGCGAGAACAAGCCGGTCGACGGGTCGGAGGGGGAGTGTCCGTTCTGCCGGATCCCCGGGCTCGACGACGAGGCCGGGCTGGTCGTGCGGCGGGGGGAGACGGCGTACGCCGTGCTGAACCTGTACCCCTACACCGCCGGCCACCTGATGGTCTGCCCCTACCGGCACATCGCCGACTACACCGAGGTCACCGACGAGGAGTCCGCCGAGATCGGCGCGATGACCCGTGCGGCGATGCGGACGGTGCGGGCGGTCTCCCATGCCGAAGGGTTCAACGTCGGCATGAACCAGGGCACGGCGGGCGGAGCCGGCATCCGGGCCCACCTGCACCAGCACGTCGTGCCGCGGTGGGTCGGCGACAGCAACTTCATGCCGGTCATCGGCCAGACCAAGACGCTGCCGCAGCTGCTGCAGGACACCCGCGCGCTGCTGGCCGAGGCCTGGGACTAGCGGACCCGCTTCTCGTACCTCCGGCACGGCGAGATGAACTTCTCGCCGAGCGCCTCGACCTCGTACGGCAGGTCACCGACGTTGACCCAGCCGGTCTTCTCGTAGAACGCCCGGGCCCGCGAGTTGCCGATCGCCACGGCGAGCCAGGCGACGTCGTGGCCGCCCGCGGCGACCCGGCCCTCGGCCTCGGCCATCAGCGCGCCGGCGACTCCCTTGCCGAAGTGCGCCGGGCTCACGTAGATCTGCTCGACCTCGTCGTCGACGACCATGATGAAGCCCGCCACGTCGCCGTCGACCTCGGCCACGGTCGTGTCGGCGACGCGCCGGGGCGACCGTTCGTGGAACGCCGCGAGCGTGCGTCGCTCCGTCAGCCCGTCGGGTACGTGCCCCGGGTGGGACACGTGCCAGCCCGCGTGCCAGATGTCGGCGACGGCGGCCGCGTCGTCGGGGGTGCCGGGACGGAGGGTCACAGTCATGACCCGGAGCCTAGGGTCGAGCGCTACTTCTTCTTGGGGTGCATCGTCTCCGACATCGTCTCGACGTGGCCCTTGTCGCGCTTCTCGGCGCGCTTCTCCTTGATGGTCTTTCCGGACTTCTTGGACATGCCTTGGCGTGGCGACTTGTCGCTCATCGCGGCTCCCTCGAGTCGGTTGCCTGAGTGGCTCCGTGCCGCCACCGTACGCCTAGTCTCTCCGGGTGAGGGTTCCTCCTGGCCTGGGTTGGTCCGTGCTCGCGCTGGTGTTCCTCGACGAGCTGCTCGTGATGGCCGCGCTGGCCGTGTGGGGCGCCGACGCGGGCGGCGGGCTGCTGGCGGTCCTCGCCGCGGCCGCCGGGGTGGTCGTGTGGTTCCTCTTCGCCTCGCCCAAGGCGCGGTACGGCGGACCGGTTGCGCGCCCCGTCGCCAAGGTGCTGGTGATCGGTGCGGGCGTGGTCGGTCTCGCCGTGGCCGGCCATGCGGGCTGGGCTGTCGCGCTGGCGGTGTTCTCGGCGGTGGTGAACGCGGTGGCGATGCATCCCGACATCGCCCGTCTGCCGACCCAGGTGGCAGGCGCCGACCCGAAGCGGCGGTGAGCCTGCCACCGTCACCGCCGCCTGGCCCGTAGCGGTCAGATCCGGTCGCGGCCGTCGGTGAAGAACGCGAGCAGGTCGTCGATCTCGTCGACCGGGAGCGCGCGGCCGAAGGGTGCGTTCCAGTAGTCGTCCTGTGCTGGCGGCGACCACGGGCCGACGTAGGCGTAGGGGACGGCCACGTAGCCGTCGCCGGCGGAGACGCCGTAGTTGACCTCGTCGACGCTGATGCCGATGTCGAAGTGCTCGGGCCACAGGATCGGGGTCTCGTCGGGCGCCAGTGACCGCAGGGCCGCGTCGCCGGCGGCGAACGCGTCCGCGATCGTGGCGGCCGCCGCGGCGTCGACCTCGAGCGGGTCGTGCCGCCCGACGCCGGAGCCGTCGGTGTAGACCGCGGACAGTGACGTCGCCTCCAGCCCGAGCGCCGAGGCCAGCGACGCGGGGGTGTGGCCGTTGATGCCGACGGCACCGGCCAGACCGAGCACCTCGGTGCCGACGACGCTGAGCGACGGCGCGTGGGTCGTGGCGAAGCCGCCCGGCACGCTCCGCAGCGAGATCTCCCCGGTCAGCGTGTGCTGCGGGCCGGCGAGGACGAGCTCCGCCACTGCGTGCAGCGATCGGCGGGTGGTGACCAGCCGGGAGTCGAGGTTCATGGCGATCTCCTACGTCGTGCGGTCCAGGACCCGATCGCGTGCCTCGGCGTAGCGCTCCCGCACAGCGGGTGTCGGCTCGGCCTCGTGCACGGTCGTGGAGGCAATTTCCCACATCGGCGGCTCGTCCGCACCGGCCAGGACCCAGGCGGCCTGGCGAGCGGCGCCCCGCGCGACGTACTCACCGGGGGGAGGTACGTGGACCGGCCGGCCGAGCACGGCGGGTGCGATCTCGCGGACAGCCCGGGACGCCGCTCCACCGCCCACCAGGAGCACCCGCGAGGCGACCGCCCCGTGTTCCTCCAGGGCGTCGATGGCGTCGGCCAGCCCGCACAGCAGGCCCTCGACGGCCGCGCGGGCGACGGTCGCCGGGGTCCACGTGTCGAGGGTGAGGCCGTGAAGCGAGGCGGTGGCGTGCGGGCGGTCGGGTGTGCGTTCGCCCTCGAAGTACGGGACCAGCACCGCGCCGCCGGCGCCCGGAGGAGCAGCGAGGGCGAGGTCGGAGAGGCCCGCGTGGTCGACGCCGAGGAGCTGCGCGGTGGAATCGAGGACCCGCGCGGCGTTGAGGGTGCAGACGAGCGGCAGGTAGCGGCCGGTGGCGTCGGCGAAGCCGGCGACGATGCCGGACGGGTCGGCCGCCGCGACCTCGGAGACGGCGCACGCGACGCCGGAGGTCCCGATCGACACGACGACGTCGCCGGGGCGGGCGTCCAGACCGAGCGCCGAGGCCGCGTTGTCGCCCGTGCCGGGCCCCAGCACCTGGCCACCGGTCGCATAGCCGGCCCTGTCGCTCGGCCCGAGGACCCGCGGCAGCACGGCGTCGTGTCCGAGGGCGAGCTCGAGCAGGTCGCGGCGGTAGTCACCCGTCGCCGGGGACCAGTAGCACGTGCCGCTCGCGTCGCCCCGGTCAGTCACCAGGTCGGCGAGGTCTCCCGAGCCGCGCAACCGCCAGGTCAACCAGTCGTGCGGGAGGCAGACGGCGTGGGTACGGCGAGCCGCTTCCGGTTCGTGGTGCGCGAGCCACCGGAGCTTGGTCACCGTGAACGACGCGACCGGCACCGAGCCGACCGCGTCCGCCCAGGCCGACGCACCTCCGAGGTCGGCGATCAGCTCCTCGGCCGCGTGGGCCGAGCGGGTGTCGTTCCACAGCAGCGCGTCGCGGACCACGGACCCCGACTCGTCGAGGCACACCATGCCGTGCTGCTGGCCGCCGACGGAGACGCCGGCCACGTCCTCGAGCCCTCCGGCCGCCGCCGACGCCGCCTCGAACGCCGTCCACCAGGCCTCGGGCGGCGCCTCCGTGCCCTCGGGATGGGGGGCCCGGCCCTCGCGGGCCACGACCCCGGTGTCGGCGTCGACGACGACGACCTTGCAGGACTGCGTCGAGGAGTCGACCCCCGCGACCAGCGTCATGTCAGCGGACGCCGTACAGGTGCTCGAGGGCGAGCTGGTCGAGGTGCTCGAACGCCATGCCGCGCCGTCCGGCCTCGACGGGGTCGAACTCCTCGGCGCGGAGGTCGGCCAGGGTCTCGGCCGGGTCCACCGTCGGTACGGCGAGCTGGTCGACGCGCGCGGCCGCCAGCGCGGCCTGGACCTCGGGATCGGCGCGGAAGGCGCGGACCTTCTCGCGCAGGACCAGGTAGTTGCGCATGCAGCCGGCCGCCGAGGCCCAGACGCCGTCCATGTCCTCGGTGCGCGGCGGCTTGAAGTCGAAGTGGCGCGGGCCTTCGTACCCGCCGTTCTCCACGATGTCGACGGTCCAGAACGCGCCGCGGGCGTTGCCGGCGCCGAACCGGAAGTCCTGGTCGTAGCGGGGGCCGGTCTGACCGTTGAGGTCGATGTGGAAGAGCTTGCCGTGCCACAGAGCCTGGGCCAGGCCGTGGGCGTAGTTGAGCCCGGCCATCTCCTCGTGCCCCGTCTCGGGGTTCAGCCCCACCAGCTCCGGGTGCGCGAGCTCGTTGATGAAGGCCAGCGCGTGCCCGATGGTGGGCAGCAGGATGTCGCCGCGGGGCTCGTTCGGCTTGGGCTCGATCGCGAAGCGCAGGTCGTAGCCCTGGTCGAGGACGTAGTCGCCGAGCAGGTCGAAGGCCTCGCGGTAGCGGTCCAGCGCGGCCTTGACGTCCTTGGCCGCCCCCGACTCGGCACCCTCGCGCCCGCCCCAGGCCACGAACACCTTCGCGCCGAGCTCGGCGGCGAGGTCCACCTGGTCGAGGGTCTTGCGGATCGCGAAGCGGCGGACGTCGCGGTCGTTGTTGGTGAACCCGCCGTCCCGGAAGACCGGGTGCGAGAACAGGTTGGTCGTCACCATCGGGACCACCAGGCCGGTCTCCTCGAGCGCCTTGCGGAACGGCGTCAGCCGCGCGAGCCGCTCGGAGGCGGACGAGCCGAACGGGATGACGTCGTCGTCGTGGAAGGTGACGCCGTACGCGCCGAGGTCGGAGAGCCGGTGCACCGCCTCGGCCGGGTCGAGCGGTGGCCGGATGGCACCTCCGAAGACGTCGACGCCTTGCCAGCCCACGGTCCACAGGCCGAACGAGAAGCGGTCGTCTCGCGTCGGGAGCAGGCTGCCCCAGTCGGTGGCTGTCATGCGGTTCTCTCCTTGTTCCGGGGGCGTGACGGTCTCGCTTCGTCGCGATGACCGGTTCGTAACCGATTTGTTATCTCGCACAACTTAATGGACCGCCCGCCCCCTTGCGGGGCCTCCGTGAGGCTTACTAAGTTGTGCGCGACAACATACACGTGATGGTGCTCACACCACGACCTCGTCGCGGCGGCCGTCACGGCCCATCTCGGACGATCCGGAGGATGCAAGCATGGTTCGTAGTTCTGTCTTCAAACGCCTCGCCGTCGTGTCGACGATGACGCTCGTGGCCCTCACGGCCGCCGCTTGCGGTGGCGACGACTCCTCGACCGCCTCAGGAGACGGTGGTGACGGCGGCGACAGCGGTGGTACCGACATCGGGGTCATCCTGCCCGACGCGACGACTTCGCCCCGCTGGGAGGCCAACGACAAGCCGAGTCTCTCGGCGGCCTTCGACGCCGCGGGCGTCAGCTACGACATCCAGAACGCCCAGGGCAGCGTCGAGACGTTCGGCACGCTCTGCGACCAGATGATCGGCGAGGGCGTCAAGGTGCTGATGATCGTCAACATCGACCAGGAGTCCGGCAAGGCGTGCCTCGACAAGGCGACCGACGCCGGCGTGCAGAGCATCGACTACGACCGGCTCACCCCGGGCGGCGGCGCTTCGTACTACGTGTCCTTCGACAACGTGGGCGTCGGCGGCCTGATGGGCACCGGCCTGATCTCGGCGCTCGACGAGGCCGGCAAGACCAAGGCC